>JBAGRP010000001.1:625294-937941 GCA_036924855.1 Nitrobacteraceae bacterium AZCC 2146
TTAGCCGGCCAGATTGCCGCGGCCTTCTGCAACCGATCGAACGATTCTCCAAGTGCGCTCGATTCGAAAAGGAACATAGCAAGAGCCAAGTAGTCATGAACACGCGGACGGATGAACCTCGTCGTCTCGGCCATCAACTGCTTTTGTTTACTGATTGCCGCATCAAAATTTCCGGCTTCATAGGCTTCTTGCGCCTCCCGGGCCAAGGACGGAAGTAGATCGCTCATTTGCATCGAACTCGTTAAAGGTGGCTCGGCAAAGCCGGACCGCTCAATTCAAATTGCAGCGATACGGTCGAAGTCGATTTTCCGAACGTTTACATTATGCCATGCCTACAAGCCGATGTAGGAATGTACGGCCATCCCAGCGCGATGCTTTTCATGATGACCTGATCGTCGGCAATTCCGGCATGTTCGCGCACGACCGGCGACTGCATGATGCCCTGGCTGTTGATCACGGCGCCCAGGCCGCGCGACCAGGCGGCATTGACGAGGGCGGTCGCCACGGCGCCGCAATCGAACGGCGTATCGTCGCTGCCGTCGAGCACGCGGTCATAGGTCACGATCACGCAGACCGGCGCGTCGAACTGGCGGAAGCCGCGCAGCACCCAGTCCTGCCGCATCTCCTTGTCGTCGCGCGCGATGCCCATGGCCGAGAACAACTGCTTGGCGACGCCGACCTGCCGGTCGCGGTGATGGCCCGCAAAGGCCTGCCCGGTGCGGAATTCGCGCGACTGCGGGACACCCGCAATCATCCGCTCGGTATTGCCGGCGCGGATTTTGTTGAGCGGCTCGCCGGTGATGACGTAGAAATTCCACGGCTGGGTGTTCATCGACGACGGCGCGCGCATCGCGAGTCCGATGATTTCCGCGATCAGCTTCTGGGGGACCGGGTCGGGCTTGTAGCCGCGAATGCTGCGGCGGGAGAGGATGACGTCATCGAATTGCATAGGGGTGGGGGCTCCCATGGGTGTTTTTGATTGGGCGGGATATTCGGGGTTTCCGGGGCCGTGCGCAATATCGACGTGGGCGGGTGGGGTGGACCTCGCACCCGGTCTCCTGCTCATTCAGCTGCAATCTGCAGAAACTTGCGCTTCAACGCGTTGACCCTGGCGACGTAACCCGCAACGGAATGGTCGCCGCATCGCTCATTGGCCGTCATCTGGAAGCGACGGCGCGCATAGGCAGTCGCGGGACCTCCGCCGCAGAGATGGATGAAGGCGGCGAGATCCTGCACCTGTTGCGGGGTCGGCGCCACACCGCCTGCGCGAGCGAGGACGGCGGCGACATTGCGGTCCAGATAGATCGACGCCAGCTCGGTGGCATGGCTCGGGATGGCGCGAATATAGGGGCCGAAGCCACAGCCCGTATCCGTGACCGCGTTCGCCCGGATGCAGAACCGCGCAACCTCGGCATAGGCCGGATCGGTCATTTGAAAGAGACCGACGGCGCTGGATGCGGGCCGGTAGATCGCGAACGGATTGAAGGAGAACCGCCAGCGCCAATAGGTGCGATCCCAGGGATTGCCGGAACTCTCGACCTGCGCCAGCGCGGCCAGCAATTCGGGCGTGATCGACCGCGTTGCATAGGTGCGGAACAGCGCCCCGTAGTGACGCCACGTCTCGGTCGGCTCCTTGTCGAGCCTGTGGCCGACAAAGAAGAACAACTCCGTCGGTTTGTGGATCACGTGATAGACGAGGTTGGACAGCACGAGGATCACAAGCACGATCGCGACGGCGCCCGCGATTTGAATGGCCCGCGGCACGCGCGCAAGCTTTCGTCGCGCCGACCGTATGCTGCGCCGCCAGCGACGAAGACTAGGGGCGAGGCGCTTGCTCAGTTTTGACATGCGTTTGAAGAGAGCAGAATTGGCAGTCCAGCATTCCGGCGCGCATCTTGTTGAGCGGTTCACTGTGAGGGTATAGCGCAGTGCAGGGCGGAATAGCGAAGTGTATTCCGCCGCGCAAACATCTCGACATTGGTGGATTATGCTTGCTGCTTGGATGTCGCAGTGAAGGCCAACGCATTGACGCTGGTGCATCCGATTACTGGTTCTGGATGGAGACGCTCATTCCGCTCAGGTCGAAATCGAACTGGAGGCCCAGTTGCTCGCCCTCCAGCGTCAGGACGACGCCCTTGGCGTTGCGCATCTGGATGGCCCGCCTGCCTGCACCGACCGCCACACCTGCGCCGAGCGCCGTATAAATGCCTTCGATGTCCGAAGCCTGATGCATATTTTGCGCCGCGCCGACCAGATCGGTCGAGGAGCCCCCAAACGTCAGGCCCGCGCTCACGCCGCCGATGCGAAACGGATACATCTCACCACGGAAGCTGAGGATTCCGCTCCCTGCCTGCGCTCCGATGAACCATCCGGCCTTGAAGAACTTGAAACGGACTTTGCCGGTTTCCGCGTGAGCGGGCAGCGACAGTGCGGCGGATAGCAGAGTTGCGACGGTGAGACGAGTGAGGCAGCGAGCCATTTGCAAACGCATATTGATATTCCGGTCATCGGGCTGCCGCGTGGCGGCACTGCGGCAACTAGATAGAGCATCGCAGGCCTCGTCAATGACGTAGGCGCGAAGCGCGGTCGCCTCCCAAGGCGGGCAACGTCCGACGTCAACGAGTACGGCGCAATAGCAATGCGTATTGCGCCGAGAGACAGTTGCGGCGGGGTACGCTGCGCTAATCCGCCTTACGCTTGCTCGCCGCTCAAAATAGTCCACAGGCGGTTTTGAGGTCTCTATCTCAGCGAGTTATAATAACGCTTTTCAGCGAATCGTTGTCGGGGCTGGCATGGATAAAGTTAGGGACATATTTTCGTATTTTGTTGCCGCGATGTCGATGTTTGCGTTTCTAGGGGCCATATATCAGGCCTTTCAAAAGGAGAACTCGTCGGCTCTCACGCTGGGCACGATGTTTCTCGTAGGGACGCTCATAGTTTTCTTGCCTAATGTTGAATTCATAAAGACCCTTGGGGTGGAGGCTGTGCATCGGCTCCGAACTTTGACCCCCATCGGCGCCCAACATTGACCACCGTGCTATGCAAAATTCTGAAATGATTTGCAGAACTTATGTTGCCTCGGGTGGGGTCAGCCTTGGGTGCCGATTGGGGGTCAAGGTCCATGCCGATTCACAGACATGAGCCTTCACGGCAAAATGAAAGATCCGGTTTCGCGGCACACGAAACCGGATTCAAAATGTGTGGCCTAATCGCGAATTCGGTCTACCTGCCGGGACGCAGTTCCAGACCTTCCAACCCTACGGCGACATTCAGGCCGGTCGATCCCTGCAGGCTCACGGGTTGCAACGCTATGGAATTTGCCGAACCACCGACCAGCATGTTGGCGCCGGCGCCGACCCCGACCGAAGCGCTGCCCTGCGCGCCGGCGTAATTGCCAGCGAGGTCGCCGGGTCCGGACCGCTCGACCGGCGCAAACACCGCCCACGTCAGGGTGGTTTCCTGGGTAATTCCGACGTCAAGGCCGACCTTGCGGATGGTCGCCACATAGGGTTCGTCGCGGCGACCATCGCCGCGCAGCACACAGCCGAGATTGGTTACCGATCCGACGATGAAGCCGACGCTGGCGGCACCGCGGCATTCCAGTACACCGATCTGAGCGCGGTCTGACTGCTGTGCATGAGTGCCCGCGCTGGATGCGGCCAGCGCCACTGCGGCGACACCGGCCAATCGTGAGAAGCGATTCATAGCGTGATCTCCAGGTAAGCGTCGTGATGCAAGAAGATGCGATGGAGGATGTCCCGAGTCCGAAATACGCTGTCCATCTCATGAGCGTCAACCATCTGTCCGATGGCGTGACGATCCCACGATTGCCCAAGTAACTCTTGAACAGACGTGACCCAACCAGGACGCTTTTGCTCCTTTCCGAGCGGGAGCGTGGACTGAGCCTGTCCATCTTCAATGTGTCGAGCGCAAAAGCGATCTCGGGTTCGGCTGGAGCGGGATGACGTTCGAGGCTGATTGGATCTGCTTTCCGATGATCGCTTTAGTGGGCGCGCGGCGCTTGATGCCAGTGCCCATCACCTCCTCATAAGCCGTCCGCGCTTCAAATCGGCGATGAATTTAATGCCCCGACTTTCCATTCGACGGCGTTCACAAGGACGTTGTAAAACCCCTCATACTTATACCCCGTCGACGACTATCCCACAGCCACATCATCATGATTCGCTACAATCAGGCCTCAGCATCGCGCACTCCACGTCGGGCAGCCAATACCCGTTTGTCCCAGGCTATTCACAGCTACGCATCCGGTCAGGAGGTTCTAATCCTGGTCGCGATGGCGGAATTCGGGTCGCTCGTTCAGCCGGTCGCCCGGAGTAGTGTGACGCGAGAGCGATAGCAATACAGTTGGATGTCCGTTCTGTCATTTAGTATCAGCTCCAATTTAACTGGATCTAAGTCGATGCGATCGGGCAAAAATGAAGCGGAGCGTTCCAACCTCGCCGCGCTCGACGCGGCGGGCTTGTCGCACGCCCATTTCGAGGCCTGCTAGGAGGCCACGAGCTTCATCGGCGAACACGCGACCTGTCGGCGTCAACTCGACGCGGCGCTTGTCGCGCAAGAAAAGGGTTATTCCGAGTTCGTTCTCGAGCCCCTGGACCGCACGCGTGATCGAAGGTTGCGCAACGTTAAGTAGGGTAGCGGCGCGTCCATAATTCAGCTCGTCGGCGACCGCGAGAAAGTACTTCAGCTGCCACGGCTCCAACCTTCGTTCGAAATGCACAGCGCAAAGGAGTATTGGTCTGCGTGGCGGGCGACGACGGTGCCGGATCAGGTGGTCCCAGACATAGCCGGAACGCGTGCAGCGCTTGGCTTTCCTCGGCGTCGACCGCCCATGGATTGAACCGGTTGCCCGGCACGCCGAGGCTCATGCAGCCCATGCATATCGTTGAGACGTCGAGGCCGGTGCGGCCGAGCTTTCGGTACTCCATTGCCGCTTCCTTTGGCGCTGCGCGATCTACGGCGTCGGGTCCCACCGGGGCGCGAGGCCGGGCGGACTGACGACGCGGCTGCCGGGCATAGCCAGCGCATGGATCGCTGCCCCGGTCCCATACGCGCCGGTGTCCAGCGCGATGCGATTGTGGGTGACGAGCGGGCGTCGCGTGTCCGTGATGGTGTGTCCCTGTACAACGATATGGGACAAGGGCTCCGGATAATCGAGAAATGGTTTCCGGATTGAAAGGCAGTCACTGCGCTCTTGATTGTCGATGGGGCGTTCCGGATTGACCCCAGCGTGAACGAAGGCGAACGGTCCGTCGATTTCAAGAAGGGAGGCTTCTTGGAAGAGCGAGATATGGTGCTGATAGTCGATCTTGACGGCGCCGCGGGCCATGTGGAGATCAGCCTCATAGTCGTAGTTGTAGAGGGTAGAAAGCCCTCCATTGCGCACCCACGAAGCGACAACCGCTGAGTCCGGATCGTCCGTTCCCAATACTCGTAGGAACCAATCATCATGGTTGCCCAGAATGAGCCGCGATCTCGGCCAGCGCTTCAACGTTGATGCCACCAGCTCGATGCCGCCTTTGTTATCGGGGCCTCGATCAACGATGTCGCCGAGAAATATAACCTTCGGCTCTTGACGACGGCGTTTGGCGTCTCATCCGACCCTCAATACAGTCCCCAAATGACAACCGCGCGGAGACGCTATTTGGAGCATCGCGCGTTCGGTCTTCACTATCGGGATAGCTTGCTTGAACGGCATATCACGCAAGTGGACACCCATGAAGTGAACCAGCCGATTACGGCGGCAGTCACATACGCGTTGGCCGCCCGGCGTTTCCTAAAAGCGGAGCCCGCCAAACTTTCATGAGGTGGATGACACGCTCTCTCTGATTATCAAGGAGGGGAATCGGGCAGGCGAGGTCGTCGAGCGAGTACGTGCGCTCATTAAAAAGGTGCCCGCACGAAAGGACGCCGTAGCGATTGACGATGCCATTCTTGAGGTTATTGCTCTCACCCGTGCGGACCCGCAAACAATAGCGTGTCGGTGCGGACGCAATTTGCGGAGGGCTTGCCGCGTGTCCAAGGCGATCGGGTCCAACTGCAACAAGTGATGCTGAACTTAATCTTCAACGCCATTCAGGCCTTGAGGGGTATTGGGGATGGCGCGTGCGAATTACAGATCAGCATCGATGCCGTCCCGTCCGAAGGTGGCGTGCGCGTCGGGGTGCGGGACACCGGCCCGGGGCTGAGCCCGGAGAGCCTCTCGCGTCTGTTCGAGCCGTTCTACACGACCAAGTCCGACGGCATGGGGATGGGCCTCTCGATCTGCCGCTCGATCATCGAAGCCCATGGTGGGCGGCTGTGGGCGACCGGGTGCGACCCGCGGGGTGCTCTCTTTCAGTTTACGATCCCCGCTGACTGAGCCGCCATCTGTGATCGATGTCGCTTATGGGCACTTTTCGGAAGTGCCGTAATGTCCGACTTGAGTCCGGAATGCGCGCCAAAGCGGACGTCCACCGACTACTCTGAATTTATGAGTTCACGCCCTAGCACTACTTTGGCAGATTTGGCTGAAGGCGGCCTGCGAGCAGCATCTCACAGTGCGTGCATCGTAATGGTGGAGGCCGCACGAAAAGGTCGAGGATGGCTTGTCTGATGGCTGGCATGCTCGGCTGTGGCGGAGCGCCTGAGACTCTTTTTTTTCCGTCCCGCTGCGGTGAGGCGGCGGGATTGAAGGAAGGCGTAGGCGATCATCGTCATCAAGGCATGTCGGTGTAATCCGGCCCACGACCTGCCTTCAAAATGGTCGAGCCCCAGCTCTTCCTTCAATTGCTGATGCGCCTGTTCACAGATCCACCGCGCCTTGACGGCAGCTGCCAGCGTCTTGAGCGAAACGTCAGCGGGCAGGTTCGAGACGTAGTACTTCTGCTCTCCGCTCGATCTTCGTTCGCCCAGGATCCACACTTCATCGCCAGGCATACGCTCGACACCTTTATCGAACACGCGGTGCTTTGGGCCGTCCGCGATGCGGACGCGCCGTGCAGCGAAGAGGCATGTCAGCGGGCCTTTCGTGCCCCGGCGCCAACTGATCTTCCGCCACTTTTCGCCGACCAGCATCGTCTCGGCAGAAACTGGCGACATATCCGGGATATGGTGTTTGCGCGGCTTACGGGCTTTCTCCGTCGGAAAGATCATGGTGACATCGCTCGGATAGACTTTCTGGCGTCGCGACATACCAACTGCCCACAAGAGGCCACGTTCGCTCAGAGCATGACGGAACGGCGCGCTCGATCCGTATCCCGCGTCCGCCAGCACACAGCCGAAGCGAACATCGGCGGCGATCACGCGATCGATCTCAGCCAGCGCGATCTCTGGCTTGGACCGTGCCGTGCGATGCTCGATTGGAACGCCGGCACGCTTCAGACGTACCGGATCGCTCGTCCAACTCTCGGGAATGAAGAGACGTAGCGCCACCATTACCGGCACCTCACCGCGCGCAAGCGTCAGCGACACCAACGTTTGGCAATTGGCCGTCTTGCTGAGAGTTGATGCATATTGCGGAGCGACACCAACCGAGCGATCGCCCTTCTTCGGCATCGATGTGTCGTCGATGACCAGCACTGCATCGTTGCCGCCGACGAGCCGGTCGGCCTGAACGAGCAATTCTGCTTCCAGCGGCGCCGCGTCCCAGACGCCATCAGCGATGAAATGGTGCAACTGGTCATAGTCGCCCGGCGCCAACCGCGCCGCCATCGGCTGGACGCTCTTGCGATCACCCGGCCCAATCAGCCCCGAAACATACAGTGGACACATCCGCCGCCGAGCCTTGTGACCTAAACGATCCAGGAATGGCTTGAGCCAGCGTCCAAGCTCATCTTCCCACCTCGACGCCGTCTCCACCATGGTCAGCCCTCCAAAAAGCCGACCACCCATGAATCATTGAAAACGTGATTCGGGAATCCAGTCTCGCCCATCAATCGCAAAAATCTGCCAAAGTAGTGCTAGCTCGGCCACTCGTTCGGCGATCGGGAAAGTGTTCGGCTTTAAGGGCGAGCGCCATAAACCTTCGTATCGTTCCGTGACCCCTTTAGATGCCCGACGTTTACCTACGTTCAATTGAGCCGCTGATCGCGATCGTCTTAGCTGGGGGTATGCGGTTTGCGCAACCGCAAGGATCTTAGACGCCTTGCACATAAGCGTGAGTGAGACATGTCCCATCCCGTCGCAAAGATCGTCGATCGTCACCTGAAAATCTGGAACACTCGAAACGCCGCTGATCGCATCACGGGCATCCCTTCAACCTATGCAGAAGACGTGGTCATCGGCGAGCCGGCAGCGTGGTTCTCAGGATTTGCGGGCATTGAATATGCGATTAAAGCGGTACAGGCGCAGATGCCGGGAATGGACCTCGCGGTCACCGGCCCGATCCATACAACGGGGGACATGTCTACGTACACTTGGGCGTTCGCAGGGAAAGACGGCAACCCCGTCGTCAAGGGCCGGGATGTGATCACGGTGAAGCACGAACGGATCATCAGTCGATACGTTTTTTTCGACACCTGACCTTTAGGACCCGCGCGGCCTTTCTTTTTGTGTGCACCCTCATCGTTTTCCGGGTCCTTTGGGGCACAGTCAGTCCACACTCTGCGGCGCCTCTTCTCTTCGGTGGCCTCCTTCATATCGAGCCAAGCCCGTGATGTCGCCTATTGGCAGATTTTGTTGCAAAAGTCGGTTGAGGCAAGCCACGAACCGTGATTCCGTTACGTTGACGCGAATCTCGGCGAGGTCGATCCATGATGGGCCGTCTGAAGAGTGACCAAGGTCAACTGTTCTACCAGTTTCATCTTGGCGACGCGGTCCCCGAGGATCACCTGGTGCGGAAGATCGATGCCGCTCTCGATCTGTCCTGGCTTCGCAGCGAACTTGCACCTCACTATTCGTCGATGGGTCGCCCGTCGATCGATCCGGAACTGATGATCCGGATGCTGGTCGTGGGGTATGTGTTTGCGATCCGCTCGGAGAGGCTGATCTGCCGTGAAGTGCAGGTGAACTTGGCCTATCGCTGGTTCTGCAAGCTCGGTATCGAGGACGCTATCCCGGATCATTCGGCATTTTCGCGCGCCCGCAACGAGCGCTTCCGCGATGGAGATGTTTTCCGCCACATGCTCGAGCGGGTCGTCGAGGCGTGCATCGCGGTCGGTCTGGTTGGCGGCGAAGGCTTTGCCGTCGATGCGAGCCTGATCCAGGCGGATGCCAACAAGCAGCGCTCAATCGCGGGCAGGATTGGCGCAGGGATCGCGATCAGGCGAGGTCCAGCCGCGCGGTGAAGGAGTATCTGGCGACCCTCGACGATACGGCGTGGGGCGCTGCCAGCGACGTTGTGCCGAAGTTCGTCTCGCCATCCGATCCCGCGGCGCAGTGGACCGGGGCTCACAAAGGACCGGCATTCTTTGCGTACTCCGACAACTACCTCATCGACGTGAAGTTCGGGGTCATCGTTGACGTCGAGGCATCCCGTGCCATTCGGCAGGCCGAGGTCGGCGCGGCAAAGACCATGATCGAGCGAACAGAGGAGCGCTTCGGCCTTAAGCCTGAGCGGCTTGTCGGAGATACCGCTTACGGGGCGGCTCCGATGCTGAACTGGTTGGTCGAGGAGAAAGGCATCGCGCCCCATATTCCCGTGTTCGACAAGTCGAAGCGGGACGACGGCACCTTCTCGCGCAGCGACTTTCGATATGATCCGGCAAACGACGTCTACCACTGCCAAGGTGGAAAGCTGCTCGGGACGAGCGGCACAGTGCACGAGGGCAAGACGCTTCTGTATCGCGCCAGCAAGCTCGATTGCGATGTATGCCCGCTCAAACCCCAGTGCTGCCCAAAAGAACCATCACGCAAGATCCCGCGCGACATCCATGAACGCGCCCGAGACGTTGCCCGGTCGCTTGCCGGCACCGAGGGCTTTGAGCAGTCGCAACATGAACGCAAGAAGATCGAGATGCGGTTCGCGCACTTGAAGCGCATTCTGAAGCTCGGCCGGCTTCGACTGCGTGGTCCACGAGGCGCCCAGGACGAATTTGTTCTGGCTGCCATCGCCCAGAACCTCCGACGGCTCGCATCGCTAGTTGCGCGACCGCCACCCGCTCAGGCTCTGTGTATTGCGTAGCGTAAAAGTGCGTAGAGAGCGTCGGGGGCGGGGGCAAACCCCATCGCCCTAAATGAACTGAGCGAACGACATCATCAGTCACAGCCGACTTTTGCAACAAAATCGGCACTTTTCGGACGTCACAACCGGACTCAGGAATGTCTGTTGTTGGGGCAAGAGCGGACGTCGTGATTGCGTCGCCCGACTTCCGAGTCTACCCGTAACAGAACTCACGGTCGGGTCGCCTGTTCTTTAGGACGGCTCACGAGTACAGCATCATGACGCAGTGTTTGTGATCGCCAGCAGGACGAATTGAAAGCTGGCCCCACGGGGCTGGTTCGCGCTTGCCCACAATCGTCCGTTATGCGCTTCGATGATTGACCGGCAGATCGACAGCCCAAGCCCCAAACCGCTTGGTTTCGTGCTGTGGAAAGCCTCGAACATGTGATCGATATCCGCCGGTGCGAAGCCGGGACCCGAATCCCGCACCTCGACTGAAACGCCATCTGGTTCGTGACGGGTGCTGATGAGCAATTCTCGCTCCTTTTCGCCGACGTCGCGCATCGCTTCGATGGCATTGATGATCAAGTTAAGGAGTACCTGTTGCAGCTGGACCCGATCTCCCTGGACACGCGGCAAGCCCTCCGCTAACTGCGTCCGGACCGAGACGCGATTGTTCGCGGCCTCCGTACGGGTGAGAGCAATAATCTCAAGGATGGCATCATTGATCGCTACGGCGTCCTTTCGTGTGGGCGCCTTCTTGATGAGCGCGCGGATTCGCCCGATGACCTCACCTGCGCGATTCCCCTCCTTGACGACAAGAGAGAGAGCCTCATCCACCTCATGGAAATTTGGCGGCTGCGCGCTTAGCCAGCGCCGAGCGGCCAACGCGTATGTGATTGCCGCGGTGATCGGCTGGTTCACCTCATGCGCGATTGATGACGTCAGCTGTCCCATCGTCACGACGCGGTTGGCGTGCGCGAGTTCCAGTTGCGCCTGCGCCAGATGGGATTCGCTTTCCCGCAATGCTTCCTCGGCGCGCTTGCGCTCCGTCAAATCAAGGACGAACGCGACGCCCTCGTTGCCGCCTTTTTCGAACAGTGCTCCTCCAACCAGTACGGGTACGCGGCTGCCATCTTTTCGGAAAAACTCCTTCTCGTACGGCTGAGCTGTCGTATTTGAGGTCAGTTCGGCCAAGGCGCGCCTGTCACGCTCGCGCCATTCCGGAGGGGTCAGGTCCGTCCAGCGTACGCGACCTGAAACCAGATCGTCCCGATCATGTCCTACGAGATGAAGAAACGCGTCATTGGTCTCAAGAACTCGACCCTCCAAGCCCGAAAAGAAAATACCAATGATGTTGGAGTCGAACAGGCGCCGGATTTTCGCTGCGCTCTCCCGCAAAGCTTGCTCGGCCCGCACGCGCTCCGTCACATCCATCTGTGTGGAGACCACCTCGACAAGTTCCCCGCTTGCGGAGAGCACAGGTTGGCCGATTGAGTCGAGGTGCTTGACGGTTCCATCGGGAAGTACGATTCTGTACGAGATCGAGTAGCCTCTTTTTTCGTCCAACGCGCTCCGAACCTGTGCGCGGTGCCGGTCCCGGTCGTCCGGGTGAACCCGTTGGAACATGGCTTCGAAGCTCGGAACACCCTGCGCCGGATCAAACCCCCAGATGCGGTAAGTCTCCTCCGATCCATAAAGAATGGTCGCCTTGTTGTAGGTCGACACACCGCTGTGACTCAGTCTCTGTGCTTCAGCATGATGGGCCTCGCTCCGCTGTAGGTTGGCGGTTCGTTCCGCCACTTGGGCCTCGAGCTCCTCGCGGGCCTGACGAAGCTCGTGCTCTGCCCGACGTCGCACGGCGCTGACCCAGCCGACAGCCAAGGCGCAAACTATGCAAAAGGTTAGATAAACGAGGTCAGCAGAGCTAATTGGGCTGAAGGAAAAAAAAGGACGTAGGAAGAAGTAATTAAGGCTGAGGACCGAAAGGACAATTGCGAGCACACCTGGCCCGGTTCCCGCATACCAAACGGTCGCTGCGACTGCGAACAGGAAGGGCGTCAAAATGGCCTCGAAATGTCGGAGCAGGAAGAAACCAACCCCGATTCCGATTGCTACGGACAGAACTGCAACGCCGTACCGGAGAATCGTCGGCATGGGTGTTGACAATGAAAGGTCCAGATGCGCCATGGCTTGCCTCATTCGTGAGCTAGCCGATCAGCCCGATACTAACGTTTTTCCAACCCCAACCAGGAACTTTTTGCGTACGCAGACCGAGTTGTGAAATGGCGCGCGTGCGCTTCTGTAACAGGCCGTCGAGGCCGAAATGCCAGCAGGAAGAATGCACTGACTAAGTGATCGAGAAATCAACCGACTTCCGGTGCTGGCACTTTTCGGACGTCACAACCGGACTCAGGGATGTCTGCTGTTGCAGCAAGAGCGGAAGTCGTGATTGCGTCGCCCGACTTCCGTTTTTGACCCCAAACGGACCTGGGCGCGTGTGCAACGATCCGGGTTAAATGACGAGTCAAACTCAGGCTAAATCTACGCGCAGATTTTCCTGTTAAGCATTTCCTTCGCAAAAACGAGATCTGGTGTCCTGAAACCCTCTGTGAATTGACCGTAAATTGGCCCGATTAGATCATGGGCTCTCTGAACTTCGCCGCGCTCGATCCAAGTGCGCGCGAGTTCCAATCCTGCTCTCAATTCGAACGAAAGTGCCGATTGTTGCCGGGCAAAGGTCATTGCTTTCTCAAAATTCTCTTCGGCTGACTGAATGTCGGGCTTGTCGCCGGACGCGAAGGCCTGGCCCTTTGCCAGAAAAAGTGCAGGAAGGTGGAGAGCCGTGTTGGCGTCAACTTGCACGGCGATCGATTTGTCCAGAAGAGCCACCGCGTCCGCGCGCGAGTTTTGCTCCGCCAAGCTCACCGCAAGCGCGGTCACTAAATCAGGCACATAGATTGCGTACCGCTGAGCTGCCAGTTTCTCCAAACTGTCGCGCAAATGTTGTATGCCGTCGATCGTTTGGCCAGTACGGATCAAGTATCGGCCCTTCAATCCCAGCGCAGCTGAACGGAATGGCTCTAACGAATGCTTTTGAGCAGTGAGCTCGAGCCTCGACAGCCGCCGTTCCACCTGCTCCAAATCGTCAACCCAAAAATAGATCGGCATCGCCCAGATAAGCGAGCGACACAGCGTGGTCATCTGCCCTGATTTCTCTGCCTCCTCGATGGTGATTTCGGCATAACAAAGGGCCTGGTCGAGCTTGCCAGTGAACCACTGTGAACGGGTAATGCAAAGAAGCGCCAAAGTTCGCGGATCGAGAAGGTACTCGCTCTCATTGAACCGTCCGAGACCAGGCGGGCTACGCAGCGCCCGTTCACTATGCTTTTGCGAGCGGATGTGGTCACCAAGGAGTTGGTACGCGGCACCAAGCAAGGAATCGGCGATAATCGCATCGTCGGGGTCGCCCGTCTTCTTTGCGACTACCTCGCTTTGAAGTGCGAGTTCAAGCGTTACGGCCACGTCGACCATGCGATGAGAATAAATCGACAGTGCAGCAATTAGCCGCAATTGCTGGCGCGCATCTTCGTACCGCTGCGCAAGGTTTAGCGCCATATCGAAGGCATCGCGCACTCTCTTGCTATTCCCTTCGGTAAACATGAGCGACCAAGCAAATGACGCATGAATTTCTATCTGATGTTGTGGGTTGCAGTCCGACGTTATCCGATTGATCGCTTTCTCCATCCAATTTCGGCATTCCAAATATAGCGACATGGACAGAAATAGCCGCGCAGCAGCCGCCGCCAATCTGAGGGCAGTGCGGTCACATCCGGTAGGGCCAAAACTCCACTCGAGGGCAGCTCGGACATTTCCAAGATAGTCTTGCAGTGAATTTGGTACCGCCTCCGCGCTCCTCAATTTGAGTAGATCCGTGCGATTGGATTCCAGCAACTGGATCGAGAAGTTCGCGTGGCGCGCCGCAACGGATTCATCCTCCTTGCTGGCTACAAGTTTCTCGAAAGCGTAGGAGCGCGTCGTATCGAGTAAACGGTAGGTCGCCTCCGGCGAATCGATCCGGGGTTCGATGAGAGATTTGTCAACGAGATTTCCAACCGCATCCGTAATATCTGTCCGGCCTATCCCTTCTTCTGCCACTGCGAGTACCGCCTCCAGCGCAAAGCGCCCCCTGAAAATCGCCATTCGGCGCAATACCACCCGCTCGACCTCTGAAAGATGATCGTGGCTCCAGTCCAACGTGGCTCTAAGCGTTTGATGCCGTGGAGTCGCTGTCCGTCGACCGAACTTCAGCAGGTCGAGTCGCGAGCCCAACCTCGTTGCAATGTCCCTTACGCCGAAGACTGCGGCCCTTCCTGCGGCGAGCTCGATTGCGAGCGCGATGCCGTCGAGCTTGCGGCAAATCTCGGCCACGAGGGGGGCTTCGTCGTTGCCAAGCCAAAAATCATTACCTCGCGCTCTAACGCGCTCTACAAACAACCGTGCAGCTGGATAAGAAAGAACCTCAGCCGCGGTCTGCGTTGGCTGTTCTGGCGGGCAGTCCAGCGAAGGAAGCCGAAATACATGTTCACCACCGATCCGCAATGCTTCTCTGCTGGTTGCAAGCACGTGGATGTCGGGCGCAAGTTGAAAAATGCGATCGGCGACTTCTGCTGTTTTTTCGATGACATGCTCGCAGCTATCAAGGACAAGGAGAGCCTTTCGACGGCGTAAAAAGTTGAACAGTTCCTCTTCCGGATTGGCAAACTGCGCAGCTTGCCCGATAGCGGAAGCTATGGCGCTGATCACCTGCTCCTTGTCTCTTAGAGTCGAGATGTCGACGAAAAAGACAGCATTTTCGAAGCCGGTTAGCGCAGCGTGGCCGACAGCCAGCGCGACCGTGGTCTTGCCGATGCCGCCGGCACCCAGAATGGTGATAAACCGTTCCGTCTGGAGACGGGCTCGAAGCTCAAGAACAGCGTCGTCGCGACCAATCATGCGACTGAGTGCCGGTGGCAGATTTGACAAGCGCGCAAATGAACTGGCTCTGTGGTCTTCTGCTGCTTGACGACTGACAGGCGACACAAAGCTATAGCCGCGGCCCTTCACATTGGTAATGTAATTATGGCCGAACTGTCCGTCCCCCAGCGCCTTGCGCAACGCCGACAAATGGACACGCAGACTACCTTCCTCAACCGTGACGTCCGGCCAAACCCTTTTAATCAGCTCGCCTTTGCTGACGATCTCACCGGCCCTGTCGATGAGCGCTATCAGTATGTCAAAGGCCCTCGCGCCGAGCGGAATGATTTCGTCCCCCTTCTTTAAGGAACGCTCCGTAACGTTCAGCTCGAATGGACCGAACAGAATTCTGAACGCGTTCGGTAAGCCGCATTTTTCGGCCGACATGACTGGCTCCGCCCAGACCAATGGGCTCTCTGTCGGTTGGACGCAAAGTCGCTTGGTCAAAGTCAAATGTTAATCGAAACCCTCTGTGGCACAAGTGTGTCGCCTAGACAAATCAGGTCAGCCCCTCGCGCCTGGCCAGCAGTCGCTCGCTTTACCTTTCAAACCTACAACCAGGGAGGTTTCAAGCTTCGAGAGTGGGCGAAGGGTCGCGATCGGACAGCGCTGTCAGGTGCGGTAAAATCGGAGCGACCAACTGCGACCAATCGCGCCGCCTCGGCATACGAGCGTCTTCTGGAACGGCCACAAGGGCCATGCCATGGTCAACGCAGGTCCTGATCGAATTCGGTGTCCATTGCATACGACCGTAGATCGCACCCGACGGGGGGAGTTCTCCGCGTGCGATGTCCGCTTCGAGGCATGCAGGGCGGCCAAGGGATTTTTTCCTTTTTCTCGAACATCTTTGCGCAGTCGATCGTATGCCAGTTCAGTGCGAAGGAAGGGATTGCGGCCGGCGCTGAACGACGTTTTCCGAGCGAAGATCGTCGCAAAATTCTCGTTGGTAAGGGTAGAAAGCTCCCATTACCTAGCCGGGAAGCGGCCACCGCCGAATCCGCGGGAACCAATCATCAGGGGTTGCCTAGAACGAGCCGAGATTTCGGCCAGCGTTCCAACGTTGATGCGACCAGTTCGATGCAGCCTTTGTTGTCGGGGCCTCGATCCACGATGTCGCCGAGAAATATAACCTTCGGCTCTTGACGAAGGCTATCGGCTTCGTTTGCGGCGAGTGGGGCGAGCCAAAGCGCGTCGGCACAGCCAGTGCTTCGACTGCCACATGGTGCACGGCATCGAATACGCGGTCGTTGACCGCGTCTCGCGCGAGCCGGTCCCGGGCGTCATCATTCAAGTCGAAGGAAAGGTGAGCCGGTGCCGCACGGCGGCATCGAGGCGCAAGCTGAAGTTCAGCAAAGACGATTGAAATTCGGGCTCCAGCCCGTCCACAGGCCAATGGGCGACACCTGTCGTCTCTGGCGTCTCACTTGCAAGACTTGGCCGCGCCATCCTTATGGGTGGCGCGGCTTTTTTTGTTTGAACAAATATTCCTCTCCGGCGTTGAGACAGAAAAAGGAGGGAACGACAAGAGCAAGCAGCATCCTGTATTTGTCGAAGACAAGCAGAAGGCCCCACCCAACCGAAGCCGGAAACTCCGCAGCAGACGCCAGCGCAGAGTGAGGGAAGGGTCAAAATTAAGAAAATTAAGATCGACCCTGCCACCGGCGCGCGACAAGTAGGTCGGGGTGACGCGCATGCGACAGCTGAGGCTACTCAAAGCTTTGGTGGCTTCGGGCGCGTCCCCAATTCGGGCCGCGGACGACCGTTTCCGTGAGGAGCCAAGCTCGGAGGCTCGGGATTTCGTTCATTCCATACCGCATTGCCCGCAAGAAGTGGAGTGAGCCGCTGGCAAAGAACACGCAGGACCCCGGAGCTGAAGACGGGCGCAGGGCCGAAAAGTGGGACCGCCTTGGACGCCTCACCGTGACTTAGCCGAGGCTTTCTTTGTTTCGAAACCAGTTGCCTCTGTCAGCATTGAGATGGGCGTCCCGCGGTTCCACCCAAGTGCGGGGGGGGGGGAGGGCTCGTCGAATGGTCCTCCAAGCTTGAGGCCGGGTCTCCTTTACTTGCTCTTAAGATCAGTCGGACAAGATGTTCTCAGGCTCTGGCGGGCCTGTGAGAGTGTAGGAAGAAGCCGTCGCGGGCCATGAACTCGCGGCGGCTTTTTTCATTCCACCAGCCTGATCACACGCCGACGGTTCAGCCGGCCCAGCGCGTAAAAAAAACAAAGGCCGCCATCTGAGGCGACCTTAACAGCTCAGTACCGTCCGGTCACTTGGCCTTCTGGCTGGGCTTCATGCCGCCAGCCCTGTCCATTGGGTCGTCTCTCACCGTTACACATATGTCAGCAGCAACGAAAGTTCGACGACGAAGTTCGCCGCTTGGCAAAATGCGATGAAACAACCCGTGACGGTTCCTGGCGTGGGAGTGGTGACCGCATTGAGGATGCGGTCTTCACCTTCGGCGTCGGGACAGCCAGCATTTGGGCGGCGCGTTATTTGAAGATGAACGCCGCCGCCGGCCCACAGCAGGCCGAGCTGTTAATCATTCTGCGGCAACTAACAGCCGTCTATAGAATCTGACCTCGATACTTGTTGAACTAGACTGGCCAGCAACTCGTATCCGCTTAGCGCCGTGGTCGCGAAACCTTGAGGCGTCTCAGACATCATAAGCTCCTTTCAGTGCGGAATGCCGGGCGGGATTGCATCACTCCGACGCAAGGGTTCGGAGGGCTAACCCGGCGTACTTCACGGACAGCGCGCGGTCCGCCCCGCATTCAATTGAAAAACAAGGATCCGAGAAGTTGGCAGGAATTCGTCGCCCGTCTCGTCGAATTATGATCTCGGGGCCTCGTTGCTAAGCTCACCGGCGGTCATCAAGGTGCTCGCAACCTCACCAACGGACCAGACTTCCGGCGTCCCCGCCAAATGGGCGGACAACCATGGTGGCCAAAGTTGAGATGGTGCGCGTCCTCGCCGTCAGGAGAGTGCGCGCTCGTCAATCCAGTCGACAAAAAGTCGGCGCTCGGCGAAAAGCCATACGCCGTCGATCTTCACGAGGGTGTCGAGGTAACGGAGCGACGCAATCATCATGCGCCGCTTCTCATCGTTGACCGTCAGGTGATGCGCCAGGCAGTAAGTCTCGGCTGTGCCGCGAACATCTGTCAGCGTGAATATGGTGCTTTGCCCGACGAAGTGCGTGGTGGCTTGGTATTTGTTCAGCTCGGCGAACACTGGCGCAAGCGCCTCGCGCGAATGAAATTCCTGAGACGGCGTCGGATCTTTGGCGTTCATATACACCACGAAATGGGCGTCTGCGGTGAAGAGAGACATCTGACCCCTCGCGTCGCGACGATCGGCACAATGCGCGTACGCCTCGATAAGCTCGCGGATCGCGAGGCGATCGGCGGCATCTCTGGGCGAGAAGAAAACGTGTTTGCTCATTGAGCTGGTCTCCGTGGACAAGGCTGAATTCTATTTTGGAGCGCTTCCAAGAGCACCGGTCGCCAACGCCAGCGTGGCGGCTGCAGACAAAGCCGTGCTGTAAGCATCGGTCGACGCGTTTCGCGCTTGCAGAAGCTGCGTTTGAGCAATATTGACATCCGTGATCGAGCCGACGCGGTTGCGGTAGCTGGCGAGCGCGCTGTCGAATGTCGTTTGTGCCGCCGCGGCAAGCGTATTCGAAGCGCTGTAGGCCGACAGGCTTGTACGAAGGGCATTGTCGGCCACGACCAACTGTCGCACCGCGTCGTTCCGTCGACGCGTGAGCAAGGCCGCCGCGCTATCGGCATTATTGCGGGCTTGTTCCAGTAAAGCCGCCCGAGTGCCACCGTCATAAATCGGGACGGTCGCGCCGACGAGAACGCTGTTGGAGAAACGGGAAGGATTGATGTTGGCCGTTCCTGACTGTTGGCCGAGTCCTGGAATGGAACTAACCGAAAGATTTGCGGAATTATAGGCGGTTGTTCCGGTCAGAAAGACCTTGGGCAGGAACTCCGCGACGGCGGCATCTACGTCGGCATTTGCGGCTTTTTGCGCGGCATAGGCGGTCAGAATATCCGGCCGGCGGGCGAGGGCTGTGGATATAACGCTTTGGATCGAAGCCGTGAGGCCCGATGAAAGTCTGCGGTTAGCTGCATTAGCTACGTTGATCCGCGTGAGCGGCGAAATCCCCATAGCGGAAATCAGATTCAAATAGGCATTTTCTGCAGCGCCAGTGGCTTGGACCAGCGCGAGCTTCGCCTGTGCGGTAGCTTGGTGGGCTTGGGAAACCTCCACCACCGTGCCAATGGCATTCTTGTAGCGGTCGTTTGCCGCCGCTTCCACATCCTGTGCGTTCTTTAAGGACTGGCCGGCGGTGGCGGCGCGTGCTCGAGCGGCGGCATTGGCATAGAATGCAACGCTGACGTCGTAGATGATCTGCTGATGGGTCGCATTGAACGCGATATTTGAGATGATCGCCCCTTGCTTGGCGGCTCGGACCTTGGCGGCACGTTCGCCAAAATCGAATAGCAGCCATTCCAGCGATGCGGCTGCGATCGTCCCATTCGCCTCAGCATTGGTGGGAAGGCTACTTCCAACTGCCGACACACTTCCTTGATTGTTGAGATATACTTCGGCGGCGGTCGCTCTTAATCGCGGAAGATAAGCGCTCTCGGCAATTCCCGTGGCGAGCGCCGCATTGCGCGCATCGTTCCAGGCACTTCGCGTCAAAGGGTTGTTGCTTTGCGCTATATCGATCAACTCAGGGAGCGAATAGACCCTCTGCCGATCCAGTCCGAGCGGTGCCGGCAACCCCGTAAGATCGGTATTGACGGGTAGCGCGTAACTCGCCTTGGATTCTCTCGAGGGTTTCGCACCTGGGACAATTTCACCGGTCGTCGTCGCCGTCGGTACCCAAGGTTTGTCGGCGCGGTCGGGTGCCATGTCGATATCCCATGCGGCGCAGCCGCCAAGACCCAACACACTAACCACAACAATACTCAGCTTAAACTGACGCATTTACCTCTAGCCCCCTCTCCGGCGCGCGTAACGCAGACTCCAGGATTTCAAGGTCGGCCATGACGAATCCATCGACACTGTAGGAGTCGCGAGGGTCTTTGCCGATGTTGGTAGGAAGGCTGTTTTGGCTCGGCGGCACCGTTACCTCCTCCAATCGAGATTCGCTGCTCAACTCGTTCGCCAACGCATCAAGACGATGGGCAACGGCTCGTGTCGCCGACGACTGCTCGTTCGAAAGCAATAGCAGAGGCCCCATTAGCGCGCGCATACGATGGATCGCGCGAGCGCGAGCGGTGAGCCGGAGATGAGGTAGTCCGATCCTGGAGGATTCGTAGGCGGCAAGCTCTACATCCTGGCTGACCGCGGTCATCGTACCGGCAACGTCGGTTGCAACGCTGTTGCGCCGCGAGCGGCTTGTAGCGTTTGTTAGATCGACGAGGCGGCGAAGCAGGGCAACAAGCCCTGGGTCAATGCGGCGGATCACCGTGACCGGCCAAATATTCGTGAATATGAGATAAGCGACGACGTTCCCGAGCATGATGCCGATGATGCGATCGCGGGCAACCGTGAGGTCGAACGCGGGGCTTGGGCCCTGGATTACGCAGAGGAAGAACGCAAAAGCCATCTGGTAGCCGATATAGGAGATACGCGGGCTTCCGGCGGCCACCCATGCGGAGACAAGGCTCGCGACGAAGACCACGATCAGCAGGGAACCGATCGATGTCAGGTGCGGCAGCAGAAAAGCGATCGCGGCAAGTCCTGTCGCGGCGCCGATAAGGGCGCCCAAGATCCGAAGCGTAAACTTCTCGATCGTCTCCGCCGTCGTTCCCAGCGAGACGATGTAGCAGGTGATGAAGCAAGTATGAATCCCGGGCCAATCAAGCAGTAAATAAGTTGCGTAGCAAAACATGGCCGCGGCGGTCGTCTTTAGGGCGTAGTAGACGTGATCGGGATTGGTAAAGGCATCGGCGAGAAAAAAGCCTGGTTTAGCGGGTTCGACGATAGGCAGTTCAGGAAGAGGGCGTTCGGTGAAACGTCGCAACGCCTCTTTCATGTTGGCAAGCAGCGTGGTCGTGACCGGAGGCAAATCCTCCTCGCCATGCTCGATCGCAACGTCCACAGGATATCCTCCCGCGCGAAGGATCGACGCCATCTCATCGAGCGTGTCCGCAATCTGTCCACGGAGGGGCGGGGGCATAGTCTCCGACTGCGTACGATCTGCGAAGTCGGCCAGCAGCAGGATAGTGGTGATGCTGTCTGTCGCTTGGCTGAGCGCCGCGATATCGGCCCGAGGCGAGGATTTCTCGATGCCCGCCATTTTCAGCCAGGTTTTCAGTTCGGTTACGCCTTCCGAGAGGGTCTCCTGGAAAGCTTCGCGGGTCTTCTCGTCGCCCGTACGCATCAGCGACGCAGCGAGCGCCAGACGATGCGCAAGCGCCTGCTCAAGAAGTCGTCTAGGGGGCGGACCGAGAAGAAGGTTGAGCGTGATCGATACGGCGGCGGGGATGGTGACGAACAGCCACGCATATAGATAGCCGCGTGTCGCGAGTTCTCCCGCCTGAGCATCACTCAAAAGGTCCAATCCGTAACCGACGATCAACGCAATGATTGCGGCTAGGGGCTTTAATTTGCTGGCGGAGGCCAAGAACAGCAGGCCGAACGACGCTGCGGTTATGCTGATCACTCGCCACAGTGGCTGGTCGATCACCGCCATCGCTATCAACATAAGCATGGCGACGAGCAGAGATATCAGGATCGTGAGCACGATGCTGATGATCACACTCTCCATTCTGTCACGTTTCATGACGAAGAATGCGACATAGGCCGTTAGCGCCGGATCGGGTGTCTGGTAGATTTCGGCAACAAGCGTCGTCAGCGTGCAAGCCAGTGCAAGCCGACTGGAGAACTCGAGGCGGCCTGGAAATGGGCACAGCAGCGCCAGGCGCTCGCGGAATTGCTGCCGAAAGCTATCTACATGCGCGGCCATGCTTAACCTCAACGACCGCACTCGCGCCGAGCCGCATGAGCTGCTGCGGCGGCTGCTCGATCCGCAGCCTTACTGGAAACCGCTGCGCCACACGTACCCAATTGAGCGATCGCTCGACATAGGGCAGCGATCGGGGAAGATTCACGCGATCCGTGTCCAAAACACCAGTTCCGATGCCTTGCACGATCCCCTTGAGCGGTTGTTCACGATCGATCATCGAAAATACCGTCACGCAATCGCCAACGGAAATGGCGGCTAGATCGGTTTCTCGGAAGTTAGCGACGGCGAACCATTCCTCGGCGTTGACCAACGTAAACAGTGTTTGAGAGGGCGCGATCATTTCTCCCGTCGATACGCTCAGTCCGACAATGCGGCCGGCATGAGTTGCGCGGACTGTCGTGTCCTCAAGCCCGCGCTGGGCTAATGCCAGTGCGGCTTTTCGGGCTCGGACATTTGCTCGGGCAGCAGCGTCCGTATCGATGGCGGCGATTGCGGCCGCCTCTTGAACGTGCGCTTCCTGAAGGGACGTTTCCGCGTCGTGCTGCGAAGTCTGAGCTTGATCGAGTTGTTGGGTAGGCACATAGCCCTTTGTGGCCAGAGGAGTCAGGCGTTCGACGGTGCGCTTGGCAAGTTCCAGATTGGTCTCCGCACGTTGTACTTGCTCGGCGGCAACTTTGGCGGCGGAACGCTGGGTCGAGAGCAGTCTTTCTTGAGTGTCCAGGGAAGCCTCGGCAATGGCCAAATCGGCTTCCGCCTGGGCCACCGCGATGCGATGAGGCACGGGATCGATTTGGAAGAGGAGGTCACCCTTGGAAACGCGTGCATTTTCGGTGACCGGGATTTCGGTGATCCGCCCGCCGATCGCTGCGGCGACGTGGACGACATCGGCATCGATCGTTGCCGCATCGGTCCATGGCATGACTGCGTTTCGGTGAGCGACGTAAATCGCGATGCCAATCGCCGTCGCGATGAACAGCAGCGAAATGAGCTTACCGATCGGCGCGTAAGGTGCCCGGCTTCCCGCCATCTTCATGGTCAGCGCCCGAAAAAAATGAGCCAGACGAGTAACGCAAGGATGGTGCCGAGCGATGTGCAGAGCGAGAGTTGAAACGGCAGAACCTCGGTAAGATTGCGGGCGGCAAAAAAGATACGCGCGCCGAGAGCGACGAAAATGCCAAACACGGCACAAAGAAGCCACGCCGGAAAAAAGGCTCCGAATATATCGAAGGAGGGTGCGCCTGCTTCAGAGCAACCACAAAGAGACAGCAGCGGCAGGGCAAGGACGCTGGTGCTGATAGGAGGTCGCTTGATCCAGCGTTTCGCCCAATAGGGATGTCGTTCCGCCAAGTCTAGCAGTGCCTTACACCAGGATAATGCTGCGACCTTCATACTAACCCTGTGCCGAGCAGCGATCACACATGACGGTTGCGACCGCCGCGGGGACGACGTTCGCACCATTTCGGAACATATGTCGTCATCTTACGCAGGCACAGCGTCGAACGCTTGTCGAAAACTGCTCTAATCGCAGCACCACGAAACCGGGCGGTCTGGGGCTCGGGCTGTCGATCTGTCGGTCGATTATCGAAGCGCATGCCGGACGATTGTGAATGAGGCCTAATGCCACGTGGCGCTATCTTTGGCTTCATTGCATTTGTTCATCCGGCCACCGGGCAAGGCGACATTCCAATGTCGGTGAGGCCCCCCTGTTGCGGGCGTAGAGAAAGTGCGCGCCGAATGGGCCATGATCTGCACCACCCACAACCTCCTGAAGCTGTTCACCCTCGCAAACGCAGCCTCAGCCGGCTAACCTCAACAAATGCCCGAACGCCGATCTGGACGGGCTCCTAGTCTAGGGCGGGCGCTTTAGCGTTCCGGGTCTCGCCGCTCCAATGTCCGTTCACGGCTCAGCGGTCGCGCCGACAAGAAGGATCGGTGCCATGGCCAGTGAAGCCATCCGCGATCGTATCGCCTACAAGCCGATCAGCACGGATCCAAGTCAGGCCGAAGGTATCGCGGGATTCGGTTCCCGGGGAGCATGGAGCTACAAACGGTGACGTTTCGCTACAAGCGCGGTTTCCGGCAAGAGCGTATCTGCCATGATGATGTGTATCGGTGAGTTCGCTCGAAAACGACCCGATGAATTACTTGGCCGCGTCAAGGTAGGCCAGCCGGAACCGTTGAACGAGGAGCGCGCAAATGAAGCCAGTCACTGGTGGAAAGCGGAGGTAACTCGTGAACAACACCGCCAATGCCATTTTAAAATACGCCGAAAGCCATGCCTAGCAAATCTGCGTTGTCGAGAAGAGTCGGGTACAAGTTATGCGTTCCTTTCGTCAGTTGCTCGTCCTGTCATTCGCTATTTCGATGGGATTATTTTCTCTTGCTGGCTGCAGTTCTCTTCCCAGAGCACCCTATACGGCATCCGATGCGGCGTCCGCGCGGGTATTGAACGTCAATGTACTGCGCAGATATACCGATGAGCCGGCAGCAACGTTCCTCAAGGAGCCACCTGTAAGTTTACGTGCTGGTCCTGTCAGCTATCTTGCCTTGTCGGGAGGCGGGGCCGACGGTGCTTATGGCGCGGGTGTGCTGAATGGTTGGACCACGGCAGGTACGCGCCCAAAGTTTACAGTCGTTTCGGGTGTGAGCACGGGTGGGTTGATTGCGCCATTTGCATTTCTTGGCCCCGCCTACGACGCGACATTGCGGGACGTATACACCAGCGGTCTCGCTGAAAGCCTTCTGGATACGCCAAGCATCTTGAACGCGCTTTTCGGATCTGGCCTGTTTGGAAACACGCGACTTCGCGAGTTGGTGGCCCGCTATGTCGACCAGAATATGCTCGCGGCAATTGCAGAGGAACACGCCAAGGGCAGGGATCTTCTGATCGTGACGACCGATCTCGACACCCAACGCACGGCGGTATGGGACATGGGTCGCATTGCTGAAATCAGGACACCCCAGGCGCTAAGCTTGTTCCGTGATGTCATGGCTGCATCCGCAAGTATCCCGGTGGTTTTCCCGCCGATGATGATTGACGCGGAAGCGAACGGAAATCACTTCCAGGAGATGCATGTAGACGGTGGAGTGACGGCACCGGTGCTGACGTTGCCGGAAGCATTTATTTTGCGAAACGGGGCGTTCGTCCGAGGTGCGCGTGTAAACATTTACATCTTGATCAACAACAAGGTTGAGCGAGATTTCCAACTGGTGCCGAACAGCACGATCGACATCGCCGCGCGGGCTTCGGCTTCCGTCACGAAGACGCAAACCCGCTCTATTCTCTATGAGACCTTTGACTTCACTCGCCGCAACAATTTCGGATTCAATCTGACTTACATCGACAAAGGCTTTCCGTCGTCAGGCTCCTCCGGCTTTGAAACGAACTACATGCGTTCTCTTTATCAGTACGGATATGACAAGGCCAAAACCGGTAATTTGTGGGTCAAGGTGCCGCCATCGGATGATGTCTCACCAAGCGGATTCCGGTTTAAAAGTTCCGCAATGTAGTGGTGGTCTACAGCGAAGTTCGGCGAGTGCGATGGCGAAATCCAGAATTGTCTGCCGATCACGGAAGGGTGGAAGAGCGTCAGTGTCCGCGGGAAGCGATGCGGCTCGATTCGACAGTTCAAGGTGATTCCGGCGACATGCGTCGCACGCCAGGGATCTGATCGTCACTGATACACGACAGTTTGAGTATCATTGGTCCAAACCAAAGCAGCCGCGTACAAGCGCGCGTCTTGTTGAAGATGCATTGTGGAATGCGCTAATGAACTCCGGGTTCACCTGATTGAAACTATGTCGCGCGCCAGTGTGAGCGGGCCGAACCGGCTCGAACGGTTAAGTGAGATAGCCACTAGTTATTTCGAAGCAAGGGATCGCGTCTTCATGTCAGTGAGCGCGTGTCGCAGCTTGATCGTAGTCTCGTATTCGTGAAATGTGACCCGAGACAAGCCCTACGACGAGCGGTTCGCATTTAGCTGGAGAGAAGCGTAGTGAAAGAATTTGCTAGTCTCGGTATGGTCGTGGTCGCGGCCCTATTATTCCTGGTGTTCTTAACGACCTTAAGACCGAGCGCGATCGTCGCGATACAGTGTGACAAGGTGATAGATGTCGCACCAGTGAAGCACATATTGGCGCACTCGGAAGACTCCTCACGAGCAGGGACCCACTCAAAATGCCAGGACTGATTGAGCAGCTGAGATAGGCGCACTAAGCCGTGGCATGAAGCAGCGCGCCTTTGGATGACCATCTAGGTAGTAAGGCCAAACCATCGTGCGGCCAGCGCGGTTCCGGCCGTCCACTACAGCCTCGTTCAGAACGTCAACCCACTCGCCGTCAATGCGCACGCGATAGTGACCGTCCCCCCCCAATCGACATCGTCAACGCGCTTCGCATCACTGCCATCGAACACGGCCCCTCATACCAACTCTTCAAATCAGGGTGCTCATGATCGTGAGCGCGAGCGTCACCGATTGTGGAAATTGGCAGCATAACGGTGACAACAACGAGCGTTGCGTACCAAAGGCGATTGTTCATGTCATACCCGATCCAGAGCTGCCGAGTAAAAGGCAACTCATCCACCTCGGAGAGGGGCGCGAAGGTTTTCGCATCAATGCAATGGTTGGGATCATATCATCACGTTGTCGAGAGCCTTTCTGACGCGGAGCAATGTGCTCCAACATCCAGCCAGTCCCGCTGACTTGAACGCGTTAGCATGCGCGAGCGTCAGCATTGAAGATCAGCAATTCTTCAATAACGGAGAGAGAAGCACAGTCGTTCCAGCGGCGACAGTCTCATTCCAGCTCAAATGCACTCAGGATCTTGTTTCGGATCGTTTCGGCGGCGGCATGGGTGCCGCAGGGCTTCTCGAAATCGTTCATTGAGCACGACAGATAGACAGGAGTTCTGCATGAAAACAGCAATCACTGAAATGTTCGGCATCGAGCATCCGATTATCCAGGGCGGCATGCACTATGTAGGCTTTGCCAAAATGGCAGCGGCTGTGTCCAATGCCGGCGGCCTCGGGATCATCACTGGACTGACGCAAAGAACGCCCGAACTGCTCGCCAAAGAAATCGCGCGCTGCGACGACATGACGGACAAGCCGTTTTGGCGTGAACCTGACCTTTCTGCCAACATTCAGCGCGCCACCCTATCCGGAATTCATCGCGGCCATTCGAGAAGGCGGGATCAAGATCGTCGAAACCGCCGGGCGCAGCCCCCAGCAGTATATGCCGGCGTTAAAGGCAGGTGGCATAAAGGTCATCCACAAATGCACTTCCGCGCGGCATTCGCTGAAAGCGGAGCAGATCGGCTGCGACGCGGTCAGTGTCGACGGTTTCGAATGTGGCGGCCATCCGGGCGAAGATGACATGCCCAATATGATCCTGCTGCCGCGTGCGGCCGAAGAATTGAAGATTCCTTTCGTGGCCTCGGGCGGCATGGCCGATGCGCGAAGCCTGGTGGCCGCGCTGGCGCTCGGCGCCGCCGGCATGAACATGGGAACGCGCTTCATCGCCACCAAGGAGGCGCCGGTGCACGAGAACGTCAAGAGAGCGCTGGTTGCCGCTTCCGAACTCGATACGCGGCTCGTGATGCGCGCGCTCCGCAACACCGAGCGGGTGCTGAAGAACAAGGGCGTCGACCGCCTGATCGACATTGAAGGCGAGAAGGGCGCCAGCCTAAAGATAGCCGATATTCATGAGGAGGTCGCAGGCGTCTATCCCAAGGTCATGGTCGACGGCGATATGGACGCCGGGGCCTGGAGCTGCGGGATGGTGGTCGGGCTGATCAAGGACGTGCCCACCGTGAAGGAATTGATCGATCGCATCATGGCGGACGCCGAGCGCCTGATCCGCGGACGCCTCGTCGGATTTCTCGACGGCGTTGAACAGTCGAAGGCGATGAAAGTCGGATGAAGTCAGCCGCTCACGACGTTTCACACAGCAACCGCAGATGGAGGAAGCCGGCAGTCCGTTCGTCCGGAGCCTCAGTATGAACAGTCATCTGGTCCGGTGGGGCTCCTTCGTTCCAGTGACGGGCCCGTTGGCTGATATCGTTGAAGGCCATGAGGCTTCGACAGTCCGCGAAACCGAAGCCCTCGTGTTGCGTGTAGGAGGCGATCAGATAGAGGCTGACGAGGGCGGCGGTCTTGCCGGAATCCGGATCGCCGAGAATCCCGATCAGCGTGCAGTAGCGCTCGGCCATCGTCGCCTGTGTTTGTGCCGGCGTGAGAGTGAAGAAAATGCGGATGCTGGCTTGGACTCGGCAGCGGCGACGTCAGGGGCGAAATGTCGGCCGGGCTCACGGAATCCGCCGCCAATCGGTGCGGACATGTCGCCGGGTCGTTGTTCAGCAGACAGTAACCACCGTCATAACCGCGCCCTCGCAGCTCTTCAAAGATCCGGATCAACGTCAGCTGCTCTCGAGCGGCCTTGGCTGCATTTGCCGCCAGCAACCCGTCGAGCTCTGCTGCCCATCGTCCCAGCTTCGGACGCGGCTGGACCACACGCTCGTACTCGAATGAGGTCTCACCCGACCTCAGAACCTTCCGCACCGTGTTCCGCGACACCTTCAGATCCCGGGCGATCTCCTTGATCGTCTTGCCCTTGATGAAGTGCTCGCGCCTAATCCGGGCAATCGTCTCCACGATCAGCATCTCCGACCACCTGCTTCGTTACAAAGCAGGCAGCGCAACAGACCAACCTGTAGGGGGTCACGGAGTTTCATGAGATGCAGCCAGGCGGTCTTCGTCTGCACCCCGAGTTCACGGGCGGCCTGTAACGCGGCTTTGCCCTTCGCGCCGTTTGCCGACATGGCGATCACGATCAAAATCTCACGAAACTTGAGCTTCCGGCTGGCGAAGATCGTGCCGCTGGTGACCGTGAATTCCTTGCGGCACTCCTTGGCAGAACACTTAAAGCGTTGCCCCCGTGCAAGCTCGTAGCACCGCAGGTTGCCACAGGCGGGACAATACGGCGCACCGCTCGTTTCAGGCCAACGCGCTCGTTTGAACAGGCGATACGCTCCAGGCTCGGTCATACGCATGACCTTCTTGAGGGGCAAATCGCGGGCTGGCCCGGGCTTCCAAAGTGAAACGCTCCCACTTCGTGGAGACCTGCCTCCGGAAGCGCAGCTTGCAGTCGGATCCCAGCGAGAGGCCGAAGACGCGATCGAAATGCGGTTTGTCGCGGTGCCAGCCGATACCGACTCCGACGTCGTATTCGGTGCAGAGGATCTGCCGGACGTCGGTGCCGCGGCCGCCGAATGTTTCGACACGCTGCACGATAGCAGACAGCCAGTCCGGAATAGGGCCGCCTCGACGAGGCGCCGCGCAGTGTAGTCGTAGCTGAAACCGAATGAGGCGACGCGGCGCTTTCCTTCGTATTGCCCGAACTGAAATGGCTGAAGGGGCAGGGCTGCGATGGCCGAAATGAGCCCATGTTCCTCGGCGGGCGATACGAATTCGTCCGCGTATCGCAGACCATCGGGGCTCGACGTCTGTTCGGCGAAAAGATTGAGTTGCTCGACCAATGCGGTGCCCCTGTAACGCAAGAAGTTGATACCGGGATATGGGAAGCCCGGTGCCATTTTGAAGAATGTAGCCGGGTGGGCCTGGAGCTCGACGGACGTGGCGCGGCTTCATGGACTGGTCTTCGCCCGGTCTCAATGCGCTTCCGAGCTTCTCGCGCTGTAGATCGGCTCCGAAGTTTAACCCCGATCGGCGCCCAACTTTGCCCCCGGCCGATCGATCAATTCGTTAATAGCGTGAGTGACATCGATGCGAACGCGTGGGGTCAGTGTTGGAAACCGATCAGGGGGTCAAATGGCATGCCGATCTCCAGTCTGTGGATCGGCTCCGAAGCTTAACCCCGATCGTGGAAGCCGATCGGGGGGCAAATGGCATGCCGCTCTTCACCAGGGCACGCCCACTCGCGTAATGGTTGGCGAATGCGCTCGTTTTCTCTTACCCAAATGTTAACGGGATTCGTGCGCTTGTGGCGTGTGGAGATCGCGTTGGCAAATCCCATTTTTTGAGTGCCATCAAGGGAAGAGATCGCAATGCCTATCACAGCGCAGGAAATGGCTCGTCGCCGAAAGGTCATGGCCGATGTAGCAGAACGGGCCGAAAAACTTTTTGAAGACATCACGTCAGAACGCCAAGAACGGCTGGCGGCGGCAATCCATCTAAGCATTGCCGAGGCTGGCGAGGCGGTCCCGGTGAATGAAGCCCTTCAAATGCTCGTAGAATTCGATCGAACTGGAAAGCCGCCCGCTCGGAAGGTAGGGCCGTAATCGCCGAGTGCCAAGCTTGTCGTGACATTCGCGACGCGTGCAGACTTGGGCGGCTCTGCTTTACCAGCTTCCTTCCAGATCGATGCGAGCGAGTAATTACTGAGCCTGCGCGATCGCAATTCGTATAAAATTTAGGGCTACAATCCTCTTGGCCTGGGTGGCCGTAATGGGGCGTTGGCGCCTCACAAACGGCTTAGCTCAATCAGCTCTTTCCACGGAGCCATCTGGATTTGCCAGGCGCGATCTTTACATCCTGCGACGTCTCTGCCCACACCCGGCCGTCCTTCATTATCCGACAGATCATCCGGTGAGAGCCCTTGTAGGCGGTGCTCGTCCAGTGTTCGTAGCTTTGAGCGGGCGCCGTCTCGTAGGTCAGCTGATTGCATTCTCTGGCCTCGTCGCCATGGTTTTCAACGTGCCAGACGGTCAGGTAGGGATGGGGGACATTGGTTGAGACGACGCTGAACCTCAAGTCGATGTCTTTCGGCAGAATAGAACCATGGTACTGCGCGTAGATGCGCCCGCCCTGGCCCTTCGCAAGGCCGCATCGAATGGTCACGTGGTGTGCAGAAGGCAGAGTGGACGAAAACGCCTCGTCCATTGCAGTTTTTGCGACCTCCTTGCCTCCCCAGAAGTCGTGCACGAAAATCCAGTCCCACGCGCCTCGCGCTTTTGTCCGGTCGCAGTTGGCGTCGAACAAGGTCGCGAGCTTGGTGACGGCCATTCCCAACAGGGTATTGAGCCGTTTCACCTGGTTGAGGATTTCGGGATTCGCCGTGAATTCCGACCCGTCTACTTGATTGTAGATGGTCGTATTGCCGTTCAGCCGATTGTGCATAGCGACGATCGTATTGTAGAGCGCCACGTCGTCTCTATTGTAATCGGACCGGTAGCATTCGGCGACAAGGGTCGAGATGATCAGACCGCCCGGCAGGCTCCACGATGTCCGCGATTTGCTGAACCACTTCATAAAGCGGACGATGCGCCGGAGCTGGCTAGTGCCCACTGTGACCAGAAGGGATGCTGGCGGGCTTTTCGTGTCGACCGCGTTTTGAAACCACTTGTTGACCGCGTGCGGATCGCGCTCCTTCCACTCGGTACTCGCGTGCTCCATGATTTTGCGTCCATAGGCATCGGTGTAGGTTCGGAACACCGCGAAATCGACGTGATGGCCTTCGGCATACCAGACGGTCACGGCGTTGGTCCGAGCGGTCGGCTCCTGCGTGAAGTTCGTGCACCGCTTGCCGAGGGCGTCAGCGACGCGCTGGCGTGCCTTCAGAGGGTCGTCAGGAAGGTCTGCCTTGTTGAACAGGACGGCGACATCGATGTCATAATCGTTGTCGTCGTGCGGGTCCTGGTTGAGGGTGTGCATCGCGTATCCGCCCTGGTTCTGCCAGTCGTACGGATAAGGACGAGCTCGGCCGGTCTCAGCCGCAAGGTCGTCGAGGCCACCTTTCAATCGAGCGATGTTCAGATCGCGGTGGCCCGCGAGCCGTTTCCGCCGGTCGGTACCGAGGCGGACGTTCGTGTCGTAAAAGATCTGAAGATCACCACTCAAGTCGAACATGGACGGTTCTCCGGTCAGGTGTTGTTGACGACCATTTCCTGCGGAGGACGTTCTTTGGTCACTTCGACGCCCCAGGCATATGCGGGCTTTGTGCTGGAGGTGTAATTGTAGACGATCACGCGGTTGTGGATTGTTCTGCTGATGGTGCGACCTAGAGAAAATCCGACGCTGACGGGACCAGAATAGAATAGATGAACGACGAGATTGCTCGGCAGCTCATTGTGGATCTCGTCCAACGTTCTCCTCAACGCCTCGACGATGGCATTGACCTGATCGTAGGTTGTGACGGCGTCGATGGTGGGCTTGGCAATCGATATCGAATAGTCGCGGTAGGGTGCCGGGACGACTTCGTCCACGTCGGAGCTTTTGACCGGATAGCTGACTGCGATCCGGATGGCGCACGCTATCGGAAATTCCGGATTCGTCGTCCGCGTGACCATCACCTCGAGATCTAGACCAGCGCTGTTCTCCAATTCGCGCCAGCTGCTTGTCGCGCGCTCAAGCTCGAACAGCGCGACTTTCGGATGGGTCGACACGCTGCAGCCCGCCAGAAACTGCAGCGGAATATGGACGATGCCATAATATCCAAGGATCGCAGCCGGGTCTGTTTTCAGATTTCCGACGATTTCGTTCGCAAGTTGTTGCTGTTGCCTCACGGCCCCGATGGGATCGCATACGCCGCCGGTTAGGAAGTTTGACTGATCGCAAGACAGCGTAACGATTTTCCGTTTGCGCAGCCGTTTAGGCAGGGCTTCGTTCGGAAGTTCCGCCGTCAGCGGTTTGAAAGATTGGTGCCTGATTGCGATGAACCTTCCCGGATCAGTCCGGAGGTCCGTCAAAAATCCGATGAAAAATATGATGACCCCGATCGCTACCAGGCAGGCGCCGATCCACCAGGGCGTGTCCAATGACAACCCTAGTCCAAGGGTCTTGTTCAAGAAGCTCAGCGCCGCGTCCTTCAGGTCTGGCGAAATCAAACCCAAGCCCACTGCGACCATGGGCAAAGAGATCTTGACGTACGGGGCAACAGGCTCGTCACGGCGGAATAAGCCTGCGATCACTCGCCAAAGATCCGACATTAAAGACCTCAGATTGGGTTGGATGGCGTGAGGATCCCGCGTGGATTTGGTGCGGGGCGCTTAACAGCGCAGATAGCGCTTGAAAATTTCAGAACTACAGGTTGCTGGCGTCGTCAAAAAAAACCGGCCGCGAGGCCGGGGAGGAAACCCCCGCCAATTTGGCGGGAGTTTATCGTTTCGAGCTCGAGGACCCAGTTGCTCCGATTAGAGACGTCTTTTGAAGGACGTACTTTGCTCGTGGCTGCACGAGGGTTCACTTTTTCGAATAGGTACCAAGTTGCAAGCGACCCACTATGCCCGTCCCACCTACTAGCTGCGGCGTTTTATTGCGAGCTTCGTACATACTTTGGCGAAACCGGCCAACCTATGACCGCATCCACACTTTTGCTTCTCTAGCGTATCACGAACACCCCGTCGTCGATCCGCACGTATCGCACTTCATGCAGGTGCCGTTGCGGACCAGCGTGAAGTTGCCGCATTCGCCGCACATTTCGCCTTCGTAGCCTTTGGCTTTCGCTTCTTCGCGACGCTCGGCCTTGGTCGGCTGGGTGGCGGCGGCGGCGGTGCCGGATTTGCTCCAGTTCTGCGCTTCCAGTCTTTCGGTCGGCGACAGCGCGCGTTCCGGTTCGGCTGATTTCAGCGCGGTGGCCGCGTCGCCGCTGCCGTGCCGGGCGGTCGCGCCGGGGGAGGCGATCGCGGTGACGTTGCCCGAGGAGCGGGCGTCGGCCTCGGCGGTGCTGCTGGCGCTTGAGCGCATCACCACCAGGTTGTCGGTGCGCGAGCGGGTCAGGCCTTTCGAGACGTAGCGCGTCGAGTGCGACGGATCCGGCTCCTTGCCTTCCTCGACGCCCTTGCCGAGCGCATCGAACTGGCTCTCGGTGGGATCGACATGGGCGAGGTCGAAGCGCGACATGTAGCTGACCGCGAGTTCGCGGAACACATAGTCGAGGATCGAGGTCGCGTATTTGATGCTGTCATTGCCCTGCACCGGGCCCGCGGGCTCGAAGCGGGTGAAGGTGAAGGCATCGACATATTCTTCCAGCGGCACGCCGTATTGCAGGCCGAGCGACACCGCAATCGCAAAGTTGTTGATGAAGGAGCGCAGCGCCGCACCTTCCTTGTGCATGTCGATGAAGATCTCGCCGATCCGGCCGTCGTCATATTCGCCGGTTCGGAGATAGACCTTGTGGCCGCCGACGACCGCCTTCTGGGTGTAGCCCTTGCGGCGATCCGGCATCTTCTCGCGCTCGCGCATCACCACGATGCGCTCGACCAGACGCTCCACGACCTTCTCCGAAAGCTGCGCGGTGCGCGCCGCCATCGGCTTGTCCATGAAGTTCTCGACACCATCCTCTTCCTCGTCATCATCGCTGATGAGCTGCGAGTTCAAGGGCTGCGAAAGCTTCGAGCCATCGCGGTACAGCGCGTTGGCCTTCAGCGCCAGCTTCCAGGAGAGCAGGTAGGCGGACTTGCAGTCCTCCACCGTGGCGTCGTTCGGCATGTTGATAGTCTTGGAGATCGCGCCCGAAATGAACGGCTGCGACGCCGCCATCATGCGGATGTGGCTTTCCACCGAGAGGTAGCGCTTGCCGACCTTGCCGCAGGGATTGGCGCAGTCGAACACGGCGTAGTGCTCGGCCTTCAGGTGCGGGGCACCTTCCACCGTCATCGCGCCGCAGATGTGCACGTTGGCGGCTTCGATCTCGCGCTTGGAGAAGCCGACGGCGGCGAGCAGGTCGAAGCCGGGGGCTGCGATGGCTTCCGGCGCGATCTTCAGGGTGTCGCGCAGGAAGTCCTCGCCAAAGGTCCACTTGTTGAAGGCGAACTTGATGTCGAACGCGGTCGGCAGGGCGGCTTCGACTTTTTTCAGAGCTTCATCGGTGAAGCCTTTGGCCTTCAGCGTCGAGCTGTTGATGCCGGGCGCATTGCTCAGCGAGCCGTGGCCGACAGCGTAGGCCTCGATCTCGGCGATCTCGCTTTCGCGATAGCCGAGCACGCGCAGGGCGGCGGGCACCGCGCGGTTGATGATCTTCCAGTAGCCGCCACCGGCGAGCTTCTTGAATTTCACCAGCGCGAAGTCGGGCTCGATGCCGGTGGTGTCGCAATCCATGACCAGGCCGATGGTGCCGGTCGGCGCCACCACCGTGGTCTGGGCGTTGCGGTAGCCGTGCTGCTCGCCGAGTTCCAGCGCCAGATCCCAGGCCGCCTTGGCGTGGCTGACGATGTCAGCCTGCGGGCAGGAGGCATGGTCGAGCGGCACCGGGTTGACGGCGATGCCTTCATAGCCGCGGGATTCGCCGTGTGCAGCGCGGCGATGGTTGCGGATTACGCGCAGCATGTGCGCAGCATTTTTCTTGTAGCCGGGGAACGGGCCGAGTTCCCGGGCCATCTCCGCCGAGGTGGCATAGGAGATGCCGGTCATGACGGCGGTGAGGGCGCCGCACAGAGCGCGACCTTCCTTGCTGTCGTAGGACAGGCCCATCGACATCAGGAGACCGCCGATGTTGGCATAGCCGAGGCCGAGCGTGCGGAACTCGTAGCTGAGTTCGGCGATCGGCTTCGACGGAAACTGCGCCATCATCACGGAGACTTCGAGCACCACCGTCCACAGACGGCAGAGGTGCTCATAGGCTTCGATGTCAAAGGTCGCCGTGGTCGTGTCGTAGAACGTCAGCAGGTTGGCCGAGGCCAGGTTGCAGGCGGTGTCGTCGAGGAACATGTATTCCGAGCAGGGATTGGATGCGCGGATGTCGCCGGACGCCTTGCAGGTGTGCCAGTCGTTCATGGTGGTGTTGAAGTGCAGGCCGGGATCGGCCGACGCCCAGGCGGCGTAGCCGATCTTTTCCCAGAGGTCGCGGGCCTTCAGGGTCTTCATCACCTTCTTGCTGGTGCGGCCGACCAGATTCCAGTCGCCATCGGTCTCGACGGCGCGCAGGAAATCATCCTTCAGCGACACCGAGTTGTTGGAATTCTGGCCGGAGACGGTGAGGTAGGCCTCGGAATCCCAATCGGTGTCGTAGGTGTCGAACGAGATGTCGGTGTAGCCCTGCTTGGCGAACTGGATGATGCGCTTGATCAGGTTGTCGGCGACCATGGCGCGACGCGCCTGCTTGACCTCGCGGCGCAGCGCCGGGTTCTTCTCGGGATCGAAGCAGTCGTCGCCGGAGCCCTCGCAGTTCACGCAGGCCTTCATGATGGCCTTGAGGTGCTTCTGGTTGATCTTCGAGCCGGTCACCATGGCGGCGACCTTCTGCTCTTCCTTCACCTTCCAATCGATATAGGTCTCGATGTCCGGATGGTCGGCATCGACCACCACCATCTTGGCCGCGCGGCGCGTGGTGCCGCCTGACTTGATGGCGCCGGCAGCGCGGTCGCCGATCTTCAGGAAGCTCATCAGGCCCGACGAGCGTCCGCCGCCCGACAGCTTCTCGCCTTCGCCGCGCAGGCGGGAGAAGTTGGAGCCGGTGCCGGAGCCGTACTTGAACAGACGGGCTTCACGCACCCACAGGTCCATGATGCCGCCTTCGTTGACGAGGTCGTCCTGCACGCCCTGGATGAAGCAGGCATGGGGCTGCGGATGCTCATAGGAGGACTTCGACTTGGTCAGCTTGCCGGTCTGCCAGTCCACGTAATAGTGGCCCTGGCCGGGACCGTCGACGCCGTAAGCCCAGTGCAGGCCGGTGTTGAACCACTGCGGCGAATTCGGCGCGACCATCTGCTTGGCCAGCATGTAGCGCAGCTCGTCGTGGAAGGCGTGGGCGTCGGCCTCGGACGTGAAGTAGCCGCCCTTCCAGCCCCAATAGGTCCAGCAGCCCGAGAGGCGGTCGAACACCTGCTTGGAGGAGAGTTCGCTGACGAAGCGCTCATTCTCGGGCAGGGCAGCCAGGGCTTCGGTGTCGGGAACGGAGCGCCACAGCCAGGACGGCACGGTCTCTTCCTCGACCTTCTTCAGCTTCGCGGCGACGCCGGCCTTGCGGAAATACTTCTGGGCCAGCACGTCGGAAGCGACCTGCGACCAAGCGTCGGGGACCTCGACATTCTCCAGCTTGAACACCACGGACCCGTCGGGATTGCGGATCTCGGAGGTCGTCAGACGGAAATCGATCCCGGCATAGGGAGACTGGCCGTCGGTGGTGTAGCGGCGATTGATCTGCATGGTCGTGCCCCGTCTTGTGCCGACACCCCGATTGGGCGGCGCCGGCGATTTCAATTTCGCAAACCCTCGCGGGTTCGCAGCTCAGCCGGTGGACCGGCCTGTTATCTCTGTCCGCATGCCTGACCGGGATACCGGCCGTCCGGATCTCCCGGGGGCATACTTCAACGCCTCAACTCACAACGCGAGCCGGTTCCGGCTCAATTTTTGGTGCCCAGGCGCCGCGGTTTCAGGACGCGAAAGCCCGTTCCCCGTCACCTCGACTGGAGGACGGAGCGGTCAATCTGGAACCCGTCTGGGATCGTACGACGGGACCAAAAACCACCCGCGCCGGACTGATCGAAAACTAGGCCAACTCGATCTCACCCGTCAAGGATTAGTACGAGTTCCTGAATCAAACACTAAATATGGTGGAAAGGGTGGATAACCAAGGGGTCAGACCGCACCTTGATCGCTGCCAAGTATCAGTGAGTCCTCACGGATTCGAAAGCCTAAAATATTTTTCAAAGTGTCCGAAATCGAAGCTGCACCCGCTGTTCACAGGGGCAACTTTATTTTGTCATCAAGGCATTGCGTTCGGCAGACTCAAGCGCCGCAAGCATCGGCCAAAACGGCTCGTCCGATCCCGGATAGCCACAAAGCCCAACAGCCGCCGCGGTTCGGCCGCTTTCGAGCTGAGGGGTCCCATGACAATGCGAAGTCGGCTCCACGCGCCCGCGCGAATCACGAGCGCATGGAGTCAAAGGATCAGAAGCCGAGGCGCTTCAGGTCCTCGGGCACAAAGTTCTGTCCGCTGCGGTTTTTCACACTCGGCAGTTCCGAGACTTTCGCGCGCCACGCCTTGAGCGCCGTGCAGTCTTCCGGAAACGCGATGCCGGCGGCATCCGCAAAATTCAATGCGGCAAAGACGGTGATGTCGGCCATCGAGAATTTGTTGCCAGCGACATAGGGCTGGGCCTTCAGAATCTGGTTGAAGTATCGCATGCCCTGCAGTGCCTTGGTTTTCTGCCGGTTGCCCCATTCCCCGCGATCGTTCCATTCGGGGCTTTTATACGCTTGCAGGAGAGGTCCGAGCCCGGGCGTGGCGTGATGGAAGTAGATGCCGACGGGGTCGATCAGCTCGTCGTCGGCGCGCTTCTGCATCATGTGGATCAGCGCCTTCTCCCGCGGCGTCGTGCCGGTCAGGGTGGGATGGCCGTCGAGATTGTCGAGATATTCGGTGATGGCGGTCGATTCGGAGATGAGGGTGCCGTCGTCGAGCTCCAGCACCGGGATCACGCCCGAGGGATTCTTGGCGAGGAAGGCGGCCTGCTTGTGCTCGGCCCCGATCAGATCGACGGAGACGAATTCGATTTGAGGGTCCAGCCCCTTTTCCGCCAGGACGATGCGGATGCGGGAGGGGTTGGGAAAGCCGGGGCGGTCGTAGATCTTCATGGCGGTGGACCTTCTGTTTGTTTACCTATCGATAGGTAGGCTTCATAAAGGTCTTTCGTTTCGCCTTGTCAACCACTATCTATCGATAGATAGATGAAGGTGACAAAATGGCTGAAACCGCAACTGACACCAGACAGATGATCATGAGCGCGGCCCGCCTGATGGTGCAGGCTCGCGGCTTCAACGGTTTGAGCTTTCGCGAACTGGCCAAGGAGGTCGGCGTCAAGAGCGCCAGCATCCACTACCATTTCCCCACCAAGGGCGACCTGGGGGCTGCGCTGGCGCGCCGCTACACCGATGAGGCGCTGGTCTATTTCGACAGCTTGCTCGCCGCCTCCGACGATCCGGCGGCCCATATCAGGGGCTACACGGAAGTCTTCCGCTCGGCCCTGGTGAACAACAACCGGATGTGTCTGTGCGGGATCATGGCCGCCGAGCACGACGACCTGCCGGCCGAAGTGCGCGCCGAGGTGGACAAGTTCACCGAGGTAAATGTCCGCTGGCTGGTCAAGGTGCTGTCGCTGCAACAGCCGGCAGCGCAAGCCGAAGCCATCGAACGCCACGCGCTCGCGATCTTCGCGGCCGTCGAAGGTGCCCAGCTGGTCGCCCGCGGACGCGGTGACATCGCGGTGTTCGATACGACCATCGAAGCCTATCGCGCGGCCGGGTTGCTTCCTTGATTGAGGTTTAGCGCGACGCTTACACCGACTTCGCTGCCAGCGGCACGCGGACGGTGAAATGCGAGCCGCGGGCGAGGTCGGATTTCAGTTCGATCTCGTGGCCGAGTGCTTCGGCGGTGCGCCGCACGATCGACAGTCCGAGACCGAGGCCTTCGCTGGCCGGATTGATCTGGTGGAAGGCATCGAAGATCGCGGCGAGTTGTTCGGCGGGGATGCCGGTGCCGGAATCCAATACCTCGATCGTGAGCGTGTTGCCGTGCCGGCGGCAGCCGACCAGCACGCGGCCGCGTTCTGTGTATTTGATGGCGTTGCCGACCAGATTGCCGATGATGGCGCGCAGCATCGTGGGGTCGCTGACCACTTGCGCCTGGCTTTGCACCACTACCAGTTCAAGGCCCTTGGATTCGGCGTGCAGACGCCAGTTGGCGAGGATCGACTCGAACACCTCGGTAATCGGAAACGGTTTGATGTCCGGTGCGCCGAAGCCGGTCTGCAGCACCGAGGTTTCTGCGAGGTGGTCAAGCTCTTCGGCCATCCGCATGCCGGCGTCGATGGCGTAACCGAGCCGCTGTCTGTCCTTGTCGTCGGTCAATTTGTTGCGGATCCGGTCGATGGCCATCACCATGACCTGCAGCGGTTGCTTCAGGTCATGCCCGGCCACCGCCATCAGCCGGCTGATGTTACGCTGCAGCCGGTCCGACAGCAGCAGCGCGCGGCGAAATTCCATCTGCGACATCACCTGGCGGGCGAGGGCGGCGAGCACGTCGCGCTGCTCGGCTGACAGCACGCGCGGCTTGTCGTCGAGCACGCAGACGGTGCCGAGCGGCAGCCCATCCGGCGTGCGCAGCAGCGCGCCAGCATAGAACCGCACATGGGGGGCGCCGGTCACCAGCGGATTGCAGTCGAAGCGGGGGTCCCTGGTGGTGTCCTCGATTTCGAGAAAGCTGTGCTCGAGCAGCGCGTGGGCGCAGATCGATTGCTCGAGCGGGGTCTGGCGAAAGCCAAGGCCGACCTCGGACTTGAACCATTGCCGGTCTTCATCGACCAGGCTGATGATCGAGATCGGAGTCTGGCAGACATAGCTGGCAATTTTGGTGATGTCGTCGAAGGACGGTTCGACGGCGGTGTCGAGAATGCCATAGGAGCGCAACGCCTGCAGCCGTTCAGTCTCGTTGGGATGGAGGCTTGCCACTCTAGGCTTGTTTGAAGCGTCCACTGTACTCGCTCACACCCGACGCATCGGACCGTCGATCGGTCTTGCCTGACAAAGATACGCGCGGGTTCTCGCAATATTTCCGCGCGATCTTCTTCGGACGTTAAACGCTGCGTGGCGCGCCGCAAACCCCGAAACGACAAAGGACGGCGCCATCGGCGCCGCCCTTTTTCAATCACCGATTACCAGCGGTGTCGACGGTTACGGACAGGCGTGCCGCAGGCCGTCATAGCCGAGATAGGTTCCGGAGCGGACGTCGTAGGACTTGTAGGTCTGGATGCAGTAGTCGACGTCGCCACCACCGGCGGGCGCGACTTCCACGACCTCGCCGCCGTCGTCATACGGGGCGCCGTAATAGGCGCCGTAGGAATTACCGTAATACGGGCTGCCACCGTAGTAGCCGTTGCCGTAATAGCCGGGATAGCCGCTCTGCGAGGCGATCGCGCCGCCAATCACCGCACCGGCGATCGCGCCCGGAATGAATCCGCCGCCGCCACCGCCGCGATGCCAGCCGCCGCCGCCACCACCGCTAAAACGGGGACCGCCGCCGCCTCCCATACGGGCACCGCCACCGCCACCACCGCCTACATGCGCCCCGCCGCCACCGCCACCGCCGCCGCCGCCGGGCCGAAATCCGCTCTGGGCGTAGCTCGCAGTCGAATCGACCACCGGCAAGGTGAGGGTCAAAATCGCAGCGGCACTCAAAATCTTCAGACTGATCATCGTCGGCTCCTATCTGGGATGCATGCCAACCCGTTGGCGGGGGCAGCGTTCCCATCCGTCGCACCCTTATTGTCAGGCGAGGGTGGCGGGATGGAACTGTATGCGGGATGAACGGATTGCGCCGTGTCCGCGACAGTTTGTCCCCTCAACGTGGGGCGTCCGCGGTAGGATGCGACGCCTGTCACGATCAGTTGCGGGCGGCAATCGGTCGCGGAGACAACTGGACAATTCGCCGTCCCGATGGCATCAACGACGCAGCAATTCTCCAACCGGCGCGGGTTATGAAACTGTTTCTGCTGAAATTTTTCACCTGGTGGAGCGGCCAGACCTTCGGCACGCAACTCTGGACCTGGCGGTTCGGCGAACTGGTCGGCACCGACGAGATGGGCAACACCTATTACCGCACCAAGGGCGGCAAGATCGATCCCACGCTCGGCTTCCAGCGCCGATGGGTGGTCTATAACGGCTATGCCGAAGCCACCAAGGTGCCGCCATCCTGGCACGGCTGGCTGCATCACACCGTCGATGTCGCGCCGACCGAAGAGAGCTACACCGCCCGGGAATGGCAGAAGCCGCATCTGCCGAACCTGACCGGCACGCCACTGGCCTATCGCCCCGCAGGCTCAACGCTGGCCCACGGCCGCCGCCCGAAGGCGACGGGCGATTATCAGCCCTGGACGCCCGGGCAGTAAATTACGCTTCGACCTTCTCCATTCTAGCTGCCGCACGCGTCATCGCTTCGCTGCGACGTGCGCGCGCGGCCGTCGTCTTCTCCCGCGTCAAGGCAACAACCTCCGCCGGCGCGGTCTCCGGCGAACCCGCGTTGAATGGCGGTGCCGGATTGTATTCGAGAAACAGCTGGATCATTTCCGCGGTCTTCCGGTCGGCGAGGATCGACGCCAGCGTCAGTCCGAAATCGATGCCGGCGGTGACGCCGCCACCGGTGATGCGGTTGCGATCGACGCAGACCCGCGTCGGCGTCGGGATCGCGCCGAACTTGGTCAGATGCTCCATCGACGCCCAGTGCGTCGCAGCCTTGTAGCCCTGCAGCAGGCCGGCAGCGCCGAGCACCAGCGCGCCAGTGCAGACCGACGTCACATAGCGCGCGCCTTCGGCCTGTCGGCGCACGAAGGCCAGCGTCTCGGCGTCGCCGACGATGTCGTCGGTGCCCAGCCCGCCGGGCACGCAGATCACGTCGAGCTGCGGGCAATCGTCGAAGGTGATGGTCGGCAGCAGCGCCAGCGGCGTATCGCTTGGCACCGGCTCGATCCGCTTCCAGATCAGATGCACGGTGGCGCCCGGCAGCCGCGCGAACACCTGCAGCGGCCCGGTGAGGTCGAGCTGCGTCAGATTGGGAAACAACAGAAAACCGACGTGCAGTGGTGCGGTCATGGCGAACTCCGAAAAGGGGTGTTGACGCACTTAGGGTGCCATGATGGGCTGGATGCCGAAATGGCATATATCCCTCATTATCGGACATCATAAATATGATTGGCCTGCTGGTCTTTCCGGACTTTCAGATGCTCGATGCTGCAGGCCCGATCGCGGCGTTCGAGATCGCCAACCGCATCGCGCGGGTGCCTACGCCGATCAGGCTGCTGGCGGTGACGCCGGGCGAGGTGAAGAGCTCGTCGGGGATCGCGATGGTCGCGCGCGCCGCGAAGTCGACGGCGGCGCTGACCACGCTGATTGTCGCCGGCGGCGAGGGCGTGCGCGCCGCGGCATCGTGCCCGCGCACGCTGGCCTTCGTGCGCAGCGTGGCGCGGCGAGGCTGCCGCGTCGCCAGCGTCTGCTCGGGCACCTATGTGCTCGCGGAAGCAGGATTGCTCGACGGCCGCCGCGCGACCACGCACTGGCGGCACACACGGCATTTTCTGGAGAGCTACCCGCAGGTCAAACTCGATCCGGACCAGATTTTTGTCCGCGATGGCGATGTCTGGAGTTCGGCCGGGATCAGCGCCGGCATCGATCTGGCGCTGGCGATGATATCGGAAGATCACGGCGACGAGGTGGCGCAGGCCACGGCGCGGCAACTCGTGCTGTATCATCGCCGCAGCGGCGGGCAGTCGCAGTTCTCGTCGCTGCTGGAACTGAAAGCGCCAGCCGGCCGCTTCGCGCCCTTGCTGGCCTGGGCGCGCGAGCACCTCGAGCAGCCGCTCACCGTCGAGCATCTGGCCGAGCAGGCCGGCATGAGCGCGCGGCATTTTTCCCGCGCCTTCATCGCCGAGACCGGCGCCACGCCGTCGAAGGCGGTGGAGCGGTTGCGCATCGAAGTGGCGCGACAGCGCGTGCAATGCTCCGGTGAGGCGATCGAGCACGTCGCGCACACCACCGGCTTTCGCGATCCGGAACGGATGCGCCGTGCTTTCATCCGCAGCTTCGGCCAACCGCCGCAGGCGCTGCGCCGGGCGGCGAGAGCGGGCTAGACGCTTTCGAAAGGACTGATCAGGTCGCGGGCTTCCTGTCGGGCATCTGCGCCACCGCGAGCATGGCGGCGACGTAACCGTAAGGTCCCAACCCGCAGATCACGGCCGTGGCCACGGACGAGAGGATCGAGTGCCGGTGATACTTGTCCCGCGCATGAATGTTGGAGATGTGCAGCTCCACGATCGGCCCTTCGAAGGCCTTCAGCGCGTCCATGATCGCGATCGACGTGAAGGAGTAGCCGGCCGGGTTGATGATGATGGCATCGGCGTCCTGTCGTGCCGACTGGATCAGATCGACCAGCACGCCTTCGTGGTTCGACTGGTGGAGGGACAGGACCAGCCCCAGGCGGGAGGCCTGCTCCTCGCAACTGGCTTCGATCTGGGCGAGCGTGGTGGTGCCATAGATATGGGGCTCCCGCACGCCGAGCAGATTCAGATTGGGGCCGTTGAGGATCATCAGGCGCTTCATGGTGTGTCCTTCTTCAAGAATTAGCCGCCGAACCATCTGGCGGGTCCGGTGACGAAAACCGGAAACAGGATCAGCAGAAACAGCACGATGAGCTGTGCGATCATGAATGGCCAGACACCGCGGATCAGGTCGTCCATGCTGATTTTCGATACGCCGCAGACGACGTTGAGCACCGTCCCGACCGGGGGCGTGATCAGGCCGATGGCATTGTTGATGATGAACAGCACGCCGAAATAGACCGGATCGATTTCCGCCGCCCGCACAATCGGCATCAGAACCGGCGTCAGGATCAGGATCGTCGGGGTCATGTCGAGGGCGGTACCGACAATCACCACCAGCAGCATCAGGACGAACATCAGGATCGTCTTGTAGCCCATGAAAGGCTGCGCCAGTTGCACGATCTGCTGCGAGATTTCGGCCACTGTGATCAGCCAGGACGAGACGAGGGCGGCCGCAACCAGAAACATCACCACGGCCGTGGTCTGGGCCGAACTGACCAGCAAAGCGGGAAGCTGCGACGGCTTGAGCTCGCGATAGATCAGCATCGAGACGACCAGCGAATAGACGGCGACGACGACCGCCGCTTCCGTCGGCGTGAAGATGCCGAGCCGCAGGCCGAAGATGATGATCATCGGCAGCATCAGAGCCCAGAACCCGTCGATCAGTGCGTGCCAGATTTCGGCGAGGCTCTTGCGGGGCGGGCTGACGGAGTTCTCCGCCCGGACCACCCACCACCACGCGAAGCAAAGTCCGACGCCGAGCATCAGGCCGGGCACGATGCCGGCGAGAAACAGTTTGGAAACCGAAACCCCGGCCGTGACGCCGAAGATGACGAAACCGATCGACGGCGGAATCACCGGTGCAATGATTCCACCGGCGGCGACCAGGCCTGCCGAAGACGCGCGGCTATGACCCGCGGCCGTCATCATCGGCACCAGCAGTGCGGCAAGGGCCGCGGCGTCGGCCACGGCAGACCCGGACAGCGACGCCAGGATGCAGGATGTGAGGATGGCGACGTAGCCGAGGCCGCCACGCAAGTGACCGACCAGCGCAATCGCAAAATTCAGAATGCGTCTCGCCAGGCCGCCGGTGTTCATCACCTCGCCTGCGAGAATGAAGAACGGAACGGCCATCAGCGGAAATGAATCGACGCCGTTGATGACATTCTGCGCGACGATCTGTGAATCGAAAATTCCCAGATAGGTCATCAAAGCGACGCCGCAGATGATCAGCGCGAAGGCGATCGGCATGCCGATGGCCATGGCGCCAAGCAGCGAGAAGGAGAAGATGGCTATCGTCATCGGAGTTCAGCCTGGCTGGCGGGGGACGGCGTTGCCGGGACGTGCTCCTCCGACTCGCTGATGGAGATCAGGTCGGATGCCGCGATCTGTCCGGTGAACAGGCGGTACAGGTCGTGCAGCAGGATCGGGATCGAGGCGATGCCGAACACAAGGCCGGCCGCATAGAACAGGCCGACCGACAATCCCGAAGCCGGTGCGGTGGTATCCCAGTTCAGCACGGTCTGTTTCCAGGAACCTTCGGTGAGAAGGATAGAGGCGTACAGCATCAGGCCGTGACTGAGGGCGAAACAGAATTTGCGCCCCGCGGGCGGCAGCGCCTTGACCAGGCTATCGACTCCCAGATGAGCGTGCTCTCGCAAGCCAACGATGGCGCCGAGAAACACCATCCATATGAACAGCCAGCGCGACAGCTCTTCGGAAACGGCGATGCCGGAATTGAAGCCGTAGCGTAGCACGACATTTCCGAACACCAGGGCGACCATGGCCGCCATCAAGACGGCCATGGCCGCCTTGATCGCCCAGAAGTAGGTATCGACGATTCCCCGTATTGCGGCGGAGGATGGAGCGGACATGTACAGCTTTCGTGATGAAGTTTTTCGGTGCGCGTTCGTTTCGCCTCCGGCTCATTCCTTGCGGGCGTAGATCCGCTCAAGCTCGCTGTTGAACAGCTTGACGATTTCGGGATCGTAGTCGGCCGAGAATTTTTGCGCGATCGGCCTGGTCTTGTCGCGCATCGCTGCGAGTTCGGCCGGGGCAATGGTGTTGACCTCCATGCCCCTGGTCTTCAACTCGCCGATCGCCAATTCCGCCTGTTCGCGGCTGACCTTGCGCTGATAGTCGCGCGCCTCGTTCGCGGCATCTTGCAGAATTTTCTGCTCGTCCGCGGACAGTTGATCCCAGAATTTCTTGCTGACCAGAATGATATTGGTGCTGTAGGTGTGGTTGGTGACGCTCAGATATTTCTGAACTTCGTAGAACTTGTTCGACAGGATCACCGAGAACGGATTTTCCTGGCCATCGACGGTGCGGGTCTCCAGCGCCGTGTAGAGTTCGGAGAAGCTCATCGGTACCGGATTGGCGTTGAACGCCTTGAACGTCTCCAGATAGACGGGATTGGGGATCACGCGGATCTTGATGCCGTCGAGATCCGCGCCCTTGGTGATCGGCCGCCGGCTGTTGGTGACGTTGCGAAAGCCGAGATCCCAGTAGCCGAGGCCGATCAGGCCCTTTTCTGGAAGTTTGGCGAGCAGCGCAGTTCCCAGCGGACCGTCGAGCAGCGCGTCGGCCTGCTGTGGCGTGCTGACGATGAATGGAAAGTCGATCAGTCCGTAATCCCTGACGATTCCGACCAGGGATGTCGTCGCTGGGGACTGCATTTCCTGGGTACCGGCGCGCAATGCGGATTGCTGCTGCATCTCGCTGCCGAGCTGGTTCGCCGGATATTCCCGGACCTTTAGCTTGCCGCCGCTCTTGGCCGCGACGATCTCGATGAATTTCTGCACGCCCTTGCTGACCGGGTGATCGGTGTTGTTCAGGTGCCCCCAGCGGATCGTGCGTTCCTGAATGTTCTGGGCTGTGGCTGCGGTCATGAGGCTAGCCACGGAAACGACCATCGCCGTCGCGAGCGCGAAAGATTTCAGCTGAAAAGGCATCAAAGACCTCCCTAACGGTTCATTTTTCTCGTTTCGGGCGCCACCGTTATCTATGACATAATAAAAATCAACTGATATTTATCGTATCATATGGTATTTTGTCTCATGGGCGCTCTCGCTGTATGTTCGGGCTGCGCCGTCTCGGGCGTGAGGATCGTTGGATGCAAGATTTCACCGTTGAGGACAGGACTGGCGAGACGGTCGGCGACAGCGCCTACCGTCGCATCCGCAATGACGTCATTTTTGGCCAGCTCGAACCCGGTCAGAAACTGAAGCTGGAGAAAATGAGTATCGCTTACGGCACCAGCGTCAGCACGCTGCGCGAGACGCTCAACCGGCTTTGCTCGGAAGGTTTTGTCGTCGCCGAAGGCCAGCGTGGATTCGAGGTCACCTCGATCTCGGCGAGTGAATTCCAGCAGATTGCAGAACTGCGCGAACTTCTCGAAGGCCATGCCATCGACGAATCCTTCAAGGCCGGCGATCTGGACTGGGAGGCGCTGGTCGTGTCAGCGCATCACAAGCTGGCCGCGATGGAGCGATCGATGCTGGCCGGCGATAAATCCAAGACGGAAAGCTGGAAGCAGTGCGACTGGCAGTTTCATCGCGCTCTGGTCGCGGCCTGCGGATCGAAGGTGCTGCTGGATGCGCTGTCGGCTGCCTATGATAAATATCTGCGTTATCAGATGCTGGCCGTCGTATTCCGCGGCGAGGTGGCCGCCACGGAGCACAAGGAATTGATGAACGCCGCGCTGGCGCGCGATTCCGCGAAGGCGCGCAAAATCCTCCACTCCCACATCCACGACTGTGTCGCGCACGCGTTGCAAAACTCCGACTGGCTCAAGCCGGCGGCTGTGCCCGCAAGGTTGGCAGAAAGCCGCAAAAAACAAGCGAAGCGTTGATCGGGTGGCGCGCCGGCACCGCCGGGGTTGACGGCGGCAACAGCCGGCCGCGCAGCAGCAGCCAGATAGTGCGCAGCGCGATCCCGCCAATGATGAAGGTGGCTGCAGCGAGGACATAAGGCGCCACCGATGCGATCGGGCCGGTTGTGCGGCCCGCAGCGTTTGATACGCCGCCTGTCGTGCGCACCTCATAAATGGGCAGCGCGGATATAATATAACCAGCCTGGTATGGTTTCGGGATGCTATAGCTGTGGATGGTATCGAACCCGACAGGACGGCAGACGGGATTCACGCGTTTCCAGCTTTTGACGATATAGCCAGCCCACGCTGCCACGCATCTTGATGGCTTTCCAGAATGGCGGCCACGGCGAACACTCAGGAAAATCCGACATGACCGATGAAACGCGTAGCGAGCACGACCTGTTGGGCAACCGCGACGTTCCCGCGAACGCTTATTACGGTGTTCATACGCTCAGAGCTGTTGAGAATTTTCCGATCACCGGCATTCCTATTTCCATCTATCCCGAACTCATCAACGCCCTCGCTGCGATCAAGCAGGCAGCGGCGCTTTCGAACATGGAGCTGGGGCTGCTCGACAAGACTCGCGGCGACGCGATCATCGCAGCCTGCGAGGAGGTTCGCGCCGGCCGCTTGCACGAGCAATTCGTCGTAGACGTGATCCAGGGCGGGGCCGGCACCTCCACCAACATGAACGCGAATGAAGTGATCGCCAATCGCGCACTGGAGATTCTCGGTCACACCAAGGGCGACTACGGAAAATTGCACCCGAACGAACAGGTCAATATGAGCCAGAGCACCAACGACGTGTATCCCACGGCGTTGAAGATCGCGACCTATCACGGCGTGTTTCATCTCATCGACGCGATGGGCGTGCTGCGCCAGGGGTTTGAACGCAAGGCCGAAGAATTCAAGGATGTCCTGAAAATGGGCCGCACCCAATTGCAGGATGCGGTGCCGATGACGCTCGGTCAGGAGTTCAGCACCTACGGTGTCATGATCGGCGAAGACGAGGAGCGGCTGCGCGAGGCGGCGTTGCTGATCTGCGAAATCAACATGGGCGCGACGGCCATCGGCACCGGAATCGCGTCGCATCCGGACTACGCGCGCCTGGTCTGCAAGCATCTCGTCGCCATCACGGGGATGCCGCTGGTCACCGCCGCAAACCTGATCGAGGCCACGCAGGACTGCGGTGCGTTCGTGCAGCTCTCAGGTGTGCTGAAGCGTGTGGCGGTCAAGATTTCCAAGATCTGCAATGACCTCAGATTGCTGTCGAGCGGCCCGCGCGCCGGTTTCAACGAGATCAATCTTCCGGCCGTGCAGGCAGGCTCCTCGATCATGCCGGGGAAGGTGAACCCCGTGATTCCCGAGGTCGTGAACCAGGTCGCGTTCGAGGTGATCGGCAACGATCTCACGGTGACCTTCGCCGCCGAGGCCGGCCAGCTTCAGCTCAACGCGTTCGAGCCGATCATCGCGCACAGCCTGTTCAAGAGCGTCAGCCATATGCGGGAGGCCTGCCTGACCCTCGAGAAGCGCTGTGTGTCCGGCATCACGGCGAACCGCGAACGTCTCCGCGCCTATGTCGAGAATTCGATCGGTCTCGTGACCGCGCTCAACCCCTGCATCGGCTATGCCAGTGCCACGGCCGTTGCTGTCGAGGCTCATGCGACTGGCCGCAGCGTCTACGATCTGGTGCTGGAAAAGGGGCTGCTGCCGGAAGCGACCCTTGCCGCCATTCTCCATCCCGACGTGCTCACCAAGCCCCAGAGCATGCCGATCCGCGAATGAAGGTGCTGCATTCGATCAGGGCATGGATCCTGTTGCCATTGCTTCCCAAAGCGTCTTGCAGCACATCGTGCATGCTCAGATCTAAAAAGGCTCGTCGTTCGCAATCCGTTTCTTCCTTTTACGCGGCCGCTCCCAGACGACGCCCGGAAATCCCTTGAGCGGAACGAGCGGCTCGCCGGTGTAGGTCCACTCCTGCAATTCGTCGATGCCCGATATGGTAGAGCGGCTGCCGGCCGGTGCGGCTCTCGAACAGGGCACGGGAGATGTTGACCATGTGTGGCGAACGGGCGCGCTCGTAGAACAACGGCGTGCCGCATCGTGTGCAGAAGCTGCGCGTTGCTTTGGACGCCGTGTCGTCGAAGCACGTGATGTCGGCCTGTCCCTTGATGATCCGAAACCGCTTGCGCCAACTGCCAACGTAGGTGGCGTAGGCGGCGCCGTGCGCCTGTCGGGTGGCACGGGAGTGATCGTGCCAGGCCCAGCGGGCGGGAAAATCGATTTCGAAATGAACCGCGCCACAAAGGCAATGGCCTTTGACCGCTGCGCCAGTCGCGATCGCCTCGGGTTTCTTCATCGTGATCGCTCCCGCGGGCGCCGCCAGCGCTAGCCCAACCTCTTCAGCCAATTCCCGATCTCGTGCAGGGCCTCGTTCGCCTTCGGCAGGATCTTGCCCATGGTGACAAAGCCATGAAACTGGCCGGGATAGGTTTTGTAAGCGACGGGTACACCGGCCTCTGAAAGCCGCTTGGCATATTCATCGCCTTCGTCGCGCAGCGGATCGGCGCCGGCGGTGATCACATAGGCCGGCGGCAGGCCGGCGAGATTCTTCACGCGGGCCGGCGAGGCGCGCCAGTTGTCGATGTCGTCCTGGCCGTTCAGATAGTGATCGCGAAACCAGCGGATCACAGCATGCGTCAGCAGGCAGTCGGTCTCGGGCTCGCTGTGCGAGGGATGCGTCATGCGGAAGTCGGTGGCGGGATAGATCAGCACCTGGCCTGCCAGTCTTGGGCCGTGCTCGCGGGCGTCGATCGAAACGATGGCGGCGAGGTTGCCGCCGGCGCTGTCGCCACCGACGTAGATGCGCGATGCGTCGACGTTGAGCTGGATGGCATTGTCGGCGATCCATCGTGTCGCGGCGAGGGCGTCGTCGATGGCGGCGGGAAATTTGTGCTCGGGGGCGAGGCGGTAGTCGACGGATATCACCATCATCTCGCCTTCCACCGCCAGCGTGCGGCAGACCACGTCGTGAGAATCGAGATCGCCGATCACCCAGCCACCGCCATGGAAGAACACCAGGCAGGGCGCCATGCCGTCGGCGTGCCGCAGCTTTGGCGGCGTGTAAATCCGCACCGGGATCGCGCCGGCAGGTCCCGGCACCGTCATCGCTTTCACCGACGCCATCACCGGCGGTTCGGGATGCGCGACGAAGCGAGCCTTCAGGTACCACTCGCGCGCTTCCGGCGGCGTCAACGTTTCATAGGGCGGACGGCCGGCGTCGCGAAACGCCTGGAGGACGGCGGCGGCATCGGGATCGAGAACAACGGGCATGCTGGACCTGCTCTTGGTTTTGATTTTACGACGTGGTGCGGCCGCCATCGACGGTATAGGCGGAGCCGGAGACATAGCTGGCGTCATCGGATGCGAGGAACGCGACGATCGGCGCCACCTCGGCAGCAAGGCCAAGCCGCCGCGCGGGAATGCGATCGTAAACTTTCTCCGGCGGTACCGGCGCGCCATTGTTGCGGCCGACCACGATGGCGCTCAGCATCCGGCTGTCGATCATGCCGGGGCAGATGCAATTCACCCGCACATTCGTGCCGGTGCATTCCTGCGCCGCGCTCTTGGTGAGCCCGATCACCGCGTGCTTGCTGGCGCTGTAGGCGGCGATATCCGCGGAGCCGATGACGCCGGCGATCGAGGCGGTGTTGATGATCGAGCCGCTGTTCTGCTTCAGCATCGTCGGCAGCACATGTTTCATGCCAAGGAACACGCCGACGACGTTGACCTCGAGCACCCGGCGGAAATTTTCCACGGAGGCGCGGACGATCGGCGCGATCTCGCCCTCAATGCCGGCATTGTTGAAGAAGATGTCGATGCGGCTGAACTTGCCGAGCGCGTGCGCAACGTAACCCTCGACATCGTCTTCGCGGGTCACGTCGGCAACAATTGCCAGCGCTTCGGCATGCGCCGGTAACCCCTTGACCGCGTGCTTGAGTTGCTCCGCATCGCGATCGACCGCGACGATGCAGGCGCCGCGCGCCGCGAGCAGGCGCATGGTTTCGGTTCCGATCGCCCCTGCGGCGCCGGTGACCAGCGCGATCCGGCCGTCCAGACGAATGCTGTCAGTCATATCCTGCGTCTCCCCCTGTGCGTCCGGTTGCTCCGGATTGATGGCCGATCACGCTATGCGCGCCGGCTCTGGACCGACTATTTCATGCGATGGCGGACGTGACCAGCGGGGCGGTATGCGGGGCCGGGTGCCCTTTCGCCGCCGCATTCGGCGTGTTAACCGGAGGCCATTGCGCGCGGCCTCCATTACAATGTCGCGAGCCTGATTCTCGATTGAGCCGCGCCAGATGTTTCGAACCCTGACCATTGCCGGACTTGCGGCACTCGTTGCCGCCACCTCGCTGTCGCTCGCGCCCCCGGCGCAGGCGCAGCTCGGCAACCTGTTCAGCGATCCCGCGCCGCGCCCGCCCGGCAACGTGCCGCGCGGCAACCAGCCGCCGCCGATGGACGACGAGGAAGAGGTGCCGGAACTGCCGCAGGGCCGGCTGCTGCCGACCCGGCCGGGGCAGGGCGTGCCGCCGCCCGGCGCCGTGCAGTCGCAGCCGCTGGCGCCGCCGCCCGCCACCACCGTGATCCCGCAGAACGTGCCGCCCGGCGCGGCACCGCAACAACCGAACGTCGCCAATGCGCCGCCGGCCGCAGCACCCTTGCCGCCCGGCCAGCGCCAGCCGCCCAAGGTGGCGCCGCCGACGCCGGCAACGTTGCAGCCCGGCGACGAGGTGGTGTCCGAGCCGCCGGCGCAGAAGATCGTCAACAAGAAGGCGAGCTTCTCGGGCCTCGACAAGATCACCGGCCGCATCATCAATTTCGACGCCGACATCGGCGAGACCGTGCAGTTCGGCGCGCTGCGGGTGAAGACCGACGCCTGCTATACGCGCCCGGCCACCGAGGCCGCCAATACCGACGCCTTCGTCGAGGTCGACGAGATCACGCTGCAGGGCGAGGTGAAGCGGATCTTCTCCGGCTGGATGTTTGCCGCCAGCCCCGGCCTGCACGGCGTCGAGCATCCGATCTACGATATCTGGCTGACCGACTGCAAAGGCCCGGAAGCGACCGTTGCGACCACGCAGCCCGATCCGCCGAAGCCGCCACCGCCGGCCAAGCGTGCCGCGCCGAAGCAGCCGCCGCGTCAACAGCCGGTGCAGCAACCTCTGCAGCAAAACCCGTTCCCGACGTTCAGGCAGTAAGTTCTGCGGTACCGGTCTCGCTCTCGTCATTGCGAGGAGCACTTGCGACGAAGCAATCCAGCTCTTGATGTCTTGAAGACTGGATTGCTTCGCGGAGCCTGTCATCGGGCGGTGCTTTGCGTCGACCTGTTGGCTCGCAATGACGGGTAATTGCCTCTTTGATCGCAAGCCCCCTCACTTCTCTCCCAATATCTCCCCCATCAGCACCCAGGACTTGCCGTCGAAGCGCGCCATCTGCAATTGCCGGATGGGCGTCACGTTATTCGGCTCGGTGTGGATATTGATCCCCGGCAACAGCATCGGCAGTGCGAGACCATCGAGCATCGTCGCCTGCTTGAGGATGTTGTCGCGGCTGAGGTCGTCCTTGCAGTTTTGCAGCACGGTGCTCATCACCTGCGCGGCGGTGTAGCCCTGCACGTTGTAGAGATCGCCGGTCGAGACGCCGGGTTGATACTTCTTCATCCAGGCCAGCCAGTCCCTGAGGCCGGGATCGTTCGCCCACAGCGGATCGTTGGGATCCTTCAGGTAAAGCCCGGTGACGACGCCGGTGGAATTTTCCAGGCCGGCGGGCTCCAGCACCGCGGCGTAGGAGTTCGACACCGAGGGCAGGATGATCAGCGGCTTCCAGCCCATCGCACCGGCTTTCTTGATCGCCTGCGCCGCGAATTTCGGCGTCGCCTCGGCGAACAACACATCGGCGCCGGAGGTCTGCATCAGCACCATCTGGGAATCGATGGTCGGGTCGGTGGTGAGATAGGTGGTCTGCGCCACCAGCTGATCGCCGTGTTCGCCGAGGCCTTCCTTGAAACCCTTCAGATAGTCTTTGCCCGCGTCCTCGTTGGGAATGATGATCGCGATTTTGGCGCTGGGTTTTGTTTTCAGGATGTATTGCGCGTAAATCCGGCCTTCCTGTTCGTAGGTCGGGTTGAAGCCGACGGTCCAGGGGAAGTGCTCGGGATCGTTCCAGCGCGTCGCGCCAGAGGACACGAACAGCTGCGGCACTTTCTTCAGGTTGAGATATTTCTGCACCGAGATGTTGGGCGCGGTGCCGACCGAGGAGAACAGCGCCAGCACGTCGTCCTGCTCGACCAGGCGGCGGGTCTGCTCGACGGTCTTGGCCGGCGCATAGCCATCGTCCAGCGTCATGAACTCGACCTTGCGGCCGTTGATGCCGCCATTATCGTTCAGCATCTGGAAATAGGCGGCCTCGGCGCGCGCGATGGTGCCATAGGCCGATGCCGGGCCGCTGTAGGGCGCGGTGTTGCCGATCTTGATGGTGTTGTCGGCGGCGCGGGCGGGAAGGGTGATGACAAGAGTCGCAAGCAGAGCGACAGCCGGACTCGTGCGGCGGATAGGCATGGTGGTTTCTCCCGTGGGGCGGTATTTGCTTTTTTCGTTGTTCGGGAGTGTGCGCGCTGACGGACCGGAAGAAAAGATCGGTCGCGAATATCAGCCCCGCTGGGAGCGCGTTGCTGCGTCGCGGCTGGCGATGATGTCGAGCATCGCAGCACCCTTCATCGGAAAATCCACCGGCAGTCTTTCGAAGTCCGCGATATCGTCGAGTGCGGCGTCGAGCATCACGCGGTAGCGCCGCCGCGACACTTCCGTTGCGCCAAAGCTGCGCAGGTGGTCGGTGACGTATTGCGTGTCGAGGAGCACAAAGCCGCCGGCGATCAGCCGCGCCACCAGATGCACCAGCGCCACCTTCGAAGCATCGCGCGCATGATGAAACATGCTCTCGCCGAAGAAGGCGCGGCCGAGGTTGACGCCGTAGAGCCCGCCGACCAGGGCGTCGCCATTCCAGACCTCGACGCTGTGGGCGTGGCCCATCTCGTGCAGCTCGCCGTAGAGGTCGCGGATCCGCTTATTGATCCAGGTGTCGTCACGGCCGGGTTTTGGAGCGGCGCATTCGGCGATCACCGCCTTGAAGGCGGTGTTGACGGTGACGGTGAAGACATCGGAGCGCACCGTGCGCGCCAGCCGCGAACTGACGCGAAAACCGTCCAGCGGAATCACCCCGCGCTGTTCCGGCTCGACCCAGAACAGGCTGGGATCGTCGGCGCTCTCCGACATTGGAAAGATTCCGCAGGCATAGGCGCGCAGCAGAATTTCCGGCGTGATCTCGGAGGATGAGGAGTCGCGGGAGCTCATGCGCCATCATAGCAGGGCGAAGCCGCGGCGGCGACCAGGTTCGGATCAATAGGCGCTGAGCAGGTCGACCTTGGCATTGGCCGAGCGCAGTCGGCGCGCCAGCAGCGCGGACAGGTTGCGCATGACCTGAAGGCCAATCCGGGGACGCATCGTCCGGTAGTCCGCGAAGGCCGCGAGCGGAAGCTCCAGGCACTGGACCGCCGTATCCGCCCAGACGTCGGCGCTGCGGACCGGCTCGATGATCGCCATCTCGCCAAACTCCATGCCCGGTCCGAGCGATGCGAGGCGCACCCCGCTCGGCAGCTTGACGCTCACCATGCCGCTTTGCAGAAAGAACAGCGAGTCCGCGACCTCTCCGGTGCGGACGATCTGCTGGCCGGCCTGATAAAGCCTGACCGTCGAGAGTTCAGCCAGCGCCGCGATTTCCTCCGCGGTCAGCTCGGCGAGCAGCGCCTGCTCGCGCAGATGGGTGGTTTCCTTGATGCGCGTATAGCCGCCATAGCGATAGACGACCTGATCCTCCGCCCATTCGATCGCATCGTCGAGCAGCGCGAACCGCCGAACCTTCAATTGCTCCGCGATGCAGGTGCTGATTGTTTCCCACACGCGCGCGGTGGCCTCGAAGCCCGACAGGATCGTGGTGACGCCGATGTTGCTGAGGATCGTGAGGTTGTCTGCGAACAGCCGGGCCCCGGCGACTGTGATATCCGGCACGCGACGGAGATCGAGGATCAGGAGCGGCGCGTTCGGTTGTTCGGCGGCCAGACGGCGCGTGATGTAATCGATCGCCGCAAAATTCAGTGCGCCGACCAGCTCGATGATCCGCACGTCGTCATGGCGCTCCTCGAGGATCTGCTGCTCGTGCGGCCGGCGGCTGCGGCGGGAAGAAATGCCGGAGATGTCGTAATCGGCGATGACGCAGGTACGGACGTCGGCGCTGCGATTGAGCATATGGAGGTCGAAGCCCGACGACAGGGCTTCACAGACCTTGAGGCCGCGCACGCTGTTGCCGTGGCTGTCGAGGAGCGGCGAGAAGGTGCCCAGCCCGATCTGCGAGGGCAAAGCGGCGATGATGCCGCCGCCGACACCGCTCTTGGCGGGAATGCCGACGCGGTAGATCCATTCGCCGGCGTAATCATACATGCCGGAACTCGTCATCACCGAGAGCGTACTGGCGACGATGTGCGGCTTCATGACCTGAATGCCGGTGACCGGATTGACGCCGCGGTTGGCCAGCGTCGCCGCCATGATCGCGAGATCGCGCGCGGTCACCAGCACCGCGCATTGGCGGAAATAGGTGTCCAGCACCGCGTCGACATCGCCCCGGATTACGGCGTGGTTGTGCAGCAGCCAGGCGATGGCGCGATTGCGGTCGCCGGTCCGGCTCTCGGAGGCGTAGACGGCCTCATCGACGCCAAGCTGCCGTCCGGCCAAACCACTCAGCATGTCGCGAATGCGCTCAAATGCGCCGTCGCCCTCGACCTGATGGATCAACCCGGAACAGGCGATCGCGCCGGCATTGACCATCGGGTTGAACGGCCGGTTGTCGGCGCCGAGCCGGATCGAGTTGAACGCTTCTCCGCTCGGCTCGACGCCAATCGAGGCCTCGACGCGCTCTGCACCGAGCATCTCAAGCGCCAGCGCGAACACAAATGCCTTGGATACCGACTGAATGGTGAAGGGGACTGCGCTATCGCCCACCTCGTAGACGTGGCCGTCGATGGTCGCGACGCTGATTCCGAAATGTGCGGGGTTCGCCCGGGTCAGCTCCGGAATATAGTCGGCGAGGGCGCCGGAGTGATCTTCGCTCAGTTCTTCGTGGCATCGCGCCAGAAATCGCTGCAGCGGAGGCTGCGTGCGATATCCAGCCGTCCGCCGCCGGTGGCCACTCGTTAAAAGGCTGGGTGTGGCGTCCACGATAACTCCTGCGTTTTACAGCAAGGAGCAATCATCATGCCAAGGCATAGCCTGCGCGTCGGCTCGCAATGGCAAATTTTGCGCAGATCTGCGGCGCTCCGGGACGCCGTTGACCTGTTTGGCCTACTTGGTGCCGTAGGCACGGTCGCCGGCGTCGCCGAGGCCGGGCCAGATGTAGGCGTGGTCAGTCAGGCGTTCGTCGATCGCGGCGGTCCAGATCGGCACGTCCGGGTGGTAGCCGCGCAGCCGCTCGATGCCTTCCGGCGCCGCCAGCAGACAGACGAAGCGGATATCCTTGGCGCCGCGCTCCTTGATGCGGTCGATCGCCGCCACCGCGGTATTCGCCGTCGCCAGCATGGGATCGATGACGATCACCAGGCGCTCGTCGAGGTTGGTCGGGGCCTTGAAGAAATACTCCACGGCGACGAAGGTTTCGGGATCGCGGTACAGGCCGATATGCGCGATGCGCGCCGATGGCACGAGGTTGATCATGCCTTCGACGAAGGACAGCCCGGCGCGCAGGATCGGCGCGAACACCAGCTTCTTGCCGGCGATTTCCTTGCCGGTCATTTTCGTCAGCGGCGTCTCGATCTCGACGTCGGTGAGCGGCAGGTCGCGCGTCACCTCGTAGCACAGCAGCATGCCGATTTCGTTGAGGAGTTCGCGAAACCCCTTGGTCGAGCGGTTCTTTTCGCGGATCAGCGTCAGCTTGTGCTGCACCAGCGGGTGATTAACGATCGTGACGCCGTCCATGTTTGATCCTTGCTCTAGAAAACTGTGCCGTCGCTGATGACTTTAATCGGCGGCGAAGAGTCCGCGCGGCGCTCTCGTGCCAGCACGCGGCCGGCAGCCCAGGTGCCGCCTTCGAGTATTTTCGCCAGGGGTAGCGAGGTCGCGTCGAGTTGTAGCCTCTGGCGCAAACCTTCCGCGACGCGGTCGAGCAGCGCCACCGTCAGCGCGCGCCATTCCACCACCAGTGATGACGCCACGTCATGCTCGCGCGCGGCATCCACGGGATCGCGAAACGTGAGTACGCCGATATCGACGAACAGCCCGCCATTGCGATATTCGGCGAGACCGGTGAGGCCGTCGATATCGGTGACATCGATGCCCGCGGTCTGTAGCGGCTCGATCAGCGAATAAGAAAGCCACTGCGACAGCTTGTGCAGCGGCATCAAGCCGCTCGTCGCATCCGCCGTCGTCAATGCCGGATGTTTCCAGCAATCGCCGAGCGCGATGCCGCCGAGCGTCAGCCGCGACGGCCAGATCGGGCCGAGCTGCGCCAGTAATTCCGAGAGAATGGTCGGGGCGGGGAGTTTTCCGTTGTCCGCGAGCGCGGCCAGACGATCGAACAGGCCGCCGGGCCGGGGTGTCTCGAAGCTGCCGAACACCTCGGGCTTCGACGCCACCAGCGCGCCGAGTCGGCGCAGCAGGTCGGCGCGGCCGTCGATGCCAACCAAAGGATTGCTGTCAGAGACCTGCATGCCGCGCTTGAGGTCGGCAACATCGAGCTTGGCGAGCACCTCGGCATCGGCGCGCAGCGGCTGCTGCGGATTTGCCGAGAATGCGCCGCCGGCGAACATTGCAAGACTCGCGAGCCCCAGTCCCTCCGAACGGCCAATCGCTGATCCGGTTTTCGGATCCTGAAAGCGCCATGTCGGTCCCGCGCCGGCGTCGAGAAATACGCTGACGATGGCGAGATCGAATTCGGCGCGCGCGCGCGCGGCGCGATCGGGCCACGCGGTGCGATCGGCCAGCGCGGCCCAGCGGTTGTCGCCTGACGTCACGAAATGCCGCCAGCGCGAATGGAAGGGGACGTCAAGCGACGGATAGGCCGCGCGCGTCGTCGCCAGCACCAGATCGACCGCCGCATCCATGCGGCCGAGATCGATGCGGAAGTTGGGCAACTGATCGTCGAGCCCGATCGCCAGCATGCGATGGGCACGCTCGCGAACCGCCTTGGCACTCAGCAATGACAGCGCGGCCGAGGTTTCCGGATTCAAGGAATTCACCGCGGCGTTCTCAATACTTCTCGAGCGATCGGCCGACGGAATCGAGCAGATCCTGCGGCTTCACGGGTTCGGGCGAATAGTAGCCTGCAGCTTTCTTTGCCGCGATCTCGACGTGGGCGTCGGCCGGGACCATGTCGTCGGGGATCGGCACGCGTTCGACGATCTCGACGCCCTGGCTGGTCAGCGCGTCGTGCTTCATGTCGCTCATGGAGACGAAGCGATCGATCCGCTTCAGGCCGAGCCAGTGCACCACGTCCGGCATCAGCTGCTGGAAGCGGGCGTCCTGCACGCCGGCGACGCATTCGGTGCGCTCGAAGTACTGAGCCGCGGCGTCGCCGCCTTCCTGCCGCTTGCGCGCATTGTAGACCAGGAATTTGGTGACCTCGCCGAGCGCGCGGCCTTCCTTGCGGTTGTAGATGATGATGCCGAGCCCGCCGGACTGGCCGGCGCGGGCGCATTCCTCGATGCCGTGGATCAGATAGGGACGGCAGGTGCAGATGTCGGAGCCGAACACGTCGGAGCCGTTGCATTCGTCATGGACGCGGCAGGTGATGCTGGTGCGGTGGTCCGGCAGTTTGGTGACGTCGCCGAACAAGTAGGCCGTGGTGCCGCCGATCGGCGGCAGGAATATCTGCAGGTCCGGCCGCGTCACCAGTTCAGGAAACATGCCGGCGGTCTGTTCGAACAGTTGCCGGCGCAGGTTGTTTTCGGTGGTGCCGAAGCGCACGGCCAAGCCGGGCAGATGCCATACCGGATCGATCGCGATCTTGACCACCGACACGCTGCCGTTGGCGTGCACGACCTCGCCATCCTGCTTCAGCCGGCCAGCTGCAATAGCTGACTGCAGCTCCGGCAGATCGAGCCGCGCGCGGGTAATGGCGATGCTCGGCCGGATGTCGATACCTTCGGCGATTTCGGTGGCAAAATTCTCGGCGACGAGATGCCCCCAGGGATCGAGCGAGACGATGCGCTGCGGATCGATCCACTGCTCGAACGGGCCGATCGTCGCGGCGGGGTGGGTATTGGTGAGGTCTGGCCGCCGCAGCGGATCGAGTGCGCCGGAGGACACGGCTAGGGCGCGGTAGACCGAGTAGGAGCCGCCGTGGGTGCCGATGACGTTGCGGTCCTGCGGTCGCGATACCGTGCCGATGACCGGCCCGCGTTCGCGCGCCGTGGCGGCGCCCCAGCGGATCGGGAAGTCGTGGGTGGCGCCCGGTGCGGGGTGCGAGGTCAACCGGATATGGTCGACCCGATTAGAGCGTGTCATCACAAAGGCTCCCTAAAATGGCAACGGCCCGCCTAAGAAGACGGGCCCGATTACCAGGAAGCAAGGAATTATAACCAACTCGCGATCGAATGCAACAGGCAGAAAGCGGGACGGGCCGGTTGTGCTTAATGCCTGCATTCATCAGGGGGCGGTCGATGCGCGCTGCCGACAATTTCAGCAACAGCGATGCTTGTTTCATTCGACCGGTGCGGCGAGCATGCGTGGTCTGTATTCTCGGTGGAGTGCTGCGAACATGCGCGCAATTCTGGACTATTGCACGGGAGGACAGAGGAGCAGCGTGCCCGCGGGGACGCTGATCATCCACGAGGGTCAGACCACCGGGCACCTGTATGTTCTGATCGAGGGAAGGCTTGAGGTGGTCAAGGGCGACACCGTTGTCGCCAGCATCAATGAGCCCGGTGCCGTGCTGGGCGAGATGTCGGTTCTGCTCGATCAACCGCATACCGCGACGGTGCGCGCGGCATTGGATTCAACGATCTATGAGTTCAGCGATGCCGCGTCGTTCCTGCGCGAACACCCCGCCGTGGCGCTGCTGATCGCCCGGCTGCTGGCGCAGCGGCTCAATGTCGCCACGAGTTATCTCGCCGACATCAAGCGGCAATATGCCGGCCACGGCAATCACCTGGCGATGGTCGGCGATCTCCTTGAGAGCATGGTCAACCTGACGCCGTCGAAGGTATCGCCGGGATCGGATCGGCAACCCGACCCAAGGATGTAAGCCAGTTCGGCGGATCGACGATCGACGCCGCCGGCCGCAGCAAGGGCGCGTTAAGATCGATGGTTTCGTCGCCGGCGGCCGACAGCCAGAATGCGGTCCCGTCGTCGATATCGAGCACGATATGCGCGGGCGGCCGACCGAACTGATGACCGGCATTGAATACCCAGGTCACGCCAAGCTGATCGAACCACGAGCCGTCGGCAACGAATGGCGACTGGTGCACGTGGCCGGAAATCACCATGCTCGGCTGGTACCCCTGGATCCATTGCGCCAGTTCGACATCGCCGAAATAGCGCTTGCCGCCCCAACTGGTGGGCGAATTGGTCGGCGGCGCGTGATGTACCCAGATCCATCGCTTCAATCGTCCCGTGGCAGCTTCGCGCAACTGCTCCTCGATGCGTTGCCGCAGCAGCGGACCGTCCCACCAGGGACACACGGTGAAGAGCGTGCCGCCGATCGTCAGGCTGTCGCCGTCGCAGGCGATGCCGAGGTCTCGGACATCGCCAACCCAGCGCGCAAATTTCTCGCCTTCGGCATTGCGCTCGTCGAGGTCGTGGTTTCCCGAGCAAAGTATAACCCGGGTAACGTCCGACAGCAGCGCGAGGTACTTCTTCACGACGACGATCTGGGCGCGGAAATCGACCAGCGATCCGACGTCGAGTGCATCGCCGGCGAAGATCACAAGGTCGAATTGCGGTGCTACGGTAAGCAGCCAGTCGAACTGCGGCAGCGAATAGTGCAAATCGGCGACGACAAGGCAGCGCATGTGCTCTCGCATTCAAAAGGCTGAAATCAAAGGAAATGGGTTCGCAATCGAAGCATGATCTTAGGGGGAAACCCGGAACGGGCAAGGTCGGCCGCCGCGGCATAGCCGCACAATTATCGCGCGGATTTGGTCTCGCAGGATGGGGGGTCGCCACGGCCGCGCATCCGTGTCTCCACCCATCTACGGCGTTGTGGTTAGCTCGCGGCGCTCATCGGCTGAGCGGCGGGGGGCTTGGTCACCGCACCGAACCGCAGCACGATGCGGGTGCCGGAATGGGTGGGGTCGCGCTCCACGGTGGCTTCGAGCTTGCTGGCCATGGCGTTGACGATGCGCTGGCCCATGCCGGTGGAGCGCGGGTCGATCTTGACGTTGAGGCCAACGCCGTCATCGGCAATCGACAATTCAAGATCGTCGCCATCGGCGGTCAACACCACGTGGATCGGGCCGGCGCCGTCGGGATAGGCGTACTTTACCGCATTCATGACGAGTTCGTTGACAATGATGCCGATCGCCACCGCACGGTCGGGATCGATCTCGACGGTCTCGGCCTTCAGGGTCAGCCGTGACATCCGGTTGCCTTCGGCTGAGCGGCGCAGATCCTCCAGCAGCGCTTCGAGATACTGATTGAGCAGCACGCTCTTCAGGTCATGCGAGGTGTAGAGCCGGCGGTGCACCTGAGCGACCGCAGCGACGCGGCCCACCGCATTGGTCAGTGCCGCCTTGACGTCGTCATCGCTGGACGAGTTGGCCTGCAGATGCAGCAGTGAGGCAATGATCTGAAGGCTGTTGCCAACGCGGTGATTGACCTCGCGCAACAGCACTTCGCGCTCGGCAGCGAGGGCTGCGTAACGATCGCGCGAGGCGTGGACTTCGGCCTCTGCGTCGTCGCGCGCCTTGCTGATCATCGCCTGCTTCAGCGCGCTGGTGGCGGCGACATGGAGCAGGGGAAGAAAGTCGCCCTGGGTATCCTTGACGATATAGTCGACCGCGCCGGCCTTCAACGCGGTGACGGCGATCTTGCTGTCCTGCGACGCGGTGACGAACACCACTGGCGGCGCATGAGCAATCGCCTGAATCAGATCGAGCGTCTCCAGTCCGTCCAGGCCCGGCATGTATTGATCGAGCACGACGACGTCGATGCCGCCCTGCTTGATGCGGGCAATGCCGGCCTCGCCATTGTCGCAGTGCTCGACAGAAAAGCCCTGCCGCGTCAGGCCACGCTCCACCAGCCGCGCCAGACCGGCGTCGTCATCGATATAAAGCAGCGTGGGTGTGTTGGCAGAAGTCATGTGGCGGCTTGCGGGACCTGGATGACGGAGAAGAACAGACCGAGTTGGCGAATGGCGTTGGCGAAGCTTTCGTAATTCACCGGCTTGGTAATGTAGACGTTACAGCCGAGCTCGTAGCAACGTTTGATTTCCTGGGCATCGTCGGTGGTGGTTAGAACCACAACAGGCGCACATTTAAGAAATTCATTCTCTTTGACCCGGCGCAGGATGTCGATCCCGGTCATGTCGGGCAGGTTGAGGTCGAGCAGGATCAGCAGCGCTTCGCCCCTGTGCTCGCGGCCGGTACTATCCTTGCCGAACAGGTAATTTACCGCGTCTGTACCGTTGGTGAACGGAATGATCTCGTTGTTGACACCGGAGCGGCGGATGTTGCGCTCGATCAGGCGGGCGTGGCCCTCGTCGTCCTCGATCATGATGATCGTAACTGGCGTGCTCATGCTTGCTTGTCCCGGTTTTTGCCCGTCCATCTTGCCGGCAGCGTCACGGTGAAGTTACTGCCGCTGCCCAGCTCCGACGACACCGACATGGTGCCGCCGAGCCGCCGCACCAGAGCGCGGACATGGGCCAGTCCGATACCCTGGCCGGGCTTGTCCTGTGTACCCGCCCGGCGAAAAAGATCAAAGACGCGCTGGTGGTCTTTCGGGTCGATGCCGCGGCCATTGTCGATGATCTCGAAGATCGCAAAACCCATCTTGGTCCGGCCCCGGATCAGAATATCACCGGGCACGCCGGACTTGAGATATTTCAGCGCATTGTCGATCAGGTTGGAGAAGATCTGTTCCACCGCCAGCCGGTCGCTGACGATGTCCGGCAGCGGCTCGACGCGAATCTGGGTATCGGTCTCGGCGGCCTGATGCGCGACAGTGGCGGCAATGTTCTCGATCAGGTCGCGGGTATCGATCTTGACCGGCTTGAATTCGCGGCGGCCTTCGCGGGTCAGGTTGAGGATCGCGCTGATCAGGCGGTCCATCTTGGCGATGGAGGATTTGATGAAGCCGAGCGCCTCGGTAAAATCCTGTGACAGCTGTTGGTCCGGTTCGGCAAGCGCCGGCTCAGGCAGTTCGCCGCTGGCGTCGGCCATGACGGGTTCGGTACTTCCCAGCGTGGCGATGCGGCGAAAAATATTGCTGCGCAGTTCCTCGAGTTCGCTGGTGAAGCCCATGATGTTGACCAGCGGCGAACGCAAATCGTGGCTGACGATATAGGCGAAGCGCTGGATCTCGTCATTGGCTTCGCGCAGGTCGGCGGTACGCTCCGCAATGGTGGCTTCCAGGTTGAGGTTGTTGTCGCGCAATTGCGCCTCGGCCTCGTCGCGGGCGCGCGACGAGCGCCGCACCAGGAAGATCGATATCCCCGCGAGCGTAACGACAAGTCCGGAACCGATGATGGTAACGAGCGACGCCAGCTGCTGGGTCCGGTCCGCCGTCTTCGTGCGCAATGCGAACAGCCGGTCTTCCTCGGAGCGCATCGCCGCCGTCATGTCGTCGATGACTTTCACGGATGCCCCGGCGCCGGCGTCGCGCAGCATGGCAATGCCGCCTGCGATGTCGTTGCGCTTGGCGAAATCGATCGTCCTGGCAAACTCGGCCAGTCGCGCCTCGATCGCTGGCCGCAGCTTGTTGGTGAATTCAACCTCGACCAGATTGTCGCGGGTCAATCGGACGAGCTTGTTGATGTCGCGAGGGATACCGGCGGCAGCGTTTTCGTGCTCGGCAAGAAATTGCGGGCTGGAGGTCAGCAGATAGCCCCGCGCGGCGCTCTCGGCGCGGCGGATCTCCAGCAGCAGCGTGGAAATCTGGTTCTCCACCTCGACCGTATGGACCACCAGCCCGCTGTCCTCGCGGGCACGATCGACGAGGAGAACGGAAGCTGTGCTGATTGCAGTCAGCACCAAAAAACCGGCCGCAAGCAGCAGGATTTGTCCGATCGAACGTCTTCGTGTGGCAGCTGCCGTCACAAGCGTTCCGTGTGGATGTTCGGTGTCGATCTCGGACCTTCCCCCCGCGCGGGTCAGTCATTCCCGCACAGCGTCAAAAACGCCGGCGTCTGCAGAAGGTTCCAACTCTCGTAATAATATTTGGCCCCGTCAATCCGGGGCGCCGGGCTCAGCTGTCCGCCTGGCCGGCCAGATACTGTTCGAGCCAGTGGATGTGATAGTCGCCGTCGATGATGCCCTTCTCGCGGACCAGGGCCCGGAACAGCGGCAGCGTGGTCTCGATGCCGTCCACCACGATCTCGTCGAGCGCCCGGCGCAGCCGCATCAGGCATTCTGCGCGAGTCTTGCCGTGGACGATCAGCTTGCCGACCAGCGAGTCGTAATAAGGCGGGATGACATAACCCTGATAGACGGCGGAATCGATCCGGACGCCGAGGCCGCCGGGCGGATGATACTGCCGGATCTTGCCGGGCGAAGGCCGGAAGGTCTGCGGATTTTCGGCGTTGATGCGGCATTCGATCGAATGGCCGCTGATGACCACTTCCTCTTGTGTGCAAGGCAGCTCGCCGCCGGCGGCGATGCGGATCTGCTCGAGCACCAGATCGATGTCGGTGATCATCTCGGTGACGGGATGCTCGACCTGGATCCGGGTGTTCATTTCGATGAAATAGAACTCGCCGTCCTCGTAGAGGAATTCGATGGTGCCGACGCCGAGATACTTCATCTCCTGCATGGCCTTGGCGCAGATGCCGCCGATCTTGGCGCGCGCCGCGGCGGAGAGGATCGGCGAGGGGCCTTCCTCCCAGATCTTCTGGTGGCGGCGCTGCAGCGAACAGTCGCGCTCGCCGAGATGGATCGCGCCGCCGCGGCCGTCGCCGAGCACCTGGATCTCGATGTGGCGCGGCTTCTGCAGGTATTTTTCCAGATACACCGAGGCGTCGCCGAACGCCGCCTTGGCCTCCGTTGCCGCAGTGGACAGCGCCAGCATCAGATCGGCCTCGGTCTGCGCCACCTTCATGCCGCGGCCGCCGCCACCGGAGGCAGCTTTCACCAGCACGGGAAAGCCGATCTCCTTGGCGATCGCCATGGCATCGTCTTCGGGACCGACGCCGCCGTCGGAGCCCGGCACCACGGGAATGCCAAGGCGTTTCGCGGTCTTCTTGGCCTCGATCTTGTCGCCCATCAGGCGGATGTGCTCGGCCTTCGGACCGATGAAGTGCAGGTTATGGTCGGCGAGGATTTCGGCGAAGCGGGCGTTCTCGGACAGGAAGCCGTAGCCGGGATGCACGGCGTCGGCGCCGGTGATCTCGCAGGCCGCCAGCAGCGAGGGAATGTTGAGATAGCTGTCCTTGGACGCCGGCGGGCCGATGCAGACGCTCTCGTCGGCGAGGCGCACATGCATGGCGTCGGCATCGGCGGTGGAATGCACGGCCACCGTGGCGATGCCAAGTTCCTTGCAGGCCCGCAGGATGCGCAGCGCGATCTCGCCGCGATTGGCTATCAGGATTTTCTCGAACATCGTGTTTGCCTTCCGTCATCCTGAGGTGCGCATGCTTTTGCGTGCGCCTCGAAGGATGAGCTACGTGCATCGTCGACTGTCATCCTTCGAGGCTTGCCGAAAACGGCTCGCACCTCCGGATGACGGTCGCGTACTACTCAATAATTACCAGCGGCTCGCCGAATTCGACCGGCGCGCCGTCTTCGACGAGAATCTGCGTCACCGTGCCGGCGCGCGGCGCCGGGATCTGGTTCATGGTCTTCATCGCCTCGATGATGACCAGGGTCTGGCCGACAGCGACCTTGGTGCCGACCTCGACGAACGGACGCGCGCCGGGCTCGGAGGCCCAGTACACCGTCCCGACCATCGGCGAGGGCACCGCGCCCGGATGCTTTGCGACATCGACAGTGGGAACCACTGCGATTGGCGCAGCGCCAGCGGCTGCTGTAGCGGGCGCCGGCTGATAATGCGCCGGCATTGCCGCGGCGATGCTGATGTTGCGGGCGACGCGGACGCGCAGACCGGCGCGCTCGACCTCGATCTCGGTGAGGTTGGTCTCGTCGAGCAGCAGCGCCAGTTCGCGGATTAGCGCGCTGTCGTCGCCGGCCTTCGGTGTCGCGGCGTTGGTGTCGTCAGGCTTGCGGGCCATGGGGGCAATCCAAATTGAATGATGTGACGAAGCGTCAGGCGATCGCCGTGGCGCCGATTTTGGCGGCAAGACCGCTGATGGCGAGGCGGTAACCCTCGATGCCGAAGCCGCACAGGCTGGCAAAGGCGGCCTTGGCGGTGAAGGAATGGTGGCGAAAGCTCTCGCGGGTATAGACGTTGCTGACGTGCACTTCGACGGTGGGAATCTTCACGCCGACCAGCGCGTCATGCAGCGCGATCGAGGTGTGCGAATAGCCGCCGGCATTGATGATGATGCCGACCACGCCTTTTTCGCGGGCCTCATGGATGAAATCGATCAGCTTGCCTTCGTGGTTCGACTGCCGGCACTCGGCGGTGAGGCCGAAGCGCGCAGCGGCCTCGATGCACATCTTCTCGACATCGGCGAGGGTGGCATAGCCATAGGTTTCGGGCTCGCGGATTCCCAGCAGATTGAGGTTCGGGCCGTTGAGCACGTAAACTGTTTTTGCCATCAGGGTGTTCCGGCTGGCGCGCGAGGCGCGGACGTCCGGGTTTATAGGTAACCTCGACGCCAAGGGGAAGCCTCAAGGGCCAAGGTTCCCCCAGCCAAATACCTCTCCCAATTCATGAAAACCCGCGCGGAACATACGGAAACCATTCGTTAACCAAGCTTGAAGGCTCGACGGCGGTAAAGGAAGCTTGGCCACCGGACGTGATCCGCGTGAGCCGGAACGGCAAAACGGGCGGGTCCGAAGACCCGCCCGTTTCCGAGAAAGAAATCGGCTTTACGCGTCAAGCACGGCGACGATCTCCAGGGTGCGCGGATTCACGACGATGATCTCGTTGCGGACCAGGAAGAACTCATAGCCGCGCCAGTCCGGATAGATCGTGACGATTTCCGCGGGCAGCGGATGGAAGCTCACCGTCCGCGGAACCTTTGTGCCAACCGAAATCGCGAAGTTGACGTTGGTCACCGGCTGCACGCTCTGCTGCTTGATCACCGTGGTGATCTTGGTGCGCTGCTCTGTGGAGAGCTTTGCGCCCGCGCCGGCCTGACCGGTGGTGGTGGTCGACTTGCTTTCGGCCGCTGCCTTGGCATTCGGATTGCTGTCGCGACCTTCGGCCTTCATGTCCTTGCCGGCCTTGGCGTCGCCAGCCTTCATGTCGTTGGCCTGTGCCGCCGCCGGCTTCTGCGCATTGTCGCGCGTCGAGTCGGTGGCGCGCTTGGCGCCGTTGTCACGCTGCACCTTGTCGTCGGACTGGGTGGCCTTCATGCCAGTTCCGGTGTCGGGCCGCTTGGCCGAGTCGGTCGCTTCATCGCGGTTCATCGGCGCACTGCGCTCCGCTGGTGCGGCGCGATCGGCCGACGGTGCGCTCGACGACGGCGCAGCAGCAGCGGCTGGCGCCTCGCGGCTCATGCCGGCTTGCGCATTGGCGAAACCCGTGCCGACGATCAGCGCGGCGGCGGCGACGCTCATCAATAAACGGTTGTTCATATCAGTTCTCCTCACTGTTGCATTGCCCGCCTAACAACGGGAGCAAGGAGACGATGTTCCGGAAAAAGTAGGGTTCCGTTTGCAATTGTTGTCTGTGTAGTTCGGTGGAGATATGAAGTGTTCTCGCTGCTGTTATGACTAACTTAACACTTCGCAGATTGATTTTTGTTGTCCTCTGTTCGTTCCACAGGAACAAAACGAGTCTGCGTTGCTTGTAGACTTCCGCGCCATAGCCATCGAGCACCACGATGTTGCGGGATGGCTTGCTTTCGGTATCGATCGCGATTTGCCGCGCAATATCCTCAGTAATCTGTAGGGTTGGCAAAGGCGCCTTTGCGCCGTGCCCACCAACTTGTTCTTGTATTTCGGTGGGCTCGCTTCGCTTAGCCCACCCTACGAAAAAACCGGCTGCATCTGCAGCCGGTTTTCGTTTGTCCATCGATGGAGCGATAATCGGATATCGTTCAGCACATCGCCTTGCCGCAGCGGGCGGTGCTGACTTTTTCCTTCAGCGCGTCGATGCCGACGGCGCCGATGATCACCTGCTTGCCGATCACATAGCTCGGGGTGCCGTTCATGCCCATGGATTCCGCGAGCTTGAAGTTTTCCTCGATGGTGGCGCGCACCTCGGGGCTGCTGAAATCCTTTTCCAGTCTGGCCACGTCAAGGCCGGCATCCTTGGCCGCCGCCATGGCGCGGGCCTTGTCGGCCTGACCGCGGCCGCCGAGCAGCTTCTGATGGAAGTCGAGATACTTCTTGCCGGTGGGATCCTGCATGCGGACGGCGACGGCGACCTGGGCGGCTTCCACCGAGCCGGGTCCGAGCACCGGGAATTCCTTCAGCACGACCTTGAGCTTCGGATCGGCCTTCATCATGTCGAGCATGTCGCTCATCGCGCGCTTGCAGTAGCCGCAGTTGTAATCGAAGAACTCGACGAAGGTGACGTCGCCGTCCTTGTTGCCGACGGTGACGCCGCGCGGCGAGTTGAAGATGATATTGGCGTTGGCGGAGACGGCGGAGGCATGCTTCTCGGCTTCGGCGGCGGCCTGGCGCTTGGTCAGCTCGGCCGAGACCTCTTCCAGCACCTCCGGGTGCGAGAGCAGGTAGTCCTTTATGATCTTCTGGATTTCGCTGCGCTGGGCATCGTTGAAACTCTGCGCCGAGGCGACCGCGGGTGCGCCGCACAGAGCGAGCGCGACAGCGGCGGAGGCGAGAAAGCGGAACGACAGCATGGGCAAATCCTCTCGGGAAGTTCTTACAGTTCGGTTCTGAAACGCTTGTAGCAGATGACCGTTACTTTTGTCCGGGCATCGGTTTGGCGGCGATGATGTCGTCGGCCTTGACCCAACCGGGGGTGCCGATGGCGAAACGTGTCTTGGCCCGCGAGGCGAGATCGCGTGCGGTCTTGTTGTCGCCGCGGAGATACGCGGCCTGCGCCGAGGCCAGATCGGCCTCCGCATAATCGCCCTTGCGGCCATAGGCCATCGCGAGCTGGGAATAGCCGACCGGCGCCTCGGTCTCGCGCGCTACCGCGGCGCGCAGAATCCGGATCGCCTCGTCGACGGTGGCCTTGTTATCCGACGCCACGAGGGCCTGCCCAAGTAACATCTCGATGAGCGGCGCGTTATTGGAGAGCTGCACCGCCCGGCGCAGCGGCGCCACCGCCTCGGCCGGCTTGCCGCCTTCCAGCAGCGCCTGGCCCTTCAGTTCATGGAAATAGGCGTTGTTGGGCTGTACCGCAATCAGTGCATCGATCTGCGCCACCGCCTCGCGCAGGTCGCCATGGCGGTAGGTGGCGATGGCGCGGGCATAGCGTGCGGGCAGGGAGGTGTCGGACGATGGGTAGCGGCGGATCACCGTGTCGCGCTGTTCCATGAAGCCCGAGGTTTTGGCGCGCATCAGGTCGTGGCGCAGCTGCAAGGCAGGGTCGTCCTTCTTGTCCCAGTAGGGGCTCGACTTGGCGATTCCCTCCAGTGCCGCGACGCGTTCCTGTGGCATCGGGTGCGACTGCTGATAGGGATCGGCGCCGTGCGCGGCGAACAGGCTGTCGCTGGAGAAGCGCTTGAAGGTCTCGTACATGCCCTTCGGCGATTGCTGGGTCTCGGTCAGGAACTTGACGCCGGCACGGTCGGCGTTTTCTTCCTGCTGGCGCTGATATGACAGCATGGTGCTCTGGAACAGTGCCTGCGGCGCGCTCACCGCAGCCATGCCGATATTGCTGGTGCCGTTGCTGCTGCCGCCACCGCTCTTGGCGCCGGCCACCATGGCGCCGACGCCGAGCAGCATGGCCACGATCATCGAGGTCTGCGCCCGCGCCACCTGTTCGCGCAGCTTGGAGAGATGGCCGCCGGCGAGATGGCCGGTTTCATGGGCAAGTACGCCGATCAACTGGTTCGGCGTCTGCGACTGCATCAGCGCGCCGTAATTGACGAAGATGCGACGGCCGTCGGCGACGAAGGCGTTGAAGGTCGGGTTGTTGATGATGGCGACCTGGATGTTCTGCTTCTCGAGGCCGGCGACACGCAGGATCGGCCGGGTATAATCGCGCAGCAACTGCTCGATCTCGGTATCGCGCAGGATCGGCGGGCCGCGATTCTCCTGCGCCCGCGCAGCCACCGGCGCGGCCAGCAGCGAAACCGCAGTGAGCAGCGCGGTCAGCTTCGACAAGGTCCGAGTCGCAGCCCTGCCGGGCCGCTGGTGCAGGTCTTTCATCATTGGCCGTGGTTCGGATACGAGATATGCCCTAACAAACCGGATATTGCGGCGGGAGCGCGGCGTGGCTCCCCGGCCGTAACGTACCAGACGCCGCGCAGATAGCAGATTTCGATGTCAGATACGATACTCAGGGCCCGAGCCAGCGGCCTGTTGACGCCCTCGGCGCGCAGCGACGTGCCGCCGTTCATGGTGATGGACGTGATGGCCGCGGCGGCGCGAATCGAGGCTGCCGGCGATCATGTGATTCACATGGAGGTCGGCCAACCCGCCGCTTCGGCGCCGAAGGTCGCCATTGTCGCGGCGCAGGCCGCTCTGGCGCAGGGCCGGATCGATTATACCGCAGCGTTGGGCACGCCGACATTGCGCGCCCGCATCGCCCGCCATTACCGCGAGGCCTATGGCTGCCATGTCGATGCCGAGCGGATCGTCGTCACCACCGGTTCCTCCGGCGCGTTCATCCTCGCCTTTCTCGCGATGTTCGAACCCGGTGACCGCGTCGCCGTCACCGTGCCCGGCTATCCGCCGTACCGTCACATCCTCACCGCGCTGGGCTGCGAGCCGGTACTGATCGAGACCCACAGCGATACCCGCCACGCTTTGACCGGCGAGGCCTTGCTCGAAGCCCATCACAAGACGCCGCTAAAGGGCGTGCTGGTCGGCAGCCCCGCCAACCCGACGGGGACGATGATGTCGCGGGAAGCGCTGACCGGCCTGATCGCCGCCGCCGAAAGCGAGGGCATCCGCTTCATCTCCGACGAGATCTATCACGGCCTCGACTATGCCTTCCCGGCGGTAACCGCGGCCGAACTGTCGCCGAACGCGCTGGTGATCAATTCGTTCTCGAAATACTTCTGCATGACCGGCTGGCGGGTCGGCTGGATGGTGGTTCCGGAGCCGCTGGTCCGATCCATGGAACGGCTGCAGCAGAATCTCTCGATCTCGGTGCCGACCCTGTCGCAGATCGCCGCCGAGGCGGCGTTCGAGGGCCGCGACGAGATGGAAGCCATCAAGCACGGCTACCAGGACAACCGCCGCATTTTGATCGCCGGTTTGCCGCAAGCCGGCCTCACCGAATTTCTGCCCGCCGACGGCGCGTTTTACCTCTATGCCGACGTTTCGAAATTCACCGCCGACAGTTTTGATTTCACCAGGCAGATGCTGGAACAAGCGCACGTTGCTGCCACCCCCGGCAGCGACTTCGATCCGATCCACGGCCGCTCCTATGTTCGTTTCTCCTACGCGCAATCCAGCGCGGACATGCATGAGGCGGTGGCGCGGATCAGCAAATGGCTCGGGCAGGGCGGCCCGAAGCAGGGCTGACGCGGGCGGCGCTTGCTTGCCGCGCGGCGGCCTTCGACGCTATAGCCAGCACAACGATCCCTCGCGCATATCAGGAGACTTCCTTTGTCGAGCATTCCATCACTGCCCACCGCCCACGCTCCAATTGCCGCCGTGCTGTGGCCCGATCGTGCCGATGGCGCTGCGGGAATCCTGCGCGCGGTCGTTCTCGCAGCCTTGGGAACGGCATTGCTGACGCTCTCGGCCAAGATCAACCTGCCGCTGCCGTTCGTGCCGATGACGCTGCAGACGCTGGTGGTGCTGATGATCGGCGCCGCCTGTGGCTGGCGGCTCGGCGTTGCCACCGTGATCGCTTATCTCGCCGAGGGCGCCATGGGCATGCCGGTATTCGCCGGACCGGTCGGCGGCCTCGCACCGCTGATGGGACCGACCGCCGGCTATTTGTTCGGCTTCATCGTCGCGGCCTTCGTCACCGGCTGGCTCAGCGAGCGCGGCTGGGATCGTTCGGTGCCGCGCCTGTTCATGGCGATGGGCATCGGCCACATCGCGATTCTGGCGATGGGCTTTGCCTGGCTCGCCTTCGGCATGAAGCTCGGCATCGAGAAGGCCTGGCTTGTCGGCCTCCTGCCGTTCATCGCCGGGTCGCTGGTGAAGAACGCCCTCGGCGCCGCACTGGTGCCCGCCGTGCGCCGCCTGGTCGATCGCCGTCGCGGCTAACGCTGTCGCGGGTAGTCGCTATCGCGGGTAATCGCTGACCTACACAGGCATCTGGCTGATTAATCGTACAACTAATTGATCCCCGGCGGCTTGCCGGGGATGTGGCATTCTGTGCTATTGACCGCCGCAGTTCTAAAGATTTGACGGGAGTGAATGTCATGGCGGCAGTGATCGCAACAACGGGCGTGCCAGCGCCTGCAGCAAAAGCCTGGTACCAGATTCTCTACGTACAGGTGTTGATTGCGATCCTGCTCGGCATCGTCGTGGGGTCGTTCTTTCCCCATCTTGCCACCAACGACTGGATCAAGGCGCTCGGTGACGGCTTCATCAAGCTGATCAAGATGGTGATCGCGCCGATCATCTTCTGCACCGTGGTCTCCGGCATCGCGCACATCCAGGACGCCCGCAAGGTTGGCCGCGTCGGTGTCAAGGCGCTGGTCTATTTCGAGATCGTCTCGTCCTTCGCGCTGATCCTTGGCCTGGTGATGGGCAATCTGTTTCAGGTCGGCCATGGCCTCGCCACCAAGCCGGATGCGGCCGCGGTCGCCACCTACGTCAAGCAGGCGGAAGCGCAGAAGTCGGTCGACTTCGTGCTCAACATCATTCCCGACAGCGTGGTCGGCGCGCTCGCGCGCGGCGATATCCTGCAGGTGCTGCTGTTTGCGATCCTGTTCGGCTTCGCGCTAATGGCGCTCGGCGAACGCGGTCATCGCCTGCGTGACATCATCGACGACACCTCGCACGCGATATTCGGCGTCATCGCCATCGTCATGAAAGCGGCGCCGATCGGCGCGTTTGGCGCGATGGCCTATACGATCGGCAAGTTCGGCCCTGCGGCGCTGGGCAATCTGATCAGCCTGATCGTGCTGTTCTATGCCACCGCGGCGCTGTTCGTGGTCGTGGTGCTCGGTCTGATCGCCCGCTTCGTCGGCTTCAACATCTTCAAGTTCATCGCCTACATCAAGGATGAACTGCTGATCGTGCTCGGCACCAGCTCCTCGGAGAGCGCGCTGCCGCAGCTGATGGCGAAGCTCGAGCGCCTCGGCTGCTCGAAATCGGTGGTCGGCCTTGTGGTCCCCACCGGCTATTCGTTCAATCTCGATGGCACCAACATCTACATGACGCTGGCGACCTTGTTCATCGCGCAGGCGCTCGGCGTTGATCTCTCCTTCAGCCAGCAACTGACGATTCTCTTGGTCGCCATGCTGACGTCGAAGGGCGCCAGCGGCGTGACGGGCGCAGGCTTCATCACGCTGGCGGCGACGCTGACGGTGGTGAATCCGGCGCTGGTGCCGGGCATGGCGATCGTGTTCTCGATCGACAAGTTCATGAGCGAGGTGCGTGCCCTTACCAATATCACCGGCAATGGCGTCGCCGCGGTGTTCGTGTCGTGGTGGGAAGGCGAACTCGATCACGAGCTGATGCACGCCAACCTGAACAAGACCATCGATCCGTCCGACGTGGAAACCGCCATCACCACCGGTTGATCGCGGCGCCATTATCGCAGGCAATAAAAAAGCCGCCCGGTTCGCCGGGCGGCTTTTCGCTGTTCAGCTGCTTGGGCTTACTCGCCGGTGCCGAAGGCGCGTGACCACCAGCCGGCCTTGCGCGGCTGGGTGTCGGTTGCGACTTCCGGCGCTGCCGGCTCGGCGGCAGGAGCCGGCTGCGGTGCATCGGCTACTGGCGCTGCAACGGGCTGCGGTTCGGACGACGGCGCGAAGCTGACCTTCTCACGCACGGTCGAACGACGGCGGGCCGCAGCCTTGTCGTCGTCCTGCGGCGCAGCTTCCTGTGCAGGCACGGGAACGGACGTGGGGGCAGGTTCGGGCGCAACAGGAGCGAACATCGGCACGGCATCATGCCGGCTCTGCCGGGTCTCGGACTCCGGTTCGGAATACGATGTCACGGTTTCCACTGGAGCTGCATATGGACGCGGCTCCGAGTACGCACCTTCGAGATCTGCGACAGCTTCGCTGGCTTCCGAAGCCGAGGTCGGTCCGAGTTCGTCGGCAATCGATCCAACCAGGCCATCTTCCGGTCCGCCACGCCGACGGCGTCCACCGCGGCGACCGCGGCGGCGCGGGCGCCGTTCGCCATCTGTCGGCTGGTCCGTGGTGCGGGCCTCGCCGGGCTGATCCTCGGCCTCGTCGTCCTCGGCTTCGCTGTCGTCGCCAACGGTTTCGACGTTGCCTTCGCCAGCAACGGCGATTGATTCATCGTCGCCCCGCTCGGGAGCCGGTCCGCCTTCGCGGGCCTCGCCGGAACGTCCCCGCCGACGCCGGCGCCGCTTGCGCTTGCGTCCGTCCGCATCGGCCTCGCCGGCGACATTCTCGCTCGCCGACTCGTCGTCGGTAAGGCCTTCGGTCTCTTCCGTCTCGATTTCAGCCTCGGTCTCGAAGGACTCGTCGTCCTCAAAGGGCTCTTCTTCCATCGGCGGCGGGAACGCCGCGACCTGGGCTGCGAGGAGGGCCTTGGCGGCCTCCAGCGTGTGCACCTGATCGCCGCGGTCGATCACGAAGGACTGCTGACCGGTGACGGTCGGGTCGGCGATCACCGCGAGCGTGACCTTGAAGCCACTTTCGAGATCGCGCAGATGGCCGCGCTTGTGGTTGAGCACATAGAGCGCGACGTCGGTGCGGGTGCGCACGATCAGATTGTGCGTGGCGCCCTTCATCAGGATCTCTTCCATGCCGCGCAGCAACTGCAGCGCAACCGACGAGACCGAACGGACATGGCCGCTGCCGCCGCAATGGGTGCAAACCTCGGTGGAGCTTTCCAGCACGCTGGCGCGGATGCGCTGGCGCGACATTTCCAGCAGGCCGAAATGCGAGATGCGTCCGACCTGGATGCGAGCGCGATCCTGCCGCAGGCAGTCGCTCATCTTGCGCTCGACCGAACGGTTGTTGCGCTTCTCGTCCATGTCGATGAAATCGATGACGATCAGGCCGGCGAGATCGCGCAGCCGCAGCTGCCGCGCCACTTCCTCGGCTGCCTCGAGATTGGTCTTGAGCGCGGTGTCCTCGATGTGGTGTTCGCGGGTCGAACGACCCGAATTGACGTCGATCGAGACCAGAGCTTCGGTCTGGTTGATGACGATGTAGCCGCCAGAGCGCAGTTGCACCGTGGGCGAGAACATCGCGTCGAGCTGGCTCTCGACACCCATCCGCGAGAACAGCGGCTGGCCGTCGCGATACAGCTTTACCGCCCGAACGTTGGTCGGCATCAGCATGTGCATGAAGTCGCGGGCTTCCTGATAGCCGGCTTCGCCGGCGACCTGGATCTCGTCGATTTCCTTGTTGTAGAGATCGCGCAGCGATCGCTTGATCAGCGAGCCTTCCTCGTAGACGAGGGTCGGTGCCTGCGACTTCAGCGTCATGTCGCGCACGGTTTCCCACATGCGGATCAGATATTCGAAGTCGCGCTTGATTTCCGGCTTGGTACGGGAAGCGCCTGCGGTGCGCAGGATGATCCCCATGCCTTCCGGCACGTCGAGGTCCGACACCACTTCCTTGAGGCGCGAACGATCCTGCGCCGAGGTGATCTTGCGGCTGATGCCGCCGCCGCGTGCGGTGTTCGGCATCAGCACGGCGTAACGGCCGGCCAGTGACAGATAGGTGGTCAGCGCAGCGCCCTTGTTGCCACGCTCTTCCTTGACGACCTGCACCAGCATCACCTGGCGGCGCTTGATGACTTCCTGGATCTTGTACTGGCGACGCGGACGGAAGGCGCGATCCGGAACTTCTTCCAGCACGTCTTCGCCGCCGACGGATTCGACGATATCCTCTTCGGCTTCCTCGCCGTCGTCTTCCTCGTCGTCCTGCTCGTCGCTCTCGGCCGCGGCGGCATGGTCGCCATCGGCATGCTCGTCATGGTGTGTGGCGTCTTCGGCGTGGGCCGCGTTTTCCGCCGCGTGAGCTTCGTTGTGGTGATGGTCGTGGCTGTGATCGTCATGGGCAACAGCGGCAACCGGCTCATGCGTTTCAGCGATCGGCTCCGGCGCAAAACCGGCCGAAACCGGCTGCTCGGGCTGGGTCTCCGGCGCGGGCGTTTCGGCTGCAACGTGTTCATGGTCGTGCGCTTCATGCGCATGATCGCCTTCGGCGTGCTCACCCTCGGCGTGCTCGCTTTCAACGTGCTCGCTTTCAACGTGCTCGCTTTCAACGTGCTCATGGGCGTGGGTGTGCTCATGATCGTCGTGATCGTGATGTTCCGCGTCGGCGGCATGATGCCCAGCGTCGTGAGCGTGGGCGTGGTCATGCTCGGCGTCGTGCGCCGCGAATTCCGGATCGCGCGGCTGTTCGGCCTGCGACGGATCGAGGGGCGCGCCTTCGACCACTTCGCTCTGCACGCGTTCGCCGCTGCCGCGGCGGCGCGAATTGCGGTGCCGCGAGCGCTTGCGGCTGGAACGGTTGTCGGTTTCTTCCTCGGCTTCGCGATGTGCGCGCTCGTCGGCCTCGATCAGCGCCTGACGGTCGGCGACCGGAATCTGGTAATAATCGGGATGGATTTCGCTGAAGGCCAGGAAGCCGTGGCGGTTGCCGCCGTATTCGATGAAGGCGGCCTGTAGCGATGGCTCGACCCGTGTGACCTTGGCGAGATAGATGTTGCCGCGGAGCTGCTTGCGCTGCGCAGTTTCGAAATCAAACTCTTCGACGCGATTGCCGCGAACCACGACAACCCGGGTCTCTTCCGGGTGGGTCGCGTCGATCAACATTTTGTTTGGCATTTGGGGGCTCATGACGGCGGAGGGCGCGCGTGGCGGCAAGCGCATATGGCGCAGCCGGGTGACGCAACGGTCCACCTGATTCGGGGGTGAGGGGAAGGCCGAAACGCAACCCGGGGCGCCGTGCCGAACACGAACCCAGTGCAGGGCGACGCGCGAAGCTTTGGCTTCGCATCGGCGCAGGTCCCGCATGGGTCTCGGTCGGCATCACAGTCTGGCGCATCAAGCGTCGGCCCGTCTGAACATCTTGGCGGCAAAGGCGCCGCCTTTATTGCTGACGTCCGGCGCTACGCCGAAGCGTTCGCCGGCTGTCGCATACTCCAACCCGGGGGCCGGAATACTCGGTTATGAAGTGTCTAAAGCCGCCCCTGGAGCAAGATGACCTGGGACCGGACGCCGCTCGGGCTAGAACCGCCCCTCTGATCAACCGCGCGCTGCGCTGGTTGTAGAGGGGAGATCGGAAAAACGCTGGAACCACCGAGAGAAGCTCGGAGGAACAGGCGCTGCACCGGGAGGCTGAACGCGACACAACCGGGAGTTAAACCGTCAGCCCCTCGTACATACGAGGATTGGCGGGCGCATGCAAGGGAAGCGTCACAAGCCTGCAACACTCCCGCTTATTCGGCGGCGCAACCTTAAGCATCGGTTAACCGTGCAATCCTATTGGGTTAATGAAGGGCTGCTTCGGAGGCACAGGATTCGTTGGCGGGCCGCGCAAACCATATCGTTTTGCTGGGAACGGTGCTTGCCAGCGCCATGGCCGCGCTGTGCGGGTGGTCGGATACCGGCCGCGCTGCGGATGAGTCGCCGCGTCCGGAGATGGCGAGCCCGTTTCCGATCGCATCGGACGTGCGTGTGGCCGGCGACGAAAAGCAGACCCGCTTCATTCTCGACCTCGACAAGAAGATCCCGCTGCGCGCCTTCGCGCTGGCCGATCCCTATCGCGTCGTCGTCGATATCCCCCAGGTCAGCTTTCATCTCGATACGGGCGCCGGCACGGTGGCGCGCGGGCTGATCAAGGCGTTCCGCTACGGGCTGGTGATGCCGGGCGGCTCCCGGATCGTGTTCGACCTTGCCGGACCCGCCAAGATCAAGAACGCCTATGCTCTGGATCCCGCCAACGGCCAGCCGGCGCGGCTGGTGATCGAGCTGGAGGCGGTGGACCGCACCGCCTTCGTGCAGTCGTTGGCCGTGGAAAACCGGCCGGACCTGCGGCCTGCGGTAGGGACCACTGCCGCCGTGGCCACGACTGTGGCCGCCAGTGCGGCACCCAAGCCGGCTGACGACGCGCGTCCGGTCGTGGTGCTCGATCCCGGCCACGGCGGCATCGACAACGGCACCCAGGCCGGCGGCGAGGCCGAAAAAAGCCTGGTGCTCAGTTTCGGGCTGGCGCTGCGCGATCGCATCGAAAAGGCCGGCAAATACCGGGTGGTGATGACCCGCACTGACGATACTTTCATTCCGCTCGGCGACCGCGTGAAGATCGCGCGCAACCAGTCGGCCGCGCTGTTCGTCTCGATCCATGCCGATGCGCTGCCGCGCGGCGAGGGCGATGCCCAGGGGGCGACAATCTACACGCTGTCCGACAAGGCCTCCGACGCCGAGGCCGAGCGGTTGGCAGATTCGGAAAACAAGGCGGACGCCATCGGTGGCGTCAACCTGACCGAAGAGCCCACCGACGTCGCCGACATCCTGATCGACCTGGCGCAGCGCGAAACCCGAACGTTCTCGAACCGTTTTGCCCGTCTGGTCGTCGGCGAGATGAAGGCCACGGCGCGGATGCACAAACACCCGCTGAAGTCCGCGGGTTTCAAGGTGCTGAAGGCGCCGGACGTGCCGTCGGTGCTGATCGAACTGGGCTATGTTTCGAACAAGGACGATTTGCAGCAATTGATGTCGGAGAACTGGCGCTCCAAGACCGTCGGCGCAGTGGCGCAGGCGATCGACGGTTTTTTTGCCAAACGTGTGGTCTCGGCGGCGCCGGGAAACTGAAAAAGACAAGGGTTTCAACGTCAGAAGCCCTAGTTTCGACACAGCCGCAGCTTTATAAAAATTCCCGCGCGACCGTCAGAATCGGTCAAAACTGGTCTCCGGTCTGTGCTGTATCGGTCGCGCCGAGCTTGTTGCCGACTTTGTGCCGATGGGGCCGCCGTATGATATGGTGCGGCACAGCGATTGAAACGGATCTTCGATAATGCGTCTGCTGGTGCGGTTTTTGGGTTTCTTGTTCGCCGCCGGGACCGTCGTGTTCCTGGTGGGCGTCGCCGCCGCAGCCGGTATGATCTGGCATTACTCCAAGGACCTGCCGGACTATTCGCAGCTGCAGGATTATGAGCCACCGGTGATGACGCGGGTACACGCCGCTGACGGCGCGCTGCTCGGCGAATATTCCAAGGAGCGCCGGCTGTACCTGCCGATCCAGGCGGTGCCGAAACTGGTGATCAACGCCTTCCTCGCCGCTGAAGACAAGAATTTCTACGAGCATGGTGGCATCGACTACACCGGCATGGCCCGCGCCGCGGTGCTGTATGCGCAGAACTTCGGTTCCAACCGCCGGCCGCAGGGCGCTTCCACCATTACCCAGCAGGTCGCCAAGAACTTCCTGCTGACCAACGAGGTCTCCTTCACCCGCAAGATCAAGGAAGCCTTGCTGGCGATGCGCATCGAGCGCGCCTATTCGAAGGACAAGATCCTCGAACTGTATCTCAATGAAATCTACCTCGGCCTCGGTGCTTACGGCATCGCCGCGGCGTCGCTGGTGTATTTCGACAAGTCGGTGAACGAACTGACCGTGTCGGAAGCCGCCTATCTCGCGGCGCTGCCGAAGGCGCCTTCGTCGCTGCATCCGGTGAAGAACCGTGATCGCGCCATCGAGCGCCGTAACTATGTGATCGACCGTCTGCTGGAAAATGGCTGGATCAAGCAGGCCGACGCCGACAAGGCGCGCAAGGACACGCTGGTGGTGACCAACCGCTCCAATGCGGCGCATATCTTCGCCGGCGAGTATTTCGCCGAGGAAGTCCGCCGCGACGTGTTCGAGCGCTACGGCGAAAAGAAACTCTATGAGGGCGGTCTGTCGGTCCGCACCACGCTGGATCCGAAGCTGCAGGTGATGGCGCGCAAGACCATGGTGAACGGTCTCATCACCTTCGACGAGGCTCACGGCTGGCGCGGCGCGACCAACAAGCTCGATATCAGCGGCGACTGGGGCGTGAAGCTTGCCGAGGTGAGATCGCTGTCCGACATCGCGCCGTGGAAGCTCGCGGTGGTGCTGGACGTCAGCGACCAGTCGGCGCGGATCGGCTTCCAGCCTGGCCGCGAACTCGGCGGCGCCGTGCTCAAGGACCGGCAGACCGGCAACATCACGCTGGAAGGCGTGAAGTGGGCGAAGCCCGCGACAGGCCCGGCGCGTGGCAGGACGCCGACGGCGGTATCGCAGGTCCTCAACGCCGGCGATGTCATCTATGTCGATCCGCTGATGAAGGACGGCGCGGCGGTCGAGGGCCAGTTCCGGCTGCGGCAATATCCCGAAGTATCCGGCGCCATGGTGGCGATGGATCCGTGGACCGGCCGCGTGCTGGCGATGGTCGGCGGCTTCTCGTTCGACCAGAGCCAGTTCAACCGCGCCACGCAGGCCTATCGCCAGCCCGGCTCGTCGTTCAAGCCGCTGGTGTATTCGGCGGCGATGGATAATGGCTACACGCCGTCCACAGTGGTGGTCGATGCGCCGATCGAAATCGATCAGGGGCAGGGCGCGGGCGTCTGGCGTCCGGAAAACTATTCGACCGGCAAGTATTACGGTCCGACCACGCTGCGCAACGCGCTGATGCGCTCGCTCAACACGGTGACCGTGCGCCTCGCGCAAGACGTCGGCATGCCGCTGATTGGCGAATATGCCAAGCGCTTTGGCGTCTATGACGAACTGCCGAACTATCTCTCCTACGCGCTCGGCGCCGGCGAGACCACGGTGATGCGCATGGTCACGGCGTATTCGATGTTCGCCAATGGCGGCAAGCGGGTGAAGTCGACGCTGATCGACCGCATCCAGGATCGCTATGGCCACACCATCTTCAAGCACGACCAGCGCGAATGCCGCGGCTGCGATGCGCCCGATGGTTGGAAGAACCAGCCGGAGCCGCAACTCGTCGATCGCCGCGAGCAGGTGCTCGATGCGATGACGGCCTACCAGATCACCTCGATGATGGAAGGCGTGGTCCAGGGCGGCACCGCGACGGTGATGCGCGACGTCGGCAAGCCGATCGCCGGCAAGACCGGCACCACCAACGACGCCAAGGATGCCTGGTTCATCGGCTTCTCGCCGGATGTCGTGGTGGGAATTTATCTTGGTTACGACAAGCCGAGAAACCTCGGTGCCAAGGCCACCGGCGGCGGTCTGGCGGCGCCGATCGCGCGCGATTTCATGAAGCTTGCGCTTGCCGACAAACCTGCAGTGCCGTTCCGCGTGCCGGCAGGCATCAAGCTGATCCGCGTCGACGCCAAGTCCGGCATGCGCGCCGGACCGGGCGATACCGGTCGCACGATCCTCGAGGCCTTCAAGCCGGGCACGGCGCCGCCGGATAATTATTCGGTGATCGGCGTCGCCGATGCCGATGGCCGATCGCTGTCGGTGTCGCCCGATGCCGACCGCAGCATCCTGCGCTCCGGTACCGGCGGGCTGTACTGAGGCATCACGGCGATTGCGCTTTGCCGCGCCCGCCGCTACATCCCACACGTCATTTGCCATCGCGGCCTGAGGCCGCAGATCAGAGACTCCATGCGCCCAGAAATCGAACGCCTCGTTGAAGAGATCAAGCAGTCAGTCGGGCTGCTGAGGAGGCATCTTTGACGTCGATGCATCCACGGCACGACTCGCAGAGCTGAATACGCTCGCTGAAGATCCCAATCTCTGGAACGATCCCCAGAAGGCCCAGAAACTGATGCAGGAGCGCACCTCGCTGGAGGATGCGCTCGGCGGCATCGGCAAGGTCACGCGCGAACTCGAAGATAACATCGAGATGATCGAACTCGGCGAGGCCGAGAACGATGAAGGCGTCGTGCTCGAAGCCGAGAACGCGCTGAAAGCCCTGAAGAAGGAAGTCGCGCGCCGCGAGCTGGAAGCCTTGCTGGCCGGCGAAGCGGACCGCTTCGATTCCTATCTCGAAGTCCATGCCGGCGCCGGCGGTACCGAGAGCCAGGACTGGGCCTCGATGCTGCTGCGCATGTATACGCGCTGGGCGGAAAAGCACGGCTTCAAGATCGAATACCTCGAGGAGACTCAGGGCGAAGAAGCCGGCATCAAATCCGCGACGATCCAGATATCGGGTCACAACGCCTATGGCTGGCTGAAGACCGAAGCCGGCGTGCACCGGCTGGTGCGCATCTCGCCGTATGATTCCAACGCGCGGCGGCACACGTCATTCTCCAGCGTGGCGATCTTCCCGGTGGTCGACAACAGCATCAAGATCGACATCAACGAGTCCGACGTTCGCGTCGATACGATGCGCTCGGGTGGCGCCGGCGGGCAGCACGTCAACAAGACCGAATCCGCGGTGCGGCTGACGCATATTCCGAGCGGCGTCGCGGTGGTCTGTCAGGCCGGCCGCTCGCAGCACAAGAACAAGGCCCAGGCCTGGGACATGTTGCGCGCCCGCCTTTATGAAATCGAGCTGAAGAAGCGCGAAGAAAAAGCCGCCGCCGACCAGGCCGCCAAGACCGATATCGGGTGGGGCCACCAGATCCGCTCCTACGTGCTGCAGCCCTATCAGATGGTGAAAGACCTGCGCACCGGCGTGCAGACCTCGGATACCTCCGGCGTGCTCGACGGCGACCTCGACGAATTCATGGCGGCAACCTTGGCGCAGCGCGCCTTCGGTACCTCGCCCGGTGCGATCGAGGATGTGGACTAGGCCATGGCCCATGTTGCGTTTATCGGTTTGGGACGCATGGGGCTCGGCATGGCCGGCCGTTATCTCGATGCCGGCTTCAGCGTTGCGGTGTGGAATCGCAGCAAGGCCAAGGCCGACGATCTGATCGCGCGCGGCGCGCGTTTCGCCAGTTCACCGGCAGACGCCGCTGAGAATGCCGATGCCATCGTCACCATGGTCGCTGACGACGCAGCTTCACGGGCGGTCTGGCTCGGCAGCGATGGCATAGCGACGACTGCCAAGTCGGGTGCGCTGGCGATCGAATGCTCCACCGTCTCCTATCAGCACGCGCTTGATCTCGGCCGCGAGCTGATTGCGCGTGGTCTCACCTATATCGACTGTCCCGTCACCGGCCTGCCGGATGCCGCCGCCAGCGGAAAGCTGACACTGCTGGTTGGCGCCGAAGCGGCGGATCTGGAGCGCGCGCGGCCGTTCCTGACGCCGGTAGGTTCGACGATCCGGCATTTTGGCGCGGTCGGCAGCGGTACGGTCTACAAGCTGATCAACAATCTGATGGGCGCGATCCAGATCGCGGGCTTGGCCGAAGGCCTCGCCATCGCCGAACAGGCCGGACTCGACATGAAGCTGGTGCTGGAGTCGATCGAGCACGGCGTCGCTGCCAGTCCCGGGGTGATCCGGCATTCGCGCCGCATGGTGGAACGGAATTTTGCCGGCGCGACCTTTACGGCAGCGCTCCGCCACAAGGATGCGGCCTATGCGGTCGCCTTGGCCGAGGGCCTGTTGCAGGGAACGCCGCTTGTCAGTCGGGCCGCGGTGCAGGCCTACGACAACGCAAAAGCCTATGCGCCTGATGACGACGAGGCGAAGATGATCGAACTCGTCTCGCACCCCAGGGACGGCGCGCCGAACTAGTGCGCTGTCAGCGCCTGCGGCGCCTTGCAACAGCGCCGCGGTCACCACGACCCGCCTCTTTCCTTCATTTATGCAGCCGGTATGATCGGGAAGCCGGAACCGGCGGCGGTCCGCCGGCTTGTCTCGACGCCGCGCGTCGCGGCGATCACGATTCAATTTGTGGGGGGCGTCATGAAGATCATTCCCATCCTTGCCATCGGTGTTGCGCTGATGCTGGCCGGCTGCGGTCGCGATCCCGGGCCTGCGGGCCCGAAAGGCGATGCAGGCGTTCAGGGACCGGCGGGGCCGCAGGGCGCCCAAGGCGTTCAGGGTATTCCCGGCGCGCAGGGGCAGGCTGGCGCGCAAGGTCCGCAGGGCCCACAGGGCGCTCCGGGCACGCCCGGCGAGAAGGGTGACAAAGGCGACAGGGGTGATGCTGCGCCGGTCAACCTTCGCGTGGTGCAGGCCGATGGCTCGGTGAGCTGCGAGGCCAACGAGACGCTGGTCTCCGTGTTCTGTCCGAGCGGCGGCGCGGCGGATGGCTTGAAGTGCGCGACGTCGCCGACGGTCGGGCTCTGCCTGAAGAAATAATCAGGTGGTGGACTAGAGTTGGCTACAGGCAAACTACTCCCATCGCAGATGAGCGGGGGATCTTCAAACTATATGGATCAGACCAACGTCAGGCTTTTCCCTCGCTACGTCGGCCGTAAGTCGGAGGAGCCGAAATCACGAGGTAGTACTCGCACCGGCGCGCCGTGCGATTCTCGAACCAGTGCTCGACGTCCACCTCGAAGTACAATGAGTCTCCCTCATCAAGAACAGTCTCCGTGTCCTTGGTTCTCACCGTGACTCGTCCGTGCGTAGCCAAAACGTGTTTGGATGTGCCCGAAGGGTAGGCGGGCAATTTACCGGTTGAGGTTTTGGGGGGAAGGTGGTGCAGCACGACTTCCACCGCCATTCCAGCCATGACCGGGGACAGCAGGAAGCGTTCGAAGCCTGTCTTTGAATCGCGGAAGACCTGGCGCTGATCCTTCCGAACGAGCGCGAAAGCGCGACGCGGCGCGTCATCGTCCCCCATCAGCATCGAGAACGACGTGTCCAGAGCGAGCGCGATGCGTCTGGCGACCCCGATAGTAGGGCTCTTCTCGCCGCGCTCGACCTTCGACAGCATCGCCCGACTGACACCGGACAGCTTCGAGAACTGCTCCAAGGTCAGGTTGGCCTGCTCGCGCAATATGCGGACGCGATCGCCGAATGCGCGACTGACGGGGTCTTCACGAACGACCTTCCGTGCCGCCGGCTTCGCCATATCGCGTGTTGCTCCGTTGTGATCCGCTAATGATTCCATCTTAGGCGTGGTTGCTCGCCGTGTCACATCCTCCCGAGCGAAAATCGACTTTCGTTGCTGCGCCGGCGTCGATTGATCTTGTCAGCAGCGGGATATTGAAGGCGGTACCGTCGATGATCGGGCGCGTCTTCTGAAGAATAAAACTTCGGGATGAGCGGCTTGCCAAAATCTTCTATCGAAGATATGGGTGTCTTTAGAAGACACGGCGATCCGTTCGCTGGATAAGCAGAAATATCAGGAGGAAAAATGCACCTTGTTACTTTCCTGCACGAGGGCCGAGCAACGGTCGGTATTGCAGATGAGGCGCTCTCTCAGGTCTCGCCGCTATCGCGCGAAGTCGCTCCCGACATGATTACGCTGATTGCGAACTTTGATCGCCTGAAGGGTACGCTGACTGGTGCAGCGGGCGCGCCGCTTCCCATCGCAAGCGTGGAGCTTCTTGCGCCAATTCCACGCCCGCCACGGAATGTCTTTTGCGTCGGCAAGAACTATCATGAACACGCAAAGGAGTTTGCGGGCAGCGGTTTCGACTCGTCTGCGAAGGAAGTCGTGCCGGAAGCGCCGGTCATTTTCACGAAGCCGTCGAGCACCGTGATCGGCCCAGGCAAGTCAATTCCGAATTATCTCGATCCGACCGACAGCACGGACTACGAAGGCGAGCTCACGGTGATCATCGGGCGCGGCGGCCGAGGGATCAAGAAGCAAGATGCGCTGGCGCATGTGTTCGGTTACACGATCATCAATGACGTCACAGCCCGGACGCTGCAGCACAAGCATCGCCAGTGGTTCATCGGCAAGGGCATCGATGGTTTCTGCCCGATGGGTCCGGCGATCCTCACAGCCGATGCGATGCCAGACCCGACTAAAATGCGACTTACGACATTTGTGAATGGCGAACGTCGCCAGGATGCTCCGGTCGCCGATCTCATCTTCGATATTCCAACGCTGATCGAGACGATCTCGGCGGGCATTACCCTGGAGGCCGGAGACGTGCTGGCAACGGGAACGCCGGCTGGCGTCGGCCTTGGCTTTACGCCGCCGCGCTTTCTCAAGAAGGGCGACGTCGTGACGATCGAAGTCAGCGGCATCGGCAAACTGGAAAACCCGGTCGGCTAAATAGACTCACAACGGCTGCGGTTTTGTGACGAAGAGGCGCGGGGGGCATCGTCTGTCCAACGCTCAACTCTGCACGCTTCAAAACGGTAGAGCTCCCAAGGCGCGCAAGAGCTGTCTCGTTTGAGGCTGTCCTTCGTCCCTTGGGTGCAACGTAGTCCAATGCGTAGCAAAAAAACAGAACGGGAGACATTGATGAAACGTCGTGACTTCATTGCAGGCCTAGGCGGCCTGTCGACGCTCGCGCTGACCGGTCAGAATGTGCGCGCGCAGGAAGCCTGGCCAAACCGCAACATCACGATGGTCGTGCCGTTCCCGGCGGGTGGGCAGGCCGACATCGCAGCGCGTCCGATCGCGGCTTCGCTGCAAAAGATGCTCGGCAAGCCGGTCATCATCGACAACCGCAGCGGCGCCGGCGGTTCGCTGGGCAACGCGGCCGTGGCGCGTGCGCAGCCTGACGGACACACGTTGCTGATGACGTTGTCGTCGCTCGCGGTCTTGCCGGAATCGGATCGCATCTACGATCGCCCGCCCGCATATGAGGTCGACCAACTCCAGCCGATCGCGCGCGTGCTCGCGGATCCGACCTTGTTCGCGGTACCGGCCAGCGCGCCATGGAAAACTATCGCCGACTTCATCGCCGACGCCAAGGCGCGTCCGGGCGCGATCGCGTTCGGATCATCTGGCCCGTTCGGCACGCTGCACATCGCGATGGAGATGTTCGCGAATGCGGCAGACATCAAGCTGCTTCACGTGCCCTACAGAGGCGCAACGCCTGCGATCAGCGACCTCCTGGGCGGGCAAATCCAGGCGCTGGCATCGGCGCCGGGAACGCTGAAGCAACATGTCGACGCTGGCACACTGCGCGTTCTGGCCAACTGGGGAAGCGAACGCCTGCCGGCATTTCCGAATCTCCCGACGTTCAAGGAACTGGGCTTCCCCGAGGTTGAGTTCTACATCTGGGCCGGCCTTTTCGTGCCCAAAGGGTTACCCCAGCCAATTGTGACGAAGCTGCGAGACTGCACGCGACAGGCGATGAGCGATAGCGAGGTCACGCGGACATTCGAGGTGGCGGGAAATATGCCCGCTTATCAGGACGCGGATGAGTTCGCGCAATTCGTAGCCAAAGACAGCGCACGTCTGGTTGCGGTCGCAAAGAAGATCGGCAAGGTTTGACTTCCGCGCTTCGCATGACTTCGGCAACGCTTTAGCCGCGGGCGCGGGTCCAGTCCGATAGCCAGGCCGTGAACCGGCCGCTGTCACGCTGGCGTCGTGCCATGCGGCGCTGCAAGGGGGGCAAGGTACAGGCTGGCGGCTGCGACGTTATGACTTCCTTACAGGTATTGCCTTACTCAAGCTTGTGAGAATTGGAATCACAAGTAGTAGGCTGATTGCCATGAAGTCGCGCAACGTTTTGACCGCTGGCGCTCTGCTGACGGGTGCTTTTGTTATTCTCGCCGTGGCGCTTGCTGCTTCGCTGACGATACAATTCTCGCAGGCCTTTTCGGAGCTGGAGAATGCCCGGGGCGCTGGCGGGCGCGGATGCGGCGATATTCCGAACCACCCAGATGCTGCGCGTAGCGCGCGCCTCCGCCCAGACGTTCATCGCCTCGGCTGACCAGGCCCTGCCGGAAATCAAGCGCCTGCTCACCCAGAACGATGCGCAGCTGAAGGTCGTCGATGGCATCGTCGATCCCAGTCTGGCGGCGAATGTTCCCGCTTTGATGGGCAAGGTCCAGCAGAGCGTGGCCAAGGCGCGTGAGCTGGAAAACGGTGTCGTCGCTTTGGCGACAAAGCCCAAGGCCGAGCGCGACGTCAAGGATAGCCAGGGCTGGTACGAAGCAGTAGGAGCCATCGCGACCAGCCTCTCGGATGTTTCCCGCTCCATCGCGGGCGAGGCCCGGCTCGCCGACCCGGTAATCGGCGAATATGTGCTGGCGCGCCAGTATTCCTGGTCGGCCCGCGACAGTTTCGGCACCGAGTGCTCGCTCAACCGGCCGCTGTTTACCAACGGTGGGGCGATCGATGCCAAGGGACGGTTGCAGGTCGCCAAGCTGCGGGGCGAGAGCGGCCGTTCACTGCTCATGCTCGACGACCTCCTTTCGCGGACCGGCGCGCCGCGCGCCCTGAGCGAAGCCGCAGTAAGCGCGAAGCGGATCTTCAGCGACGCCTATGCGGCGCGCGATGCGGCCTACGCCGAATCCGGGACCGCCAAGGCGCCGAATGCGGCCGGGTGGACCGAGGTCTGCAACGGGCCGATCGAACAGGTGATCAAGGTCGCCGAAGCCGCGTTGGTCGGCATGGCGCAGCGTGCCGAGGAACGCCATTCAGCCGCTTTCGGTCATCTCGTCCTGATCGGCTCGGCTCTGCTGATCGGCATCCTGGGCTGCGTCCTCGGGCTCTGGATGATCAGAAAGCGCGTCGTGGCACCTGTACGTTCGCTGACGCTGTCGATCGGACGGCTGGCTGCCCGCGATTTCCAGACCAAGGTCCCGGCCATGGATCGTGCGGACGAATTCGGTGCGATGGCAACGACGCTGGAGGATCTCCGGCACGGCGCCCTCAATGCCGAGCGCCTGGTCATCGAACAGGCGCGCGAGCAGAGCGCCCAGGTGGAGCGTGGCCAGCGGCTTGAGGGCCTGGTGAAGGGCTTCGAAACCAAGGCCGGACAACTGGTTGGCCTGCTCGTCAAATCCTCGGTCGAACTGGAAGGTACGGCGGGGTCGATGTCCTCGACCGCCGGGCGCACCAACCAGCAGGCCGCGACCGTCGCGAATGCGGCACAGGAAGCAGGTGTTGGCGTCCAAACGGTCGCAACCGCCGCCGAGGAACTGTCGTCATCGATCGCCGAGATCGCAAGGCAGGTCACTCATTCGACCAGGATCACCGGAAAGGCTGTCGAGGACGCCCGCCGCACCGACAGCATCGTGCGGGCGTTGGCCGATAGTGCCCAGAAGATCGGCGATGTCGTCGGGTTGATTTCGAACATCGCCAGTCAGACCAACCTGCTCGCGCTCAATGCGACGATCGAAGCGGCGCGGGCGGGGGAATCTGGCCGCGGCTTCGCCGTGGTTGCGACCGAGGTCAAGGCGCTGGCCCAGCAGACCGCTACCGCGACGGATGACATCGGCAACCAGGTCAAGCAGATTCAGAGCGCGACCCAGGAGGCGGTGGAAGCGATCCGTGCCATCGGCTCGACGATCGACGAGGTCAACGGAATCACGGCCGCGATCGGCGCGGCGGTGGAAGAACAGGGCGCGGCGACCGCGGAGATTGCACGCAATGTGCAGCAGACCGCCACCAGCACCGATCAGGTCACCCGTAATATCGCGGGGGTCAGCCAGGCCGCCAATGAAACAGGTTCGGCTGCATCCAACGTTCTTGATGCCGCTGGTCAGGTATCCCGCCAGTCGGAAAGCATCCTGGATGAGGTCAATCGGTTCATTACGGGAGTTCGTGCCGCCTAGTTCGGCACGAACCCGTTCAAGGCCGGCCGAGCTTCCATTCGCTGTGCCACGTCGTGAACCGGCCGCTGTTGCGCTGGCCGCCGTGCCATGCGGCTGTTACAGCGCCGTTGCTGGCGACCATCAGCACCACGTCGAGGCCGGCGGAGCGGCGCAGCGTCTCGACGGCCTGCCGCGGCGTCTGCGCGATCGGGCCGGCGACATTGAACGACGTGTTGACCGAGAGTTCGACGCCGATATGGCGGCCGAGGGCCCTGAGATACGCGTAGGTGAGGGGATCGTCCTCCGCGCGGACGATCTGGATCCGCCCAGTGCCGTCGGCGTGGATGACCGCCGGGATCTTGTCGCGGGCGTGCGGCTTCGATTGCGTGGTCAGCACCATGTAATTGTAGGCATTGTAACCGGCGTCGGAGGCGCCCTCTAGCAGATCGAAATACTCCTGCGCGGCCTCCAGTGTCGCCATCGGCGCCAGCGGGCGGATCGCCTCGCGATATTTGACGCGTTCGTTGAGCCGCTCCCGGGTAGCGGGATCGCAGGGACTAGCGAGGATCGAGCGATGACCGAGCGCACGCGGGCCGGTTTCTGCCGCGCCCTGATACAGCGCGATGATGCCGCTGCGCGCGACCATGAAGGCCATCAAGTCGGCGATAGCGTCACGCCCTTCCGGTGTCGAGATATCGCCGATGTGCTGCGAGAGGATATCATCGGCCTTGAGCGCCTCCGCGATGTCGCTCTGCTCCGGTGCATCGCCGCAATAGAACGCATGCGTCATCGGCGCGCCACGCGGGGCCCCGGCGAGATGGGCGAACATCCAGGCGGCGCCGATGGTGACGCCGGGATCGCCCGGCGTCGGCGGCACCCAGAGATGAAGTTTTGCTTTTCGGCCCTGCGCTTGCTCAAACCACGCTTCGTTAAAATGCTGCAGCAGCCGCATGTTGCCGAGCGCGTTTAATGCGACACCGCCGGTCAGCACCAGGCGCTGCGCGCCGGTGCTGCGCAGCAGGTGATCGACGACGTGGATCATCGCGTCCTCGAACACCAGCTGCGTCGCTGCGGCCTTGTCGAGGCGATCCTGCGTATCGGGGCGATGCGCGATATCCTCGACGCGCAGCACTGCATCGGGGTTCCACAGCTGATCGGGTTTTAGCGGCTCACCGAGTATCTCGATCAAAGCGGCCTTGTAGGGCTGGTCGAACGGGTCGCAATACCAGTTGCCCATCGTGCGGTTGAGCTTGATCTCGCCGCCAGCGCCGAAATCCAGCACCTCTTTCAATCGCCTATAATACGGATTGCTTTCGCGGTTCATTTCGCCCCAGGCGGCGGCGCCCATGTAGCGGCCTTCGCTGGACAGCCAGGTCCAGCCGCCCTGGGTCGACGAAATCACGCTGTAGAACGCGCCGAGGGAATCGAACACGCTGTCATTGCAATACAGCCGTCGCATCGAGCCGCCTTCGGCAACGTAGAGCGAGATCGAACCCCGGTCGCCGGTACCGTCGAGCACTGCGATGGCGACCGGTTCGTCGCTGTCGTCGAATGGCGACGCCGCGAACGAGAACCATGCATGGTTGTCGTGATGTGGCATGCAGATCAGCGGCACCCGCTCGCCGAGGTCCAGTTGCTTGCCGAGAATTTTCGGCGTGCGCGTCATCTGCTCGAGGCGGCGGCCGTCGAAGCCGGCGGCATCTGTCGTGCGCAGCAGCCGAAAACCTTGCGGCGCCTCATCCAGCACCGAGCGGATCAGCGTGCCGCCGAGCGTCGGATAATCCCAAGTCGTCAGCCACGCAGCTATGTCGCCGATATCGCGACCCATGCCACGCAGCGTCGCCACCATGGCGTCGATCGACTGCCGCGGGTATTCAGTGGTGTGCTTGTTGCCGGAGAAGCGTTCTTCCTCGTTGTTGACGATCAGCCGCGGACCATGCGCCTGCGTCACCTCGATCAGTGCAACGCCGGAATTATGCGTGCCGGGTGCGCCCAGCCCGGCGAGATACACCGTCTCGCCGCGCGCCAGCTTCGCACGGATGAGCGCGATGCGTTCGTCTGCAAAGGAGGAGCCAAGCTGGTGGAAGCCCGCCAGCGCCATCGCGCGTGCGCTCAGCCATCGCGCGACGCGAAAACCGATCGCGCCGAGGCGGGGATGTCTGGGACCAATGCGCCTGGTGGGAGATTTCAAGAAGCCGGCCTCAACTGGAACTCTGTGCCGCTTCAATCACACTCGGGGCGGGGCAACAATGCCCTGCCTGGGCGCTTAACCTGCGCTCAGCCGGACGCCGGCGCGCAAAAACTTCTGCGGGTCGACGGCTTCGCCATCGATGCGGGTCTCGTAATGCAGATGCGGGCCGGTGGAACGGCCGGTCGAGCCGACCAGACCAATCACCTGGCCGATCTTGATGGTGTCGCCGACCTTGACGTGGATTTCCGACATATGGCCGTAGCGGGTAGCGAGGCCGTTGCCGTGATCGATCTCGACCATGCGGCCGTAGCCACCGGCGTAGGCAGCGGATGTCACGCGGCCGTTTGCGGTGGCGCGGATGGGGTCGCCGGTCGCGGCGCGGAAATCGAGGCCGGTGTGCATCGCCGGGCGGCCAAGGAATGGATCGCTGCGGACGCCGAAACCGGAGGTGAATTCGACTTCGCCGACCACCGGCTTGCGATAGGGCACCAGCGCCATGGTGCGGTTCAGCTTGTCGACCTGGGCGCGGCTGACATAGACGCGATACAGCTGACGCTCGAACGGATCAGCGTTGGCTGTGAGTTTTACGGGCACGTAGGGGCCGCCCATGGCGACACGCGGCACGGCGGCTTCAAGCTGCGCCATGCTGAGGCCAAGGTCCGAGATCGCGCCGCGCATCCGGCGGGCCTTGGAATCCATCGTTTCCTCGACCGCGCTCAGCGTCGCCAGTTGACGGCTTTCGACCTGGTCCAGCGACGCCTGCAGGCGGCCGATGACGGTGTCGACGCCGCCGTTCTTGGCGTACTGGTTCGGCTGCGGAGCCGCAACGGCCGGTGTGCGCGATTCCAGCCGGGCCTCGCGATCCGGCGGCGCGACGAAGGTCACGGTGTCGCTGATCGGCGAGGGTTTCAGCGCGCCGGGTGCGGCTGTTTCGCGTGGCGACGACTTGCCGATCGAACCGGTGATCGCCGTATCCGACATCGCGCTCAGCGCGGTGGCGCGGGATTCCAGCGTGGTCTGCCGGCGCATCACCTGATCGAGCTTCTGGTCGAACTGCTCCTGATCCAGCATCTGCCGGCTGGTGGTGCGATCGACCTTGGCGCGTAGTTCGGCGATGCGGTCTTCATAGGCGTATTGCATGTCGGCCTGGCGCGCGATTAGCTTGGTCAGCACGTCGTCGCGAAAGGCAAAATAGGTGGCCGTGGCCGCCGACCAGGCGCCCAGCAGGGTCACCGTGCCGACCGCGATCCAGAACAGCACCGGACCGATGCGAACCTGCTTGCCGCCATGGGCAATGGTGTAGTCGCTCTGTTTCGCCAGGGGTGCCGGAGGTACCTTGACCGGTCCGACGCGGCGGGCAGGTGACCTGCCATGGTCATGCGCGTGGTGCTGGGGATACTCGGCATATTGGCTGGAACGGTTCGACATCAACACTCCCGCGCCAGCCGGGGGCACACCCAGGCTGGCTCAATTCACGGGGGCGATTTGACCCTCTCATGGTTAATTTTTGGAGAACGGGATTATTCAAATCCGACGGGCTTCCTCCAGTACCGCGTCGGCATGGCCATCGACCTTCACGCCGCGCCAGATCTTGGTGACCTTGCCATCCTTATCGATCAGAACCGTTGTGCGAAGAACGCCTTCGAACACTTTGCCATACATAGATTTTTCACCCCAGGCGCCATAGGCTTTCAGCATTGCGTGGGTCTCGTCCGACAGCAGTGGCGTCGTCAGATCGTGCTTGTCGCGAAACGATTCCTGCGCCTTCAACGGATCGGCTGAAACACCCAGCACGGCCGTCCCCGCCGCGCTGAAATCACCGGCGAGTCGGGTGAAGTCGATCGCCTCCTTGGTGCAGCCCGGCGTGTTGGCGCGGGGATAGAAGAAGATCACCAGTTTCTGGCCGGCATGGTCAGTGAGCGAGACGGTTGCGCCGCCATCGCGTGGCAGGTGGAAGGTCGGCGCCTTCGCGCCTTCGACGGCGACAGCTGGCGCGGCGACAACGGTTGTCTTTTCCTTGATCGGCTTCGGAGCTGCCGGAGGTTTTGTGGCGGCCTTGGTCACTACCGGCTTTGCGGCAGCCGGAGCCTTTGCGCGTTTCGCCACAGGTGTAGCCTTCAAGGTTTTTGCCGAAACTTTGCGAGGTGCGTTTGCTGCCACCTTCGAGGCCGGCTTGGCTGCTTTCGCAACGCTCTTCTTTGCAGAACTCTTGTTTGCAGAACCCTTGGCGACACCCTTGGCGACGGCCTTGGCTGCCTTTTTGACGGGTGCCTTCGACACGGCACGGGCGGTCTTTCTGGCAGGGGCTTTGGAGGAATTCTTGCGCGATTTCTTGGACATACGCCTTCCTTTCGTCGCTTTCAGCGGGTCAGTGTGATGATATTGCGGGCACGCACCGGCGGCATGATCGAAGCCGCCGCCGCGGTGCAAATTGGCTGACCTCGGAGTATGGTTACAGAGGATTCGACGCAACACCCGTTACGTGTGCTTTGAACGCGCCGCGACGACCGGACGACGAGTAATAGTTTTAACCGAGGATTGGCAGCGATGCCGGCACGGATGCGCTCGTCGGATGTCGATGCGCTGAGGTCCGGTGGCGATCGATCTCATACGCAGCGCCAGCACCGAGAGGCAATGGCAAGGAATAAGCCGCCCCAAGCGTTAAGTTCGCGCGCCGATGACCAGCCTTCGCAATGGGATGATGCCGTTTGGGATCACGACCATGACGAGGTTGCGCATCACCGCGCGCGCCGGCTGCTGTCCAAGCAGAGCACCGGCTGGCATCGCTTCGGCGATCGCCTTGAGGCAATGCGCGGATGGCTCGCCGGCGAGCGCTGGCTGAAGCGGATTGCGGCCGTCGTCGCGGTCCTGCTTGTCATCTTTGCCTGCAGCTTCGGAGCTCTATGGTGGCGGCTTGGTGCCGGCCCGATCAATTTCGATATGGCGACGCCTTGGCTCGCCGAGGCGATCCAGGACAATATCGGCCAGGGCAACACCGTCGAAGTCGGCGGTACGCAGATCGAACGCGCAGGCCGGATTCGCGTCGCCGTCCGGATTCGCGACATCGTTGTGCGCGACCGCGACCATGCCATCGTTGCCAGCGCGCCGAAGGCCGAGGTGAGGCTTTCCGTCCCGGCGATGCTGATGGGACGCCTGCGTGCCGAAAGCCTCAATCTGGTCGATGCCGTTCTCGCGGTACGGATCATGCCGGACGGCCAGGTCACGGTGTCGACGGGCGACAATGCCCGCCCGCTGGCCACCGGCGTTGCGTCGGCGCGGCCGACGACCGCATTGCCGGTGCCGACCGGACCATCCCTGGCGTTGCCGCCGGGGCAGGTGGCGCCGTTGCCGCAGGCTCTGCCTGTGCCACCGACCACCGCTACCGACAGGCGCGAGTCCGTCAGCGGTCTGCTTGCGGGGCTGGACTGGCTCGACAGCCTCAGCCTGACCGGCCTCGACGGTCAGAACCTCAACGAGATCGGTCTGAAGAACGGCCGACTGGTGGTCGATGACCAGCAGCGCGGCAACACGTCGAGCTTCGACAACATCACGCTCAGCCTGCGCCGCCCCAGCAGCGGCGGGGTCGCCATGAGCGTCGGCGAAGCCGGCAAGACGCCGTGGTCGCTCGGCGTGATCGTCGGCGCTCCGGCTAACGGCGTACGCTCGGTCGATATCCGCGCCGACAAGGTGTCGACCAAGAACATCCTGCTGGCGCTGCGCATGAAGGATCTCACCTACAGCGCCGACCTGCCGCTGACCGGCGAGCTGAAAGGCGAACTCGGCCGCGACGGCCTGCCGACCTATTTCCGCGGCAAGATCACCGCGGGGGCCGGTACCATCATCGACAACGACACGCCCGATTATCCGATGGCCATCGATCAGGCCGAGATCAATGTCGAGTGGGATTCCGGCCGCCGCGTGCTGCTGGCACCGTTCAAGATCGTCTCGGGCGCCAATCGCGTTACGTTGCTGGCGCATGTCGAACCGCCAAACGACAGCATTCCGAACTGGCAGGCGGGTTTCAGCGGCGGCACCATCGTGCTGGCCGGCGCCGGGGGCGAGCAGCCGCTGATCTTCAATCGCATCGCCATCGGCCTGCGCTTCGACACCGACAACAAGCGGGTGATGCTGACCCAGGCCGATATCAGCAATGGCGAGATCGGCATCGCCGGCACCGGCAGCGTCGACTATGCCGCCGAGCCGCGGCTGACTTTGGGCATTGCGGGCACGCCGATGTCGGCATCGGCGCTGAAGCGGATGTGGCCGATCCTGGTCACGCCCGAGGTTCGCGAATGGGTGATCGAGCGCATCGAGCGCGGATCGCTGCAGCGCCTCGAAATCGGCGTCAATTCGCCTGTCCGCAACCTGTCGCGCAGAGGTCCGCCGATTCCCGATGACGGTCTCAGCGTCACGATTGTCGCCAATGGCGTGACGTTGCGGCCGGTCGATGACCTCCCGCTGATCCGCGACGGCGATCTGAAAGCCCGCGTCACCGGCCGCACCGCGACAGTGACGATCGGGCAGGCCGGGATCGATACGCCCGCCGGGCGCAAGCTCAATCTCAGCGACATCGTCTTCGAAGTGCCCGACATGGCGCCGAAACCAATGCCGGCGCGGGTCAGGTTCAAGATCGATGGACCGGTGCCGGCCGCCGCAGAAATTCTGGCGTCCGACCGTCTCAACGAATTCACCGGCAATCTGCTCGATCCCAATTCCAGCAGAGGTAACGTTTCGGCACTGGTGACGCTTGGCATGCCGATCAAGCGCGAACTGACCAAGACCGACACCACCTACAGCATCAATGCCGACCTCACCGGTTTCTCGGCCGACAAGATGGTGATGAGCCAGAAGCTCGAAGCCAACGCGCTGAAGGTGATCGCCAACAATCAGGGTTATCAGGTCAAGGGTGACGTCAAGATCAACGGGCAGGCGGCGTCGCTCGACTATCGCAAGCCGACCGATGGCGATGCCGACGTCCGCCTGCAGGCGACACTCGACGACGCCAGCCGCGCCCGGCTTGGCTTCGATCTCGGTCCCGCAGTGACCGGCGCCATCCCCATCAAGCTGATCGGCAAGATCGGTAGCGGCGATCGCGACAGCAAGCTCGGCATCGACGCCGATCTGACGGCGCTGAAGCTCGACAACATCCTGCCGGGCTGGGTCAAGCTGCCCGGCAAGACCGGCCGCGCCGTCTTCAACGTGGTGCAGAAGGCACAATCGACGCGGCTCGAGGACATCGTCATCGACGGCGGCGGCGCATCGATCAAGGGATCGCTGGAAGTCGATCAGAACGGCGACCTTGTCGGCGTGAATTTCCCGACCTATGCGCCATCGGAAGGCGACAAGACGTCATTGAAGGCGGAGCGCGGTCCGGACGGTGTGCTCAAGGTGACGATGCGCGGCGATGTGTTCGATGGCCGCGGCTTCCTGAAGTCCGCAATCTCGGGCAAGGATTCAGATCCCAAGAGCAAGACAAAAAACATCGATTTCGATATCGACCTGAAGCTTGGTGCCGTCGCCGGCTTCTACGGCGAGGCGGTGCGCAGTGTCGATGCGAAAATCTCGCGGCGTAGCGGCATCATCAAAACCTTTACGCTCAGCGGCAAGCTGGGGCGTGACACGCCGCTGACCGGCGATATGCGTGGCCGCGCGCAGGGGCAGGGCCGCGACGTTATCTATATCGAGACCAACGACGCCGGCGCTTTCTTCAGGGTCACCGACACCTACGCAAAGATGACCGGCGGCCAGCTCGCGCTGGCGATGGACCCGCCGACCACGGATACGCGCGCCAAGGAAGGCCTGGTCAACGTCCGCGACTTCACCATCAAGGGGGAGCCCGCGCTCGATCGCGTAGCCGCGGGCGGACCTGTCGGCTCGCAGAACGGCATCGCCTTTTCCCGCCTGCGTGCGGAATTCACCCGACAGAATGGCCAGCTCACGATCCGGGAAGGTGTGGTCAAAGGTCCGTCGATTGGCGCCACCATTGAAGGCAGTATCGATTACCCCGGCAACCAGGTGCGGATGAGCGGCACCTTCGTGCCGATGTATGGGCTGAACAACATGTTCGGCCAGATCCCGATCGTCGGCCTGTTTCTCGGCGGTGGCAGCAATGAGGGCTTGATCGGCGTTACCTATGAAGTCGTCGGCACGCCCGGCGCCCCGGTGCTGCGCGTCAACCCGATCTCGGCGATGGCGCCCGGCGTGCTGCGCAAGATCTTTGAATTCGGTACCGGCAAGCAGAACAACCCGGTCGAATTCCCGAGTTCGCCGAACAACAACTGATCTGCACAACGTTAAGTGCGAAACAGGCGCGGTCATTGCTGATCGCGCCTGTTTCGTAATGCGTTAGAGGTCTGAGCGTTTAGGCAGCGCGGACGCCGGCCAGGAAGGTGTTGACTTCGCCGGAGAGCTGCTCGGCCTGTTTGGACAGACCGGACGCCGCACTCAGCACCATGCTGGCGGCGCCGCCGGTCTCGTGGGCTGCCGCGCTGACGCCGCCGATATTGGTGGTGACCTCCTGGGTCGCCTGGGCCGTCTGCGTGACGTTGCGGGCGATCTCGGCGGTCGCCGCACCCTGTTCCTCGATGGCGGAGCCGATCGTGGTGGCGATAGCGCTGACTTCCTCGATCGTGGCGGTGATGCCCTGGATCGCGTCGACAGCCTCCTTGGTGGCGTTTTGGATCTGCGCGATCCGGGTGCTGATCTCCTTGGTCGCGTCGGCAGTCTGGCCCGCGAGGCTCTTCACCTCGGAAGCCACCACTGCGAAACCACGGCCGGCATCGCCGGCCCGTGCAGCTTCAATCGTCGCATTGAGCGCGAGCAAATTGGTTTGGCCCGCGATGCTCGATATCAGTTCGACCACGTGCTCGATCTGCTGGGCGCCATCGGCCAGCGCGCGAACAATGGTGTCGGTGCGGCGTGCGCTGTCCACGGCATGGCTGGTGATCTTGGCGGACTGCGCGACCTGGCGGCTGATCTCGATGATCGAGGAGGACAGCTCCTCCGCCGCTGCGGCGACCGTCTGCACGCGGGTGCTGGCTTCGGACGCGGCGGTGCTCACGATCGTCGCCTGGTCGTTGGTGCGTTCGGCGGTGCCTGTCATCGATTGCGCGGTGGCTTCCAGCTCGGTGGAGCCGGATGCCATCAGTCCGACCAGTTGGCCGACGGAGGCGTCGAAGCGGTTTGCAAGGCCGATCAAGGCCTCGCGCTTCTCGGTCTCGCTGAGCTGCTTCAGGGTCGCCTGTTCGGCTTCGAGGGTACGGGCGGTCAGCGAGGTCTGCCGCAGCATTTCCAGGGTTTCGGCCATGCGGCCGATCTCATCGCCGCGTTCGGTTTCCTCGACCTTCACGTCAAGCGATCCGGTAGCGATGCTGTGCATGCGGTTTTGCTGGCGCTTCAGCGCACCGAGCACGTCGCGAGCGATCAGCCAGGACAGCAGCGCCATCAAGGCCAGCACACCGGCGCCAAGCGCACCGAGTTTCATCAGCAATGCATTCACGTCGGCGTCGAGATCGTCGATATAAAGGCCTGTGCTAAAGGTAATTTCCCAGGGAGCGTAATAGCGCGCATAGACCATCTTCGCGGTCGGCACGGTCTGGCCGGGACGGGGGTAGAGATAATAGGTTGTGCCGCCATTGGCGCTCTGGTGGCCGGCGTCGATGATCGCCTTCGAGATCAGCACGCCGTTGGAATCCTTGGCGCCGGTGAACTTGTCCTCGAGAGTCGGATTTCCGGCATTCACCAGCAACACGCCATCAGGGCGGTAAGCGACCAGGTAGCCTTGCTTGTTGCCGAATGACATGCCCTTGGCGCGGCGGCGGTATTGCATCTGTGCGTCGGCGAGCGTGATTTTCCCCGCTGCGATTTCTTCCTGCAGAGTCTCCGCCATGCCGACCATCATGTCGACGGCCGTATGAAGCTGCTCCATGCGGTCCTGTTGCATGCGCTTCTGGCTGAGTGAGGCCGAGAATGCGATGATCGCGCAGACGGAGGCGGCTGATACCAGCACCATGCTGGCGAGCTTGGTGCGAATCGAGAAGCGGCTAAGCAGACTCATCTTGACCTCTGATCAGAGAAATTCCACCACTCAAGTACCAGCAACCTGCTTACCAATCGTGAATAATGGGTGGCTCATCTAAAAGTAGCATCAGCCATGCAGGCATAAGTGCCCATGGGACGCGGCTTTCAGGCGGCGCAGCTGCGACAATTCAGCCCAGTCGATCGAAACCCGGGTTCATCGCCGCAGCGCCGGCACCACGAGAAACGGAATCATGCCCAGCAGCACGCTGACCAGCGCGAAGGCGATCAGCGGATTGTAGCTGTGGGTCCAGTCGTGCAGCAGGCCGCCGCTCCATGAGCCGAACGCCGAGCCCAGCCCGCTGCCGATCGTGATGGTGCCGTAGATGGTACCAACGCGTTCGCCGCGAAAGATCTTCATTGCGGTGGCCGTGAGCAAAGGACCGCGCGAGCCGATCATGCTGCCGAAGCAGATCACGAATCCGGTCAGTAGCCAGTAGTTCGGATACCATTGCAGCAGCCACAGCATGACGATGCCGACGATCGACAGCGCGTAGCTGAACAGCACCGACGGCCGCCGCCCGATGATGCCGTCGAGCCAGCTGACGCCAAGCATGCCGAACAGCAACACCACGCCGCTGAAGCCCCAGGCGGTTGCCGATTGCAGTGGCGGGAAGCCGGCGTCGATCAGATAGGCGACCACCTGCGGCGAGATCGCGTACATCCCGATCGCCGTGAAGAAAAACGTCGAGAACAGCGCCCAGAAGGCGTGGTGCCGCATCGCGCTGAGCAGCGTCCAGCCTTCATCGGCAAGGTCGTGCGCCTCGGGCTTTTCCAGATGCTCGGAGCCACTCGAAAACAATCGCCATGGCAATACCAGGAGCGGCACCAGCAGTGCCAGTACGAGCCAGCCGAACGACTGGTACGCGCCGCGCCAGCCGAAATGATCGATCAGGATCTGCGCGATCGGCAACATGACCAGCACGCCGGCGCCGGTCGCCGAATAGACCACGGCCATCGCGGTCGGCAGCCGCTTGCCGAACCAGCGCCCGAGCAGGATCGAGTTCGGTACATTGCCGATGCAGGCAATGCCGAAACCGAGGCCGACGCCGATGCTCAGTTGAAACTGCCAGAGTTTTTGCGCATAGGCGGCAGCAAGGAAGGCGCCGCCGAGCAGAGCCATGCCCGTAACGAACACCGCGCGCGGGCCGGAGCGATCGAACAGGCGGCCGACCAGCGGCGAGGCGAGGCCGACGCAAAGTGCTGTCAGCGAATAGATCGAAACGACATCGCCGCGATCCCAGCCGAACGATTGCGAAATCGGCAACAGGAAGACCGTAAAGCTTTCCTGCAGGCCGCGGCCGAGCACCGACAGCGTGAAGCAGACGCCGAGAACGGCGAGCCCGGTGCGCTGGGCGGTTTTGGGATCCATCGGGCGACTCTTCACGGCGTTTGCGAAAGACTCCGATCATGGAGCGCGTTTCGCAGGCGATGAACAGTGGCGCTAGACGAATACGGCTATGCAGGCCGTAACAGGATGTGTTTCTTCTTGCCCAGCGACAGCTTGATCACGCCTTCCGGCGTCAGCAGCGCCGGTGTCAGCGTCATCTTCTCGTCGGTGACGGCGACATCGTTGATGCGCAACCCGCCACCCTTGATCTGGCGTCGCGCTTCGCCGTTCGATGTAACAAAACCAGCGGTGACGAACATTCCCAGCACGCCGATGCCGGCGGAAAGTTCGGCCTGCGGAATATCGATGGTCGGCAAGCTCTCCGAGATCGCGCCTTCCTCGAAGGTCTTGCGTGCGGTTTCGGTCGCCGCGATTGCTGCATCGCGGCCGTGAACGATGGCGGTGGCTTCGGTGGCGAGGATCTTCTTGGCCTCGTTGATTTCCGCACCGCCCAGTGCCGCGAGTTTTGCGATTTCATCGAGCGGCAGGCGCGTGAAGAGCTTGAGAAACTTTCCGACGTCGTCATCCTCGGTGTTGCGGAAATACTGCCAGAAATCATACGGGCTGAAGAGGTCGCCGTTGAGCCACACCGCCCCCTTGGCGGTTTTGCCCATCTTGGCGCCCGACGCCGTGGTGAGCAGCGGGGTGGTCAGCGCGTACAGCTGCGGCCCGCCCATGCGATGGCTGAGATCGACGCCGTTGATGATGTTGCCCCACTGGTCGGAGCCGCCCATCTGCAGCGTGCAGCCGTAGCGCCGGTTGAGCTCGACGAAGTCGTAGCCCTGCATGATCATGTAGTTGAATTCGAGGAACGACAGCGACTGGTCGCGGTCGAGCCGCAGCTTCACGCTATCGAAAGCCAGCATCCGGTTGACGGAGAAATGCCGCCCGACATCGCGCAGAAATTCGACATAGTTCAGCTTCAGCAGCCAGTCCGCATTGTTGACCATCAGCGCGTCGGTCGGTGCGTCGCCATAGGTGAGCATGCGCGCGAAGATTTTCTTGATGCCTTCGATGTTGCTGGCGATGGTTTCCTGGGTCAGCAGCTGGCGCTGGTCGTCGCGGAATGAGGGGTCGCCGACCATCGAGGTGCCGCCGCCCATCAGGGTGATCGGGCGGTGCCCGGTTTCCTGGAACCAGTGCAGCATGGTCACCGAAATCAGATTGCCGATATGCAGGCTGGTCGCGGTGGCGTCATAGCCGACATAGGCGGTAACCGGCCCCTTGCTGCAGGCCGCATCCAGCGCTTCCGGGTCGGAAATCTGATGGATGAAGCCGCGGTTCTGCAGCACGTTCAGGAAATCAGATTTGAATGCGGTCATCGGTATGCGACTCGGGTCAGGATTCTTTTACGCTGTCGCAACGGATTGGCAGCATGGTGGGGATCGCCCCCTGCCATCCCTGCGTGCCGTGTGGCATTATAAGATCGGGCTGTTCGACACAAGTTGGACCTGAAAGGTGCTCTGGACGTGCCGACAATGCTGACCGCGATCGGGCTGATGAGCGGAACCTCGCTGGACGGGGTCGACGTCGCCTTGATCGAAACCGATGGCCGGCAGGTGCGGGCGTTCGGCCCCTCCGGCTACCGGCCCTATTCCGAGCCCGAGCGGGGGCTGCTGCGCCAGGCGCTGGCCGAGGCGGTGCACCTGTCGCAGCGTGAGGACCGGCCGGGCATTCTGGCCGAGGCCGAGCGCGTCGTCACTATGGCCCATGCCGAGGCCGTGGCGTCATTTACCGCGCAAAACCACATCGCCCGCGAAAACGTCGATATCGTGGGCTTCCACGGCCAGACCGTGCTGCATCGCCCGGCCGAGCGGTTGACGGTGCAGATCGGCGACGCGCTGGCGCTGGCCCGCGCCATCCATATTCCGGTGATGCACGATTTTCGCGCTGCCGACGTCGCCGCCGGCGGGCAGGGCGCCCCCTTTGTGCCGGTCTACCATCGCGCGCTGGCGCAGGCGCTGGGCCGCGACGGACCGATCGCCGTGGTCAATATCGGCGGCGTCTCCAACATCACCTATATCGATGGCGCCGACGGGCTGATCGCCTGCGACACCGGTCCGGGCAATGCGCTGCTCGACGATTTCATGTTCCGCTCCACCGGCCAGCCGTTCGACTGCGAAGGCCGGCTGGCGGCGGAGGGCCATGTCGATAACGCCTGGGTGGCGCGTGGCCTGCAGCATCCGTTTTTTGCGCTGCCGCCGCCAAAATCGCTGGACCGCAATGATTTTGCAGCATTGGTGCTGCGCAACATGCCGGCAGCCGACGGTGCAGCGACGCTGACCGCATTCACGGCCGCGGCGATCGCCAGCATCACGCCGCTGCTGCCAACATCGCCGAAGAGCTGGATCGTCACCGGCGGTGGCGCCCGCAATCTGACCATGCTGCGGATGCTGCGCGAAAAACTGGCACCGGCGACGGTGGAAGCCGCCGACGCGCTGGGCTGGTCCGCCGACGCCATGGAGGCGCAGGCATTCGGGTTTCTGGCGGCGCGCGGCCTGAGGGGCCTGCCGCTGAGCTATCCCGCCACCACGGGGGTGCCGATCCCGATGACCGGCGGGATCGTCGCTCGGCCGGATTGAAGATTGTTGCGGGTGGGTTTGCGAGGGCGCAGTGCGTTGCGCTCTCTCAGAGCTCGGCGGCCAGCCTCTTCGCCGTCCGCTGGAATTTCTCGCGGAGCAAAGACAGCTTTGCGTTGACGTCATCCAGGGAATGGCCTTCGAGATCGCAGAAGATCGATTTCTTCGCCGGCTCCTGTGCGGCCAGCAGCTTGCCGATTTCCTTGGAGGCCTTGCCGGTCAGGGACATCAGGACGACGCGTGCGTCCTCGGCGGAGTTGGCGCGACGCAGGAAGCCGAGCTTTTCGAGGTTTTTGCTTTGCTGCGTGACGAAGGAGGGATCGGCATGCAGCTTCGCCGAAACGCCGCTCACCGAGATGCCGTTGCCGCGGTCAAGATCCCGGATCGCCATCAGGATCATCCACTGGTGGACGTTGACGCCGAGCATCTGGGCCCACGCAAAACTGATCTCCTCGAAGAAATTGCTGATGGAGAGGATATTCCAGAGAAACTCGTCAAACGCGTCGCGCTGACTCGCCGTGATTCCACCAACCGCCCTTGGCTTCTGCGGTTTGGAAGCCGCTGCTCCGTCGATCGAGGGTTTGCGCCTAACGGCCATGTTTTCTGCACCTAACACATTTGCGTTACCATATTGCGGGGGAAATCTGATGACAAGATCATGACATGCGACAAAACGTGTTGCTGGGAAAACACAGCCGCACTCTGTTCTTAAGCAGGTAAAAATAAGGCATTGTAAAAGCCTAATTTAGCGTACCAAGTGGCGCCGGTTTCATCAGGGGCAATCTGATGGGCCGCCTGAAGGTTTCCAACGCTGGCGCGATCGGTTGCGGCACTCACCGCAGCGAACGCGCAGCATGGGAGCCCGGGTCAAGAGGACCAAAATCCACCCCATCCGGTCCGCTTTTGCACACAACTTGGAGGTTACATGACTACGATAAAGGGCCTAATTCTCGGCTCGGCGGCGAGCCTTCTCGCCATGGGCGCAGCCCAGGCAGCCGATCTTCCCGTCAAGGCCAAAGCGGTCGAATACGTGAAGGTCTGCTCGCTGTACGGTGCCGGCTTCTACTATATTCCGGGCACCGACACCTGCATCAAGATCGGTGGCGCGATCCGTTTGGACGCCACATTCAACGGCACCTTGTACGACGCGCCATACTGGCAGGGCGGCACTGGCGGCAACAACCTGTGGACCAAGGATTACTTCACGACCCGCGAGCGCTTCAACCTGACCACCGATACGCGCACCGCCTCGGAATACGGCGTCGTCCGTACCTATTCGAACGTCCAGATGGATTTCTCGCAGAATCGTGAAGCCATCTCCGGCGGTTTCATCGAAGTCGATTTCGCCTTCATCCAGTTCGCCGGTTTCACCCTCGGTAAGGCTGTTTCGCAGTTCGACCCGCAGTGGGCGCTGACCAAGCCGACGATTTCGTCGGGTCTCCCGATGGGTTCGCACAACACAACCGGTATTCCGCAGTTGGCCTACACCGCCAGCTTCGGCAACGGCGTGTCGGGCACGATCTCGCTTGAGAACGCCTCGCCCTATCGCAACGCCGGCCTCTACAACACCGCTAACGCCATCGTTGCTCCGGGCGCTGCAATGTTCCTGCAGAACGCCTACGGCGGCGCAGGCGCCAGCTCCGGCAACACCTTCCTGGGCAACTCCCAGGCGGGCAACCACATTCCTGACATCGTCGGCAACATTCGCCTCGATCAGGCCTGGGGTTCGCTGCACTTCGCCGCGGCGATGCATGAAGTCTCCGGCGGCTTCTACGGCGCGAACGAGACCACCGGTCATCCGGAAGATGCTTACGGCTTCGCGGTCAGCGGTGCGGTCGAGTTCAAGACCCTGCCGACCGGCTCTGGCGACAGCCTGAAGATCGAAGCAGCCTATGCCAAGGGCGCAGCCAAATATATCTTCGGCGGCACCAACGACAGCAATGGCGGCGGTCGCTATGCCAAGTTCGACGGCAACAGCCTCGCCTTCGGCTACGTGCTGGATGGCGTGTTCGCCACCGGCGGTTCGATCCAGCAGAGCAATGCCTGGGAAGTCAGCGCGTTCTACGAGCACTACTGGAACCCGAACTGGCGTACGTCACTGTTCGGCAACTACAGCCACATCTCGTACGGCGACAGCGGCAACGCGCTGCTGTTCGCAGCGTTCGGCGCAGGTGGCAAGCTGAGCACCAGCACCTCCACGGCAACGACCACCGCGGGCACGCTGGCCGCAACCGGCAATTTCGATCTGGGCCTCGCCTCGGTCGGGACCAAGACCTCCTGGACCCCGGTCAAGAACCTGACCCTGTCGGCCGAGTTCATCTACACCCGCATGGACCAGAACCTGAACGGCACCTACACCGGCACCGCTTCCGGCAAGGCGCTCCAGACCTACACGCTCAAGGACCAGAACCTCTACAACGGCTCTGTCCAAATTCTGCGCTCGTTCTAACCAGGCTCCCGTACAGGGACCTGAAACGTCGAACGTAGATCTCCAGAACCCTTCGGCCATGCCCCGGCCGAAGGGTTTTTCTGTTTGAAGGGGTTTCGGTACGGCGCTTGCGCGACCGGCATGTAGGGTAGGCAAAGGCGCACTTGCGTCGTGCCCACCGCACTTTCATCCAAGTGTCTTCATCCAGGCGTCTTTCCCTGCCTTCACCTGACTACGTCCAGCCATTGAAGGCAGAGCCCCGTAGTAGGCCCGGACAGTGCCCCTCGGCCTCCCGGGCTCGTGCTTGCGAGGCACTTGTGCAGGCGCCGCACCCTGGCGGGTCGGGTTGCCCCTTTCGGCGCTCTGTCCCACTTCAGGATCGCCTCTAGAAGCGCCCCTCATGAACAGGACGGATATGGATCCTATCTTTATAGGAATATTATCAAGGCATCTGGCGCAAAATCTCTATTCCATGCAATTGCATTCATCTTGACAAAATCATGCAAGTGCATCTATCTCGGTGATGTCGAACGGAACAACAGGGATACTGCGATGACGCAAAATCTGAAACTGATCAGCCACAAGCTTTGTCCCTACGTGCAGCGCGCAGCGATTGCGCTGGCGGAGAAGGGCGTTCCGTTCGAGCGGATCGACATCGATCTCGCCAACAAGCCTGGGTGGTTCCTGGCGATTTCACCGCTCGGCAAGGTGCCGTTGTTGCAGGTCACCACCGATAAGGGCGAAGCGGTGCTCTTCGAGAGCAACGTCATCTGCGAGTATATCGATGAGGCGTTCGGCGGGCCGAAGCTGCATCCGCAGGATGCGCTGGAACGTGCGCAGCATCGCGCCTGGATGGAATTCGGCTCGTCGATCCTCACCGAGCTGTGGGGTCTCGAAACCACGACCGATTCCGCGGTGTTCGAAACCAAGCGTGCCGCGGTCGCTGCAAAATTCGCGCGTGTTGAGACCGCGCTTGGGGCGGGGCCGTATTTTGCCGGCGCGGCATTCAGTCTGGTCGATGCGGTCTTCGCGCCGATCTTCCGCTATTTTGACGTGTTCGATCGGCTCAGCGATCTCCGCATTTTCGCTGACACGCCGAAGCTGCGGGCCTGGCGCACGCAGCTCGCGCTGCGTCCGAGCGTGAGGAGTGCGGTGCCTTCGGATTATCCGGAACTGCTCTACGCCTTCCTCGTGCGCTACGACGCGCATCTGCTGAAGCTCGCGGCGTAACGCGCGATCCGTCTAGCGTACGTTGGCGAGGCGCATGTCGAGATAGCCGGTGACCGATTCCATCAGCGGCTGCAGCTTGCCGTCGAAGAAGTGGTTGGCGCCGGGGATGATGTGCTGGTCGATGACGATGCCCTTCTGGGTCTTCAGCTTTTCGACCAGCGTGTTGACGTCCTTCGGCGGCACTACCGCATCCTTCTCGCCATGCACGATCAGGCCCGAGGACGGGCAGGGCGCCAGGAACGAGAAGTCATAAAGATTGGCCGGCGGCGCGATCGAAATGAAACCTTCGACTTCGGGACGGCGCATCAAGAGCTGCATGCCGATCCAGGCGCCGAACGAGAAGCCAGCGACCCAGCAGGCACGGGCTTCGGGATTGATGGTCTGCGCCCAGTCCAGCGCCGCCGCCGCATCGGACAATTCGCCGGTGCCGTGATCGAACGAGCCCTGGCTGCGGCCGACGCCGCGGAAATTGAATCGCAGCACCGAGAAGCCTCGATGCACGAAGGCGTAGTAGCACTGGTAGATGATCTGGTGATTCATGGTGCCGGCGAACTGCGGATGCGGATGCAGCACCATCGCGATCGGGGCATTCTTCTGCTTGGCCGGGTGATAGCGGCCTTCGATGCGGCCTGCGGGACCGGTGAAAATGACTTCGGGCATGGGTGATCCTTGGTAAATCAACCGACTTCGCGCAGGGTTCGGCGGGTTGGGGCTCGGGGAGCCCTGCGTCAAAAGGGGCGGATCGGGCGTCGCCTGAGTGATCTGCAGACGGCGCCGGGTGAAGCTGAGGCCGCGTTCTACCATGAGGCAAGGGGCGAAAAGCAAGCATATTGAACGCCTCGAGGCAGCAAACATGCATTGTAGCGGGCGCTTTCGGCCGCCAGTTGCGATAGACTGCCGTAGCCTGGCCGGGCTCGGGCGTTTCCGAGGTATTGGGCCACAACTCCCTGAAGGTTAAACCGAATTGGCACGTGAGCGGGTCTATCTCGACTGGAATGCGACGACGCCGCTGCGCCCCGAGGCGCGCGCGGCGATGGCGGCGGCGTGGGATCTGAGCGGCAATCCCTCCTCGGTGCATGCGGAGGGTCGCGAGGCCCGCCGGCTGGTCGAGGAGGCCCGCCGCGCGATTGCTGCAGCAGTTGCTGCAGATGCGCGCAATATCGTGTTCACGTCGGGCGGGACCGAAGCCAACGTGCTGGCGCTGACGCCGGGGCTGTTTCGCAAGCCGGGACCGCCGGTGCAGCGGCTGATCGTGTCGGCGATCGAGCACGCGTCGGTGCTGGCGGGTGGGCGGTTTCCACCTGAAAAGATTGAGGTTTTAGGCGTCAGCCGGGAAGGCGTCGTCGATCTGGAACAGTTGCGCGCGCTGCTCGGCGATGGCGAGCCGGCGCTGGTGTCGGTGATGGCCGCCAATAACGAGACCGGGGCGTTGCAGCCGGTCGCGGAGATCGCTGAGATCGTACATGAAGCGGGCGGATTGCTGCATGTTGATGCAGTGCAAAAATTAGGTAAAATATCCATCGATATCAATGCATTGCAGGCCGATCTTGTCACCATTTCTGCGCACAAGATCGGCGGCCCGAAGGGGGCTGGCGCGCTGATTCTGGGCGAGGGGATCGCCGGGCTGGACGCGCTGCTGCGCGGCGGCGGGCAGGAACTGGGGCGTCGGGCCGGCACCGAAAACGTCGCGGGAATCGCGGGTTTTGGGGCGGCCGTGAAGGCTGCGATGGCGTCGCTGGATGACATGAACCGGGTGGCAAAATTGCGGCAGCGACTTGAGGAAGGCTTGCGGCAAACCTGTGGCACGGTAATCTTTTCGCACCACGCGCCGCGGCTGCCCAACACGACCCTGTTCGGCGCGCCCGGGCTCCGCGCGGAGACCGCGGTGATCGGATTTGACCTCGAAGGTATCGCGGTATCGTCGGGGTCCGCCTGTTCCTCAGGCAAGGTGCAGCCGTCGCATGTGCTGGAAGCCATGGGTTACGGCCCGGAACTGGCCAAGGGCGCCGTGCGCCTGAGTCTGGGCTGGTCCACCACCGATGCGGACATTGATCGCTGTCTGGAGGCTTGGCGAAAGCTCGCGGGTACATTACTTAAACATAGCGACGAAACACAGCTCGAACGGTTCTAAGGCAGGTGATTTCATCAGCGGAACAGCGTAAAGAGCCCTACAAATCTGGAATTGATCCACACCGCGGTCCTTGAAACCGCGAGCGGAGGATAGAATGGCTGCCGTACAAGAGACCGTCGATCGGGTTCGCCAGATCGATGTCGATCAATATCGATATGGATTCGAGACGCTGATCGAGTCCGACAAGGCTCCGAAGGGTCTGTCGGAAGACACCGTCCGCTTTATCTCCGCAAAAAAGAACGAGCCGGACTGGATGCTGCAGTGGCGGCTCGAGGCCTATCGCCGCTGGCTGACCATGGATGAGCCGAAGTGGGCGCGGGTGAATTATCCGCAGATCGACTTCCAGGATCTCTATTACTATTCGGCACCGAAGAAGAAAGAGATCGGCTCGCTCGACGAGGTCGATCCGGAGATTCTCAAGACCTACGAGAAGCTCGGCATTCCCCTGCGCGAAGTCGAGATGCTCGAAGGCGTGGTGCGTCCCGAAGGCGAGCGGCGCATCGCGGTCGATGCCGTGTTCGATTCGGTGTCCGTTGCGACCACCTTCCAGAAGGAGCTGAAGCAGGCCGGCGTGATCTTCATGCCGATCTCGGAGGCGATTCGCGAACACCCCGAGCTGGTGAAGAAGTATCTGGGCTCCGTGGTGCCGACCTCCGACAATTTCTATGCGACGCTGAACTCCGCGGTGTTCTCGGACGGGTCGTTCGTCTATGTGCCGCCGGGCGTGCGTTGCCCGATGGAGCTGTCCACGTACTTCCGCATCAACGAGCGCAATACCGGCCAGTTCGAGCGCACGCTGATCATCGCCGACAAGGGCGCTTACGTCAGCTATCTCGAAGGCTGCACCGCGCCGCAGCGCGACGAGAACCAGCTGCATGCTGCGGTCGTCGAATTGGTCGCCCATGATGACGCCGAGATCAAATATTCGACGGTGCAGAACTGGTACCCCGGCAATTCCGAGGGCAAGGGCGGCATCTACAATTTCGTCACCAAGCGCGGCGATTGCCGCGGCGACCGCTCGAAGATTTCCTGGACCCAGGTCGAGACGGGATCGGCGATCACCTGGAAATATCCGAGCTGCATTCTGCGCGGCGATGATTCGCGCGGCGAGTTCTATTCGATCGCGATCTCGAATGGCTATCAGCAGGTCGATAGCGGCACCAAGATGATCCATCTCGGCAAGAACACGACGAGCCGGATCATTTCCAAGGGCATCGCCGCCGGCGTCTCGCAGAATACCTATCGCGGCCTCGTCACCGCACACCGCAAGGCCACCGGCGCGCGCAACTTCACCGCCTGTGACTCGCTGCTGATCGGCGACCAGTGCGGCGCGCACACCGTGCCCTATATCGAGGCGAAGAACTCTTCCGCGCTGTTCGAGCACGAAGCCACCACGTCGAAGATTTCCGAGGACGTGCTGTTCTACTGCGTGCAGCGCGGCCTGAGCCAGGAAGAAGCCGTCGGCCTCGTGGTCAACGGCTTCGTGAAAGACGTGCTGCAGCAGCTGCCGATGGAATTCGCGGTGGAAGCGCAGAAGCTGATTTCGATCTCGCTGGAAGGTTCGGTTGGATAGTTCGTCGTGAATGACTTTTGGTTCACGCCGAAATTGAAAGGCTACGGCGCAGTACCGGCCACTTGGGAAGGATACACATTCGTTATTGTGTTTCTTGCCGTAGTTTCTGAGTTGCGCTTTCGTGATGACGCGGCGGGAAAAGACTTATTCATCGATCTTTCCGCCACCGATGATTGTCGTAGCCGTCTCGACACTCATCTTTCTGATCGTATGCGCGTGGAAAACTGACGGTGCGTGGGGCTGAAAAGCCTCTGTTATTGAGATTGTTGGAAAAAACGAATGACTGCATTGCTCCAAGTCAAAAATCTGCAGGTCCGTGTCGAGGAACGCGAGATTCTCCATGGGCTGACGCTCACGGTGAACAAGGGCGAAGTGCATGCCATCATGGGGCCGAACGGCTCCGGCAAGTCGACGCTCTCCCACGTCATCGCCGGCAAGCCGGGCTATGAAGTGACCGGCGGCGAGATCCTGTTCAAGGGCGAGGACCTCCTGGAGATGGCGCCGGACGAGCGCGCCGCCAAGGGCGTGTTTCTCGCCTTCCAGTATCCCGTGGAAATTCCGGGTGTCGCCACCATGACGTTCCTGCGCACCGCGCTGAATGCGCAGCGCAAGGCGCGCGGCGAGAGCGAATTCTCGACGCCGGACTTCCTGAAGAAAGTCCGCGAAGTCGCGGCTTCGCTGAACATCCCGCAGGACATGCTGCGCCGTGGCGTCAATGTCGGCTTCTCCGGCGGCGAGAAGAAGCGCAACGAAGTGCTGCAGATGGCGCTGTTCCAGCCCGCTCTGTGCATCCTTGATGAAATGGATTCCGGTCTCGACATCGACGCGCTGCGCGTCGCTGCCGACGGCGTCAACGCGCTGCGTTCGCCGGACCGCGCCATGGTGGTGATCACCCATTACCAGCGCTTGCTGAACTACATCATACCGGACCACGTCCACGTGATGTCGAAGGGCCGCGTCGTGAAGAGCGGCGGCAAGGAGCTGGCGCTCGAGCTCGAGGCGACCGGTTACGCGCAGTATGAGGAAGTCGCTGCTTAAGAATTGGCCGCTCGATCGGCCTACGAACGGATTTTGTGATGAACGTTGCATTGGCGAAAACAGATACCGGCACGGCGCTCGGCGAGGCGTTCGCTCTCGCCCGCCCGCGTCTGCCGGGCGCAGGCAAGGTCGCCGACACCCGTCAGCAGGCCTTCGAATCCTATGAGCGCATCGGCCTGCCGCACCGGCGGATCGAGGACTGGAAATATACCGACCTGCGCGTGCTGATGCGCGACGTGCTGCCGCTGGCGGCGGCTCCGGATGCGGCGGCGCTGACCCGCGCGGCCGCGGCGCTGAAGCTGCATGCCATCGATGGCGTGCGCAAACTCGTCCTGGTCGATGGCGTGTTCGCACCAAAGCTGTCCGATCTCGGCAAGCTCGATGCCGGTCTCAGCATCCGCACGTCGCGCGACGTGCTCGAAGCCGATGACGCTTCGCTGCACGCGCAGCTGTTCGCGCTCGATGCCTCCAATCCGATGATCGCGCTGAACAGCGCGATGATGACCGATGGCGTGGTGATCTCCGTTGCCGATGGCACGAAGCTGGCGAAGCCTGTTCATGTGATTCACATCGCCAGCGGCGGTCTGCCGGCGGCGATATTCACGCGCTCGATGTTTTCGCTCGGCAACGACGCCTCCGCCACATTGGTGGAGAGCTACATCGCCGCCGACGGCGCGCTAAATTATCAGGTGCATGACTCGCTGGTCATCCGGATCGGTAACGGCGCGCGGCTCGATCATGTCCGTTTGACCGAGGACAGCCGCGAGGCGATCAACATTTCGTCGGCGGCGATCACGGTCGGCGCCAACGCGAATTTCAATACCTTCGGCATGAACACCGGCACCGTCGTCAGTCGCTATCAGGCGGTGATCGATATTGTCGGCGAGCACTCGCACGTCGAGACCAACGGCGTGAACCTGCTGAATGGCAAGCAGCATGCCGACACCACGCTGGTGATGAACCACAACGTGCCGGATTGCATCAGCCGCGAAGTATTCCGCGCCGTGATCGACGACCGCGGCCATTCGGTGTTCCAGGGCCGCATCAATGTGCGGCAGCCCGCGCAGAAGACCGACGCCAAGATGATGACGCGGGCGCTGTTGCTGTCCGACGAGGCCGAGGCCGACAACAAGCCGGAGCTGGAAATCTTTGCCGACGACGTGGCCTGCGGCCACGGCGCCACCACCGGCGCGCTCGACGACAGCCTGCTGTTCTATCTGCGCGCCCGCGGTCTTTCCGAGAAGGAAGCCCAGGCGCTGCTGATCCAGGCGTTTGTCGGCGAGGCCATCGAGTCGATCGTCGATGACAATCTGCGCGAACTCGCCATATCAGCCGCCGAGCGCTGGTTGGCGGCGAGGGGATGAACATGACCCTGCATCCCGCAGTCTTGAACGGTTCCTACGACGTCGCCCGCGTTCGCGAGGATTTTCCGGCGCTGGCGATGAAGGTCTATGGCAAGCCGCTGGTTTATCTCGATAACGCGGCCTCGGCGCAGAAGCCGAACGCGGTGCTCGACCGCATGATGGAAGCCTACAAGACCGAATATGCCAACGTGCATCGCGGCCTGCATTATCTCGCCAATGCCGCGACGGAAGCCTATGAGGGCAGCCGCGCCAAGGTGCAGCGCTTCCTCAATGCGAAGCGGCCGGAAGAGATCATCTTCACCCGCAATGCGACCGACTCGCTCAACCTGGTGGCGGCGTCGTGGGGCGGCGAGAACATCAAGGCCGGCGACGAGATCGTGCTCTCGATCATGGAGCACCATTCCAACATCGTGCCCTGGCACTTTTTGCGCGAACGCCAAGGCGCCGTCATCAAGTGGGCGCCGGTCGATGACGAAGGCAACTTCCTGATCGACGAATTCGAGAAGCTGCTGACCGACCGCACCAAGATCGTTGCGATCACGCACATGTCGAATGCGCTCGGCACCATCGTGCCGGTCAAGGAAGTCGTGAAGATCGCCCACGCCCGCGGCATTCCGGTGCTGGTGGACGGCAGCCAGGCCGCCGTGCACGCGAGCGTCGACGTGCAGGACATCGACGCCGACTTCTACATCTTCACCGGCCACAAGCTGTATGGGCCGACCGGGATCGGCGTGCTCTACGCCAAATACGATCACCTCGTGGCGATGCGGCCCTATGCCGGCGGCGGCGAGATGATCCGCGAAGTGGCGCAGGACTGGGTCACCTATGGCGACCCGCCGCACAAGTTCGAGGCTGGCACCCCGGCGATCGTCGAGGCGATCGGCCTTGGCGAGGCCATCGACTATGTCAATTCGATCGGCAAGGAACGTATCGCCGCCCACGAGCACGACCTCCTGACCTATGCCGAGGGCAGACTGCGCGAGATCAATTCGCTGCGCATGATCGGCACGGCGAAAGGCAAGGGGCCAGTGATCTCGTTCGAGATGAAGGGCGCGCATCCGCATGACGTGGCGACCGTGATCGACCGCCAGGGCATCGCGGTCCGGGCCGGCACCCATTGTGTGATGCCGCTTCTGGAGCGATTCAATGTCACGGCCACGTGCCGTGCCTCATTCGGGATGTATAATACCCGCGAGGAAGTCGACCATCTGGCACAGGCGCTGATCAAGGCACGGGAATTGTTTTCATGACCGACACCATCGAAGCCAAAACCAGCAACATGCAGACCGTCTCGGCGCTGGCACCGGACGAAACCGAGCGCCTCGGCACCGAAATCGTCGCCGCGCTGAAAACGGTGTTCGATCCGGAAATCCCGGCCGACATCTACGAACTCGGCCTGATCTACAAGGTCGACATCAAGGACGATCGTACCGTCGATGTCGAGATGACGCTGACGACGCCGAATTGCCCGGCCGCGGCCGAGATGCCGCAGATGGTCGAGAATGCCGTGGCCAGCGTGCCCGGCGTCGGCGTGGTCAATGTCAGCATCGTCTGGGAGCCGGCCTGGACGCCGGACCGGATGACCGACGAGGCGCGCCTTGTCCTGAATATGTGGTGATGTTGCGTTTGGTTTGTTGAGGCGGCAACGACGGCCTTGAATGGCCGCGAGGACTGAACAAATGACAGAGATGACAACGAGCACACCAACTCCCGTCGCCAAGCCGAAGCCGCGGCCCCGTCCGCAGGTGATGCGGCTGACTGACGCTGCTGCCTCCCGGATCCAGGAGCTGACCAGGCGCGCCGATTCCGAGATCGTCGGCCTGCGCGTCGGCATCAAGAACGGCGGCTGCGCCGGCCAATCCTACACCGTGGAATACGCCCACGACATCCGCCCCTCCGACGAGGTGGTCGAGGACAAGGGCGTGAAAATCCTGGTCGAGCCGAAGGCCGTGCTGTTCCTGCTCGGCACCGAGATGGACTACAAGTCCGACAAGATGCAGTCGCAGTTCATCTTCAACAACCCGAACCAGACCGGCGCCTGCGGCTGCGGCGAGTCGGTGCAGCTGACGCCGGCGAAGATCGACGGCTGATCGAGCGGCGGCCCGCCATGGACCGCGATTTCCTCGCAGAACTGTTCGCGGGCTTCGGGCCGGTGACGATCCGCCGGATGTTCAGCGGCTACGGCGTCTCCGCCGACGGCATCAACTTCGCGCTGGTGCTGCGCGGCGCGATCTACTTGCGCGCCGATGAGCAGAGCATTCCGCGCTTCGAGGCCGAGGGCTCAAGACCGTTTCAGTACGAGGCGCAGGGCAAGGTCCGGATGATCGGATCGTACTGGCAACTGCCGGAGCGGCTCTACGATGATCCCGATGAGGTCACCGAATGGGCGCGCGCCGCCCACGCCGCCGCCGGGCGCGCGGCGCTGGCGAAGCGCAGCAAGGTGAAGCGAGTGAAGAAGGCTGTGGCGAAGAAGGCTGTGGCGAAGAAGGCTGTGAAAAAGAAAGCGAAGCGAGCTGTGAAAAAGAGGGCGGTCAAGGATTGACCACAGCCTCGTGTCCCGGACGCGGTGCGGCCTGGCGATGCGGAGCATCGCTTGGCTTATGCCGCTCCGCAGCATCCGGGGCACGAGTCAGTGCTCGTGCGAAGCCGACGTCCTCACGCCACCTGAATCTGAATCTCCGCGGAATATTCCGGATCGATTTCGCAGATCACGCGGTTGCGGCCGTTGCGTTTGGCGGCGTAGAGGCAGGCATCGGCGCGGCCGATCAGCGCGTCCATGTCGTCGCCGGCCTGCAGCACCGAGACGCCGATCGAGATGGTGACGCGGCCGAGAATCTCACCGGTCGACTTCTTCTTCAATTCCTTCGACATCACCGCGCGGCGGATGTGATCGGCCACCGTGAGCGCCTGGCGCAGCGGCGTGGCGGGCAGCACCACCGCGAATTCCTCGCCGCCGTAGCGCGCGGTGATGTCCTGGCCCTTGATGGTCTGCTTCAGCGACATGCCGACGAGACGCAGCACCTGGTCGCCGGTGAGGTGGCCGTAATTGTCGTTGAAGGATTTGAAATGGTCGATGTCGAGCATCAGGAGCGACAGCGGTTCGCCTTGCGCCAAGGCCGCCTCGATCGCCACAACCAGCGCGCGGTCGAAATACTTGCGGTTGCCGAGTGCGGTGAGGGGGTCGGTCAGGCTCTCGGCGCGGATTGCCTCAAGGCTCTTCTGCAGGTTGCTGACTTCGCTTTTCGAAATTGTAAGCCGTTCTTCCAGCGCCTTGTTGGCGTCCTGTGCCTCGCGGGTGGATTGCACCAGGGAGGCGATCACCGATTTGACCTGGGCGCGATCCTTGGCCTGCGACAGGTCGTGGCTGGCGTCTCGCAGCGTGTCGCCGAAGTTGACGGTCATGCCGAGCGCGTCGGTGATGAGCGCCATCACGTCATCGATCTCGCCGATGACGCGGGCGCCGACCTTGTCGATGCGGTCGGTGGTGCGGACCTGGGAGAGATAGGTGTCGTGGATCTGGTCGAGATCGGCCTCTGACAGCCGGCCGTTGCGGGCCAGCGTCTCGTTGATCACCTTGTTGAGCGCCGAATTGTAGCCGGTGGCGTAGACGTACCAGATCTCGTAATTGCGCGGAATCGCCGTCTGCCGCAGCGACCTGATCTGGCCCAGCGCGATCTCGGCAAAGGCCAAGGTGCGTTCTTGTTCGTCCAGGATACCGGTCACATTCTGTGTCCTCGCCGTCGGCAGCTATGCCCAGGCATTTGATCGCGAATCATTAAAATATCGCGATCAAGCTACTGCCAGAGGATGAATGTCCGGTAAATGAAACTCCTGCTGATCACACCCGCGCGCGGATCGGACGCAGCAGGAACGCCGGCAGGTGGGAGTGATCGGCCGGTTCGGAGGCTTCCTCGCGGCGCGGACGCAGCGCTTCGGCGCGGCCGATCGACGGCGCGCGTGAAACCGGCGGCGCCACCGGCGGCGTGAAAGCCGCTTCCGCGACCTGCGGCTGCGGGCTCGGGCTACGCTCGCGATCGCCGCCTGAACGGCGCGGCTCGCGCTCGCGGCGCGGCTTGCGGTCGCCGGAGCCCTCACGATGGCCGCCGCGTGAATTTTCACGGTTGCCGCCACGGCTTCCGCCGCGCGGCTGCTCCGCATTGGCTTCGCGGTTGCCGGTGCGATGGCGGGACTGCCGCGGCGGCTCGGCACCGTCCGTGGCGGGCGCAGTGCCATCGCCGGCTTCGCTGAGAGTGACGCCGCTCTCGTCGCGCGGGATCGGCTGGCCGATCAGTTTCTCGATGGCGAGGATGGACTTCTGGTCGGACGGCGCCACCAGCGAGATCGCGGTGCCGGTGCGGCCGGCGCGGCCGGTGCGGCCGATCCGATGCACGTAGTCATCGGGATGATGCGGCACGTCGAAGTTGAAGACGTGGCTGACGGCGGGAATGTCGAGGCCGCGGGCGGCGACGTCGGAGGCGACCAGCAACGGCAGCTCGCCCTTGCGGAACTGATCGAGCGCCGCGGTGCGGGCCGACTGCTCCATGTCGCCGTGCAGGGCGCCGACGCTGAAGCCGTGCTTCTCCAGCGACTTTGCCAGCAGTGCCACTTCACGCTTGCGGTTGCAGAAGATGATCGCGTTGTTGAGGTCAGTAGCGCCGCGCAGCAGGGCACGGAGTGCTTCGCGCTTCTCGTGCGGTTCGCGGCCGACGGGGACCTGCGACTGGGTCACGGTGACGGCGGTGGAGGCCGGCTTGGAGACTTCGATCTTCACCGGGTTGTGCAGGAAGGTCTCGGTGATGCGGCGGATTTCGGTCGGCATCGTCGCCGTGAAGAACAGCGTCTGGCGGGTGAACGGCACCAGCTTGCAGATGCGCTCGATGTCGGGAATGAAGCCCATGTCGAGCATGCGGTCGGCTTCGTCGATCACCAGCAATTCGACGCCGGTGAGCAGAAGTCCGCCGCGCTCGGTGTGGTCGAGCAGGCGGCCCGGCGTGGCGATCAGCACGTCGACGCCGCGGGTCAGCTTGGAGTCCTGGTCGCCGAACGAGACGCCGCCGATCAGCAGCGCGACGTTGAGTTTCTGGCCGACGCCGTATTTGTCGAACTGCTCCTTGACCTGCGCCGCGAGTTCGCGGGTCGGTTCGAGAATGAGGGTGCGTGGCATGCGGGCGCGGGCGCGGCCCTTTTCCAGCATCGTCATCATCGGCAGCACGAAGGCGGCGGTCTTGCCGGTGCCGGTCTGGGCGATGCCGAGCACGTCGCGGCGCGCCAGCACGTGAGGAATCGCCTGTTCCTGAATGGGGGTGGGGGTGGTGTAACCGGTGGCCGCGACTGCGGCGAGCACCTTGTCGGACAAGCCGAGATGGGAGAAGGACATTGAGCCTCTGTTATGGGGTCATGATGTCAGCCGAAAACCGGAAGACCATTTTTCGGGATCATGCCTCTGGAAGAAACCGCCGCTTGGATTCACGGAAAACACTGTCGCGCTCACCCCCGGAGCGGCACGCAAATTTGCACGGGGATCGCAGGGCGCAGACAGGCGGCTTAGTCGAGATATCGCGTTTCGATACCGGGCCGCGTCGAGGCGGAAGATAGGGGGGAAACCGCCAAAGTCAATGCGTGAAACGGGAATTGGCGCGAAAAGCTTAATGTTTTCGAGGAAATGAGGGGTGAATGCCCCGTATCTGTGCAGCTCTCCGTGCGTGGCGAAGCTCGCCGTTGCCGGTTCAGCTGCGCGTAACGGAGAACTGGCGCTCGAAGGTTGCGGCGAGCGAGATGCCGCTGACGAATCTCGTGCGGGCAGCACGACCTCCCTATTTGCCGTAGGTGCCCAACTGCCGGCCGAGGTCCTGCATCACGAAGGCGTTCATGCGCAGATTCACCGGCGTGCCATTCTGCATCTTGGCGTCGATTTCGTAGGTGGACGCATCGACCTGGCGGATGCCGACGATCTGGCTGATCTCGAGCGCCTCCAGCGATTTCGCCGCCGGTGTGGCCGGCGCGGTGGCATGAATGACGGCCGGCTTGCGCGGGGCTTTGGCGGCACGGGCCGCCGCGCTTGCTGCGGGTGCGGCATCCGGCGCGGTCTCCGGGGCAGGCGCCTGGGCCATTGCGGCTGAAGCCGCCATCAGGAGCGCAGCGGCTGCGAGGAATGTTGATTTCACGATGGTCTCCCGTTGGTCTTCATGGCCGCGGCGTAACGCAGCATTGCGGCCGATTTTATGACCGATCGCCGCGGGAAAGCCCAGCGTCTCCGAGTATAGCCAGCAAGCGCCTCGGGAGGGGCGTGGTGTATGAACCTGCCTTGCTGCCGGTTAGACCAAGCCAGGGGATGGCCCGCACAGGCGGCCAGTCAGGACGCCATGGGCGGGATAAGACGATGATGAAGCTTTTGACCGGACTCGCGATGCGGATCGGCGTCGTGATGGCGCTGGCAGCGTTCGCAGCACCGGCGCAGGCCGAGAAACGCGTCGCCTTGGTGATCGGCAACAATGATTACCGCAACGTCCCGAAACTGCAGAAGGCGGTCAACGACGCCCGCACCATCGGCGAGACGCTGAAGCAACTCGGCTTCAGCGTGATGGTGGCGGAGAACCAGACGAGGCAGGCGTTCAGCCAGAGCCTGCTGGCGTTCGACGGGACGATCGAGCCCGGCGACACCGTATTCTTCTTTTTCGCCGGTCATGGTTTTGAGATCGCCGGGCAGAACTATCTGCTGCCGACCGACGTGCCCGCCGCCACAGAAGGCCAGGAAGAACTGGTGCGCGACTCCGCGATTCTGGCCGACCGCATCGTGACGCGGCTGCAGACGAGGGGCGCGCGCACCTCGATCCTGGTGTTCGACGCCTGTCGCAACAATCCGTTTGAACGTGCCGGCACCCGCGCCGTCGCTGGCGGCGGCGGGCTTGCGCCGATGACGACACTGCCGGAGGGCGTGTTCTCGATCTTCTCGGCGGGGCCGCGGCAGACCGCGCTGGATCGTCTCTCGGACAAGGACGACAATCCGAACTCGGTGTTCACCCGCACCTTCGTGAAAGAGCTGCAGCAGCCATCGCTGAACCTGGTGCAGGTGGCGCAGCGCACCCGTCGCGTGGTCAGCGAGATGGCCGATACAGTGAAGCATCGCCAGGTGCCGGTGTATTTCGACCAGATGGTCGATGATGTCTTCTTGAGTGGTCCCGCGGCGTTGCCGCAGGCCGACGCGAAGCCGGCCGCGCCGTTGCAGCAGGTCGCCGCGCTGCCACCGGTGTCGGTGCCGCGCGCGCCGTCCAACGAGGCGGTGAACGCGCCGATCGCCAGCTTCTCGCGGCACAATGGCGGCTGGAGCGTGGTGTTCTCGATCGCCGATCCCACGCTCGGGATTTCCTGGCGGATGGGCGACACCGGTGAATTCCGCGAGACCGGATTGATCGATACGCTGGATCCGCGTACCCGCAAGCGGATGCCGAATCCGTCGATCGAACTGGCGTCGGATGCGCCGGCTTCGACGATCCAGCTGCGCTATGTCGATGCCTCCGGCGAGATGCAGGGCCCGTTCCCGATCCGCTTCGATCCCGAGGCCGCCCTGATCCGCGACCAGCGCAAGATTCTGGACATGACCGCCAATAGCTGGCTGTCGTTCCGCGACTACAATGGACTGCTGGTCTACTACACTCATCTGATGTCGTATCGCTGCGCCATCCGCGAGGCCCGGATCGGCATCGACAGCGCGGTGCCGGACAAGGTGCTGAAGCTGCCGCCGTGCGATCCCCGCGACCCCTCGGTGATCCCGCACGACGCGCAGCTTTCCATGAAGCTGCCGCCGGCAACCAGGTCGGTTTCGGTTGAACTCACTTTCAAGGATGGTAGCGTGTCGGAGATCAAGAGTTTCCGGCGCTGAGCGCCAACCAACGAGATCCAGACAATGGACACCGGCGAGCCGACACCCAAACCTCCGCGCGTTCTGACCACGCGCTGCTGCATCGTCGGCGGCGGGCCGGCGGGCATGATGCTGGGCTATCTGCTCGGCCGTGCCGGTATCGAGACGGTCGTGCTGGAAAAACATGCGGATTTCTTCCGTGATTTTCGCGGCGACACGGTACATCCCTCGACGTTGCAGGTGATGGACGAACTCGGTCTGATCGACGACTTTCTCAAGATTCCGCATGACCGAATCCAGAAGATGGAAGGCTATTTCGGTGACACCAAGTTGCGCATCGCCGATATCAGCCGCACCAACGCCAAGTACCCCTTCATCGCTTTCATGCCGCAGTGGGATTTTCTCAATTTCCTGCGGGACAAGGGACAGCGCTATCCGCATCTCAAGGTGATGATGAACGCCGAAGCCACAGACCTGGTGTGGTCGGGCGATGCGGTCGTCGGCGTGACGGCAATGACAGGGGAAGGGCCGCTCGAAATTCGCGCCGACCTGACAGTGGCTTGCGACGGCCGCCACTCGATCGTTCGCCCGGCCGCCAGGCTTGAGGTCGAGGACATCGGTGCGCCGATGGATGTGCTCTGGTTTCGGGTTCCGAAAGGCACGGAGACCGACAGCATGTTCGCGCGGATCGAGACCGGCAAGATGATGGTGACGATCGATCGTGGCGACTATTGGCAGTGCGCCTTCGTGATCGCCAAGGGACATTATGACGAGATCAAATCACGCGGTCTCGACGCCTTTCGCGCCGATGTCTCCCGTCTCGCGCCCATCCTGAAATCGCACATCGGCGACGTGAAGAGCTGGGACGACGTCAAGCTGCTGACGGTTGCGATCAACCGGCTGAAGCGCTGGACCCAGCCGGGTCTGTTGTGCATCGGCGATGCGGCACATGCGATGTCGCCGGTGGGCGGCGTCGGCGTCAACATCGCCGTACAGGACGCGGTCGCAACCGCCAATCTGCTCGCCGCCAAGCTCGCCAGGGGACCATTGTCCGAGGACGATCTCGACGCGGTCCGGAAGCGGCGGGAATTCCCGATGCGGATGACGCAGGGGATGCAGGTCGTGATGCAAAACAACATCATCAGCCGTGCGCTCAGTCCGGGCCAACAGCCGCTGACGCCGCCGCTTCTCATGCGGCTGATCAGTGCCGTGCCGTGGCTGCAGGGACTGACGGCGCGGTTCATCGCCATCGGCGTACGGCCGGAGCACGTGGAGTCGCCGGAGGCTCAGCCCTGAATGGAAAATCCCCCATCGACGGGGATTGCCGTGCCGGTGACAAAGTCCGACGCGGAGGAGCTGAGGAACACCGCGATGCCCGCGAAATCATCCGAAGCGCCCCAGCGCGCAGAAGGCGTACGCGCCAGCACCTTGTCGTGCAGGCCATCGATTTCGCGCCGCGCATTCTGCGTCAACTCGGTATCGATCCAGCCCGGCAGCACGGCGTTGACCTGAATATTGTCCGCTGCCCAGGCGACGGCGCAGGAGCGGGTGAACTGCACGATGCCGCCCTTGCTGGCGGCATAGGCCGGCGCGAAGCTGGCGCCGAAGATCGACATCATCGAGCCGATGTTGATGATCTTGCCGCCGCCCGCCTGCTTCATCGCGGGGTAGGCCGCCTGCGAGCACAGGAACGCGCTGGTCAGGTTGGTCTTGATGACACTGTCCCATTCCTCCAGCACCAGCACGTGCGGCGGCTTGCGGATATTGATGCCGGCATTGTTGACGAGAATATCGACGCGGCCGAATTCCTGTCGCGTACGCGCGATCATTGCGTCTACGGCGGCCTTGTCGGTGACGTCGGCGGATATCGCGATCGCCCTGGCGCCGCTCTGCTTCAGTTCGGCGGCCGCGGCATTCGACTTGCCTTCATTGCGTCCGACGATCGCAATCGCCGCGCCGGCATCAGCGAGGCCACGCGCCATGCCGAGCCCGATGCCGCCATTGCCGCCGGTGACGATGGCTACCTTGCCGGCGAGATCGAACGGTCCGTTTGTCATCCTGCATTCCTCATGGCATCAGCCTTGAATAGAAAAACCGCCATCGACGGTGAGCGCCGCGCCGTTGACGAAATCGGAGGCGGCGCTGGCCAGAAACACCGCGGCGCCGGCAAGATCATGGGGCGTGCCCCATCGGTTGGCCGGCGTGCGCGACAGAATCCGGTCGTGGAGTTCCGGCCGGCGCTCGCGCGCCCGCTGCGTCAGCTCGGTGTCGATCCAGCCCGGCAGGATGGCATTGGACTGGATGTTGTCGATCGCCCATGCGGCAGCCAGCGAACGTGTCAGCTGCAGGATGCCGCCCTTGCTCGCGGCGTAATTCGCGGCACCGCCGGCGCCGAACGTCGCCAGCACCGAAGCGATGTTGATGATCTTGCCGGCACCTGCGGATTTCATCGCGGGATAGACCGCCTGCGCGCAGAGAAACGGCGCGGTCATGTTGACGTCGATGACCTGCTGCCAGTCCGCGAGCGCCATCTCCTCGGGCGGCGCGGCGATGCTGATGCCGGCATTGTTGATGAGGATATCGATGCGGCTGAATTGCGCCAGCGTCGCCGAAACCATTTTTGCGACGGAAGTTTTGTCGGTGACGTCGGTCGCGAGCGCCAGAACCGGACGTCCGGATTTTTCGAGCTCGGCCTTCGCCTGCGGGGAATTGGCGCTGTTGCGATCGGCGATCACCACCGACGCGCCGGCTTCCGCGAGCCCGCGCGCCATGCCCAGCCCAATGCCGCCATTGCCGCCCGTGACGATGGCGACGCGGCCGGTGAGATCGAACAGGTGGCTGGTCATGATTTCCGCCCCGAACGCGTTGAAGACGGCGCGTCGTGCCGCGCGCCTGCCGGGATCATCGCAAGACTGGACGCGAGATGGAAGAGGGCAGCGGCTAGCGCCGCGCCAGCCACATCAGGCCGAGCCCCACGACAGCCAGCCCGGCGCCGTACCAGGCCCATTGCATCTGGCTGATCATGAAGCTGGAGCGCGGCCAAGCCACGAGACCGGTGCCCTGGCCGATCCAGAGCAGGCCGACGAGGAACGCGAGCAGACCGAGGGCGAGGAAGGGAATGCGCATGAGGGAGATATGGGACGGGTGACCGAGGGTTTCATCCTCGACGGGTGGGCACGGCGCAAGGGCGCCTTTGCCGACCCTGCGATTCGGAAATCGGACTACACGTCCAGCAGATCCTCGCTGGCGAACTCCGCCTTGTCCGAGATGAACGCGAACCGGGCTTCGGCCTTGGTGCCCATCAGGCGCTCGACGGAATCCGCGGTGCCTTCGCGATCGTCGGCGAGCAGCACCACGCGCAGCATGGTGCGCTTCGACGGGTCCATCGTGGTTTCCTTGAGCTGCGCGGGCATCATCTCGCCGAGGCCTTTGAAGCGGCCGACATCGACCTTGGCGTTGGCGTTGAATTCGCTCTTCAGCAGCGCATCCTTGTGGGCATCGTCGCGAGCATAGATGGTCTTGGCGCCATGGGTGAGGCGGTACAGCGGCGGCACCGCGAGATAGAGATGGCCCTCGTCGATCAGCCGCGGCGTCTGCCGGTAGAAGAAGGTGATCAGCAATGACGCGATGTGGGCGCCGTCGACGTCGGCGTCGGTCATGATGATGATCTTGGAGTAGCGCAGATCCTCTTCGCGGTAATGCGGGCCGATGCCGCAGCCGATCGCCTGCATCAGGTCGGACAGCTGCGCGTTGGCGGTCAGCTTGTCCTTGGTGGCCGACGCCACGTTGAGGATTTTTCCGCGCAGCGGCAGGATGGCCTGGGTCTTGCGGTCGCGCGCCTGCTTGGCGCTGCCGCCGGCGGAGTCGCCTTCGACGATGAACAGTTCGGAGCCTTCCGACGCGGTGTTGGTGCAATCGGCGAGCTTGCCGGGCAGGCGGAGTTTCTTCACCGCGGTCTTGCGGGAGATTTCCTTCTCGGCGCGGCGGCGCAGCCGCTCGTCGGCGCGTTCCAGCACAAATTCCAGCAGCTTGTTGGCCTGCACGGGATTGCCGGACAGCCAGTGGTCGAACGGGTCCTTGATCGCCTGTTCGACGATCTTCTGGGCTTCCGCGGTGGCGAGGCGGTCCTTGGTCTGGCCCTGGAATTCCGGTTCGCGCACGAACACGCTGAGCATCACGGCGGCGCCGACCATGACGTCTTCCGAGGTGATGGAGCCGGAGCGCTTGCCCTGGCCGGCGCGCTCGGCATGGTCCTTCAGGCCGCGCAGCAGCGCGCTGCGCATGCCGGCTTCATGGGTGCCGCCGTCGGGGGTCGGCACGGTGTTGGTATAGGACGACAGAAAGCCGTCGGCATCGGCGGTCCAGGCCACGGCCCACTCGCAGGCGCCGTGGGCGCCGTTGCGGCCGGACTTGCCGGAGAAGATGTCGGGATGCACCAGGGTGTCGGCGTGGATCGCCGCGCCCAGATAGTCCTTGAGACCGCCGGGGAAATGGAAGGTGTCTTCCGCCGGGACGTCGTCGAGGCCCTTGAGCAGTTCGGGATCGCAGCGCCAGCGGATCTCGACGCCGCCGAACAGGTAGGCCTTCGAGCGCGCCATCTTGAACAGCCGCTGCGGCCTGAACGCGGCCTTGGCGCCGAAGATCTCGGTGTCGGGCTTGAAGCGGATTCGTGTACCGCGGCGATTATGTACCTTGCCGAGGTCGACGATCTTGCCCTGCGGAATGCCGCGGGCGAAGGTCATCTTGTAGAGCTGCTGGTTGCGGGCGACCTCGACCTCGAGCAGCGAGGACAGCGCGTTGACCACGGAAACGCCGACGCCATGCAGGCCGCCGGAGGTCTCATAGACCTTGGAGTCGAACTTGCCGCCGGCGTGCAGCGTGCACATGATGACTTCGAGGGCGGATTTCTTCGGAAATTTCGGGTGCGGATCGACCGGGATGCCGCGACCGTTGTCGGAGACGGTGAGGAAGCCATCGGCCGACAATTCGACCTCGATGAAGGAGGCGTGGCCAGCCAGCGCCTCGTCCATCGAATTGTCGATCACCTCGGCGAACAGATGGTGCAGCGCCTTCTCGTCAGTGCCGCCGATATACATGCCCGGCCGGCGCCGCACCGGCTCCAGGCCCTCCAGGACCTCAATGTCCGCGGCGGTATAACCGTCCTCGGCCGAGGCCGCGCGGGGGGCGGCCTTGGGGGCGGCTGATTTCGGGGTAGTCCGCCCGAAAAGGTCATCTTTGTTTGATTTCAATGGCTTCGACATGGTTTTTTATGTACTGCGTGCAAGAATCGCGAATCGGCTTCCCTGACTATGCCATGGTTACGCTGGCAATGTGACCGGGCGCGGGCTGCTAGGGTCCAGCGCGCTCGGCCCGTAACACGATCACGGCGAACAATGCCATGGCCACGAACATGGTCAGGGCGCCGATGATCGGCACCGCCTCCCAGGCGTGGCTCACCGCCAGTACCAGAGCAATACCGGCCGGGAACAGCAGGCCGCCGACGATGTGCAGCCAGCCCTGGACCTTGGCCAGCGTGGTTTGTCCGATAGCGGGAAAGGTTCGATAATACAACCCGAATAGAAACAGCAGCACGCCGCCAATCAGGTTGAGATGCGCATGGGCCGGCCCGAGCAGGAAATTCTGCTGGATGCCCATCACGATGCCGGCCACCATCCCGACCAGCAGCACGACCACGCTCACGCACATCATCAGCGATCCGATCATTAGTATTCCTCTAATTGTTTAATTGGGGACGAGACGGGCTGCGCCTATTCATGTTGTGACTTGTTGTGATCGGGGCCGCCGGTCTACCTGTCTTAGGCATTTCAACGGCAAAAAGGTTCAGCGGTACCGCCAGGTAATTCCGGCCGCCGCGGAGGGACATCACGACATGGAAGGCTGGATGCTTGGACTGATCGATTTCGTGCGCCAGCACCAAAGCTGGGCCGCGCCGATCGTGCTGGTGCTGGCATTCGGCGAGTCGCTGGCCTTCATCTCGCTGCTGATTCCGGCCTGGGGCGCGCTGGTGGCCATCGGGGCGCTGATCGGCGCCGGCGGCCTCAGTTTCTGTTGGGTCTGGATCGCCGGCGGCGTCGGGGCTGCCTTGGGCGACTGGCTGTCCTACTGGTTAGGCCTCAAATACAAGGACCACGTCGCGCAGATCTGGCCGCTGTCGCGCTACCCCGAGATTCTGCCGCGCGGCGAAGCCTTTGTGAAGAAATGGGGGGTGCCAAGTATCTTCATCGGTCGCTTCTTCGGGCCGCTGCGCGCCTCGGTGCCGCTCGCTGCTGGCATTTTCGAGATGTCGTACTGGCGTTTCCAGGTGGCGAATTTTGTCTCGGCGCTGGTGTGGTCGGCAGCGCTATTGCTGTTCGGCGATATCATCTCGGTGTTCGTGCAATGGCTGTGGCGCACGCTCTGAGCGCGCGGGAATAAACTGCCGAAGCGGGTGTTGGTCGGAAAGTTGCGGCAAATGATCGCTGGGTCGTGATCACGCGCCGTACGAATTGCTGATGGATAAGCTGCAACAAACGGGGCAAAAGCCTCAAGCACGCAGGGGAGAACACATCATGGAATTATCACGACGTCACGCACTGGCCGGCGCCGCCGCATTGGCCGCATCGCCGCTGCTCTCTGGCCCGTCCGCAAAGGCATCCGCCCCCGTGGCCGACAAGCAAGCTCCGAGTTTCTATCGCTACAAGGTCGGCGACATCCAGGTGAACGCCATCTCCGACGGCGCCAACACCTTTCCGCTCGCCGAAACGTTCGTGCTGAATGCCAAGAAGGACGAGGTCAACGCCGCGCTCGACAAGGCGTTTCTACCCAAGGATAAGGTCACTATCCATTTCGCGCCGCTGGTCATCAACACCGGCGGCAAGGTCGTGGTGATCGACACCGGCAATGGCCCGGGCGCGTTCGCTGCCACCAAGGGCGCGGTCGGCCAGTTTCCGACCAACATGGTGGCTGCGGGCTTCGATCCGAAGTCCGTCGATATGGTGGTGATCTCGCATTTCCACGGTGACCATGTGAACGGGTTGTTGCTGGCCGACGGCACGCCGGCATTTCCCAATGCCGAAGTCCTGGTGCCGGCCACCGAATGGAAATACTGGATGGACGATGGCGAGATGAGCCGCGCCGCCAACGAGCGCATGAAGGGTCTGTTCGCCAGCAACCGCAAAGTGTTCGTGGACGGGCTGAAGAAGAAGGTTACGCCTTACGAGTGGGGCAAGGACGTCGCGCCCGGCCTGCTGGCAGTGGAATCGATCGGCCACACGCCGGGCCACACCTCCTATGTGCTGTCGTCGGGCAGCGACAAGCTCTTCATCCAGTCCGACGTCACCAACCACCCCGCTTTGTTTGCGACCAATCCGAACTGGCACCTGATGTACGATCAGGATCCGGCGCAGGCCGAGGTCACCCGCCGCAAGGTCTACGACATGCTGGTGGCCGACCGGATGCGGGTGCAGGGTTTCCACTATCCATTCCCGGCCAACGGTTATGTCGAGCGCGACGGCAGCGGCTACCGACTGGTGCCGGCACCGTGGAATCCGAGCATTTGATTGTTCTGACGGCCCGATAAGAACACCATGCGCCGTCATTGCGAGCTCTAGCAAAGTTGGCTTTGCCAACTTTGCTCTGAGCGAAGCAATCCAGAAAGCCGCAAGCGCGACGGGATTGCTTCGTCGCAAGGGCTCCTCGCAACGACGGACATGCCTGCAGTGCATGGTCTGTATCCCTGACATCTTGACGCCATCTCGCCTTGGCCCTATGACCCCCGCCATGATCAACGCCGCGACCAGCATCATCGCCCGCCGCCGCCGCATTCTCGCGGCAGGTGACGGCGTTCGCGTTTAAGATCGTCGCCACTGCCGCCGGATCCGGTCCGCGGCAAACCTTCCTTCCCAGCAGCGCGATCTGATCCGACGGCCCCTCACACAGCAGGAGCCCGTCATGTACACGCCACCCAAGTTCAAACCCGATCGCGCCGCCGCTCTGGCGTTCGCCGCCGCGCGCGGATTCGGTACGGTCTGCGCGTGGGATGGCGCCAAGCCGATCGCCTCGGCGCTGCCGTTCTGCCTCGACTACGGCAATGACGGCATGCCGCGCGTCGCATTCCACATGGCACGTCACAACCCGCTGCTGAAGCTCGCTGACGGCCATGCGGACTGGGTGATGGCGGTGAACGGCGCGGATGCCTATGTGTCGGCGGACTGGTATGCGTCGCCGGACCAGGTGCCGACCTGGCTCTATCAGGCGGTGCATCTGACAGGTTCGGTGCGTGTGCTGTCCGACGACGAACTTGGCCCGCATCTTGACGCGCTCAGCGCCAAATTCGAGAACTGGCTGTTGCCGAAGCCGCCATGGACTTCGGCGAAGATGACGGCCGGACGGCTGGAGGCGATGAAGAAGGCGATTGTCGGCGTGGTGATGTCGGTGGATGAGGTCGAGGGCAGTTTCAAGCTCAACCAGCACAAGTCCGACGTCGACTACGCGGCGATTGCGACGGCGCTGTCGGTGCAGACCGATCCTGCCGCGCAGTTGCTGGCAAGCGAGATGAGCACGTTGCGGCCGCAACTCTTCGCGGACGAAGTGACACAAATGAATGCTATGGCGACACTGGAAGGAACGACGTGATGAGCACGAAAAAGAAGATCGGGATTTTGGGCGCGTCCGGCTACACCGGCGCCGAACTGGTGCGGCTGCTGCTGCGCCACCCCCGGGTCGAGATCGTGCTGCTCACCGCTGACCGGCGCGCCGGGCAGAAGATGGGCGACGTGTTTCCTCAATTCGCGCCCTATGAGCTGCCGACGCTGGTGACGATCGACTCGATCGACTGGACCACGGTCGGACTCGACCTGGTGTTCTGCGCGCTGCCGCATGCCACCACGCAGAAGGTGCTGCAGGAGGTGCTGAGCAAGGCGCCGGAGACCAAGGTGGTGGATCTGTCCGCCGACTTCCGGCTCGAGGATCCCGCGGCCTATGCGAAATGGTACGGCCATGAGCATCACGCGCTGGAGCTGCAGAAGGAAGCCGTCTATGGCCTCGTCGAGATCTATCGGCGCGAGATCAAGAAGGCGCGGCTGGTCGCCAATCCCGGCTGCTACACGACGTGTGCGATCCTGCCGCTGGTGCCGCTGCTGAAGGCGCGGGCGATTGAGCCCGACGAGATCGTGATCGACGCCAAGTCCGGCATGACCGGAGCCGGGCGCTCGGCCAAGGAAGAGATGCTGTTCTCCGAAGTCTCCGATGGCTTCCACGCCTATGGCGTCGGCGGACACCGGCACATGGCGGAGCTGGATCAGGAATTCTCCAAGGCTGCGGGCAAGGAAGTCGTCGTCAGCTTCACGCCGCATCTGCTGCCGATCAACCGCGGCATTCTCTCCACGATCTATGTGCGGGGCCGGCGCGGCAAGACCCCGCAGGAGCTGCACGAGATCCTGGTGAAGCAGTACGAGAAAGAGCCGTTCGTCCATGTGCTGCCGTTCGGCAAGACGCCGCAGACACGGCATGTGCGCGGCTCCAACATGACGCTGATCGGCGTGGTCGCGGATCGTATTCCCGGCCGCGCCATCATCGTCTCGACGCTGGACAACCTCACCAAGGGCGCGTCGGGGCAGGCGGTGCAGAATATGAACCTGGTGCTGGGATTTCCGGAGACCACAGGCATCGATCAGCCCGCGATGTTTCCGTGAGGAGGCATCAGCTGGCCTCGTGCCCCCAAGCGATGCAAGGGCATCGCTGAGGATGCTGCGCAACGCGCCGCCTGACGATGCGAAGCATCGTTTGGGGCGGCGTGGTGCGCTGCTGATCCGGGGGCCCATCTAACTTTGTAAAGAGTGGGTCCCCGATCTGCGGAGCGGCATAGCGGCGATGCTTCGCATCGCCTGAGAATGCCGCACCGCGTCCGGGACACGTCCTCGTCGTTTCGTGCTCCACAACGAAAAACGGCCTGGACGCAAGTCCAGGCCGTTATCGCATTTAGCCGGTCGAGAGCTTACGCCGCAGCGGACTTGCTGACGGTGGGGACCGACGCGATCGTCTTCAGGATCTGGGAAGCGATGGCGTAGGGGTCGCCCTGCGAGTTCGGGCGGCGATCCTCGAGATAGCCCTTGTAGCTGTTGTTGATGAACGAGTGCGGGACGCGGATCGACGCACCACGGTCGGCCACGCCGTAGCTGAACTTATTCCACGGTGCCGTTTCGTGCTTGCCGGTCAGGCGCAAGTGATTGTCCGGACCGTACACGGCGATGTGGGCTTCCCAGTTGTCACCGAAGGCCTTCATCAGGGCTTCGAAGTATTCCTTACCACCGGTCTCGCGGAGGTAGGTGGTCGAGAAGTTGGCGTGCATGCCGGAGCCGTTCCAGTCGGTGTCGCCGAGCGGCTTGCAGTGAAACTCGATGTCGATGCCGTACTTCTCGGTCAGGCGCTGCAGGATGTAGCGAGCCATCCACATTTCATCGGCGGCCTTTTTGGAGCCCTTGCCGAAGATCTGGAATTCCCACTGGCCCTTGGCCACTTCGGCATTGATGCCTTCGTGGTTGATGCCGGCGGCGAGGCAGAGGTCGAGATGCTCTTCGACGATCTCGCGGGCGATCGAGCCGACGTTCTTGTAGCCGACGCCGGTGTAGTACGGGCCCTGCGGCGCGGGATAGCCGGCCTCGGGGAAGCCGAGCGGACGGCCGTCCTCGTAGAAGAAGTATTCCTGCTCGAATCCGAACCATGCGCCTTCATCGTCGAGGATGGTGGCGCGCGTGTTCGAGGGATGCGCGGTCTTGCCGTCGGGCATCATGACTTCGCACATCACCAGCACGCCGTTGGTGCGGGTCGCATCCGGGAAAACGCGGACCGGCTTCAGCACGCAATCCGAGTTGCTGCCTTCGGCCTGCATGGTCGAGCTGCCGTCGAAGCCCCACAGCGGGAGCTGCTCAAGGGTAGGGAATTCGTCGAATTCCTTGATCTGCGTCTTGCCGCGCAGATTGGGAACCGGCGTGTAGCCATCGAGCCAGATGTACTCGAGCTTATACTTTGTCATGCGAATCTCTCATGAGTTGACGATGCGAGGGGTGAGGAATTCCCTGAGCTTGCCGGCGGCCATACACAAATACGGCCACCAGCGGCCGGTCCCTACCAAGCATGTAATATGCCAATCTGCCGCACTCGCCAACGCCGGGTTGCAAAAAGCCCGCCGGCCCCCAACCACCCTGAAATCGCGGTGCAATTCCGCCTGAGTCGCGGCAAGTCCGCTTGCGCGATCCCGCGCCGTGCGCAACGGCGCATCAGTCGGGCGGTTGATGCTGCTCAATCAGATGGCAGCCCCGCGATTTTCTGGAACTTTTTTGCCTCTCATCCGCTCATTGGAGGTGGCTATCAAAGCCTTGAGGCTGCCCCTCAAAGTCGCATGAGGCTGTGTTGCGCATATTGTTAGCACTTTGTGCTTTTAATGGAGCAGATCGCACAATTGAAGTGCGCAAACTGTTAAAAGGAGGCCTGACGCGTGATGCGCAGAGATTGAAAAAACAGGACTGAAAGGAGAGACGAGAAATGACGACGAATTATCCGCACCAGACCGCGAAAATCTACCAATTCCCGATCGGCGGTCGCACCACGCCGGGCAGCCTCCGCAAGGACACCAAGTCCGCAGCCGAGCTGATGAGCCAGCGCGTGGCGCACACCGCATGCGGCGAGGGCTGGTACCACGAAGCGGCGATCGAGGACGCCAAGCGGACCTACGAGCACTGATGTCAGTCACGGAAAAAATGCCAAAACGCAGCTTGCTGCGTGAGATGTCAAAAGTGAATGAGGGTCGAAACAACGATGTTTCGGCCCTCTTTTTATGAGCTGAGCTGCCGCCGTTGATCTGGCGTCAGACGCCGAAGATCGACCAGCCCATCCGCTTCGTCAGCGCTTCCAGCGCGACACGGCCGAGGTGCGAATTGCCGGCCTTGTCGAGGCCCGGCGCCCATACCGCAATCGAGGCTTTCTCCGGCGCGACGGCCATGATGCCGCCGCCGACGCCGCTCTTGCCGGGCAGGCCGACCCGATAGGCGAATTCGCCGGAGCCGTCGTAATGACCGCAGGTCAGCATCAGCGCATTGATACGCCGCGCGCGCTCCGCCGAAACCACCGACAGGCCGGTGGAGGGGTTGCGTCCGGAATAAGCGAGATAGCGGGCGGCCATCGCCAGCTGCCGGCACGACATCGCGATGGCGCAGTGATGGAAGTAGACGCCGAGGGTGAAATCCACGGGGTTTTCCACCACGCCGAACGACTTCATGTAGTTGGCCAGCGCGGTGTTGCGAAAGCCGGTGCGCTTCTCCGAAGCCGCAACGGCCTCATCGATCACGATCGAGGTGTCGTCGGCGAGAAACCGCATGAAGCGCAGGATCTCGCCGATCGCCTCGCGTGGCTGATGGCCGGACAGGATGACATCGGTGACGGCGATGGCGCCGGCATTGATGAAGGGATTGCGCGGCACGCCGCGTTCGCGTTCGAGCTGGACGATGGAATTGAACGGATTGCCGGATGGCTCGCGGCCGACATGGCGCCACAGGCGGTCGCCGACCAAGCCGAGCGCCAGCGTCAGCGTGAAGACCTTCGAGATGCTCTGGATCGAGAACGGCACATCGGCATCGCCACCGGTGGCCACATTGCCGTCGGCGTCGATCACCACGAGGCCGAAGTGTTTGTTATCGACCGCGGCCAGTTCGGGAATGTAGCTCGCGACCTCGCCCCGGTCGGTCCGCTGCGCCATCTCGTCGGCGATTTCCTTGACGATATTTTCGAGGTTGGCGGCGGCGTGGGTCATCTCAGCTCGCATTTCGACTCCCCCGCAGCGAGCGGGGAGGGGGTAGGACTTACGCAAGCCGCAGGATCGCGACGGCCAGCACCGCCTGCGCAGCGAAGCCGACCAGGAAGGCCACGGTGCGAAACACCGGCAGGCCCAGCGTGTAGACGATGAGGTGCGCGACGCGAGACCAGAAGTACACTGCACAGGCCAGCACGGTCGTGGGGGTCGAGACGTCGGCGGCGTTGAGGATCAGCACCAGCGGTGCGAACACGATCAGGTTCTCGATGGCGTTGTCATGGGCAAACAATAGCCGGTTGGCCCACTCGGCCAACGGCTTGTCGTTGCGCGATGGATTGGCCATCGCGCCACTGAGGCCGCGCACCATGCAGCGGTTAATGATGTAGGGCACCCAGAGCAGGCCCGTCAGAATCACCGTCAGCGTCAGCCAGAACAATTCGCGCGTCATCCGCGTATCCTTTCAGTCAAAATCCCGCTGAAATGCGGCGAGGTTGGTCATTCAAACGAACGCGCGCCGGCAAAGCGAATGCCGGACGCCATTCGGCAAATCATAGACGGTTGCTGCGACAACGCCAATGCAGGGCTGTGGGAAGATCAGGCGCGCACCCGGACGTAGCTGCCCGGTGCATCCTCCAGCGCCGGCAGCGCTTCAGTGCCGACGGCGCGGGCCGGAATTTCCTCCGGGTCGATGCTGGAGAGCCATTCGCGCCAGTTCGGCCACCACGAGCCGGCATGTTCCTGCGCGGTCTTCATCCAGTCGGTGAGGCTGGTGGCGCTGGTGTTGTCGTTGGTCCAGTACTGATACTTGCCCGACGCCGGTGGATTGACCACGCCGGCGATGTGGCCGGAGCCCGACAGCACGTATTTCACCGGGCCGCCGAAAAATTGCGAGCCATACAGCACGGACTCAGCCGGCGCGATGTGATCCTCGCGGGTGGCGAGGTTGTAGACGGGCACCTTGATCTTGGAGAGGTCGAGGCGGGTGTTGTCGAGGATCATGTTGCCGCTGGACAGCTTGTTCTCGAGATAGCAGTTGCGCAGATAGAATGAATGGTTCGCAGCCGGCATCCGCGTGGCGTCGGAATTCCAGTGCAGCAGATCGAACGCCGACGGCGGCTTGCCCTTGAGGTAATTGCTGATCACGTAGGACCAGATCAGGTCGTTGGAGCGCAGCATGTTGAAGGCCATCGCCATCTTGCTGCCTTCCAGCACGCCTGACGCCTGCATGTCCTTTTCCAGCGCGGAAATCTGGTCCTCGTCGACGAACACCATCAGGTCGCCGGCATGGGTGAAATCGACCTGGGCAGCGAGGAACGTGGCCGACGTCGCGCGGACGCGCCGCTTCTCGGCAAGCCACGCCAGCGTCGAGGCGAGCAGGGTGCCGCCAACGCAATAGCCGATGGTATGGACCTTCAACTCGCCGGTGATCTGCTCGATGACGTCCATCGCCGCCAGCGGGCCTTCCTTCATGTAATCGTCAAACGTCTTGTTGCCGAGGCGCTTGTCGGGATTGACCCAGGAGATCACGAACACGGTAATGCCCTGATCGACGCACCATTTGATGAAGGATTTTTCCGGCTTCAAATCGAGGATGTAGAACTTGTTGATCCACGGCGGCACGATCAGCAGCGGCGTGCGCAGCACGTTCTCGGTGGCGGGCTGATACTGGATCAGCTGCATCACCTCGTTCTGGAAAATCACCTTGCCCGCGGTGGTCGCCATGTTGACGCCGACCACGAGATTGGTGGGGTCGGACTGCCGGATGCGGATCGAGCCATGGCCGGCTTCGATGTCCTCCGCCAGCATGCCCATGCCGCGCATCAGATTGCTGCCGTTCGAGGCGACGGTCTCGCGCAGCACTTCCGGATTGGTCAGCACGAAATTCGACGGTGCAATCGCGTTGGTGATCTGCTGGACGTAGAACTCGGCCTTCTTGCGGGTGTGCGGGTCGAGGCCTTCGGCGTTGCGGACGAGGTCGTTGGCCCATTGCGTGGTCAGCAGGTAGGCCTGCATGACGAAATCGAAGAACTGGTTCGACTTCCATTCGGGATCGCTGAAGCGCTTGTCGCGCAGCGGTGGCTCGATGGCGGGGGTGGCTTCTTCGCCGACCATGCGGCGCATCGCCGAGCCCCAGAGCTCGAGATAGGCCTTGCCGAGCTTCATCTGCAGTTCGGCCGAGCGCTTTTCGTCCGACAGCCAGTAGTTTGCCACCAGGCTGAAGGTCTTGATGATCTCGGTGACTTCGTTTGGCGGCTTGTCCCGGGCTTCGCCGTTGTCGCGCGGCTTGAGGTAGGCTGCCAGCGCCTGGCCACTGCTCTCCATCGCTTTCGCAAGGTTCAGCGCAAAGGCCTCGGGATCAAATGTCTTCGTGGTGCTGGTATCGACGACAACTTCGCTCATGATCAGGCAGCAGCTTCATTTCATGTCCGGTGACGGTACGTCACCACGCAAATCAATGATGGCACAGTTCGCGGATTGCCGCAGGATTCGATGTGCTGCACTGCGACAAATGACTTGGTTCTGTCACATTAAGGACCCAAGCCTGCGCTCTGTTGATCAGACGTTAATCGTTTCGAACGCATTTGCTTTAATGGTGCGATGCGATGCGGGGGTGAAATAACCTCCGGTTGTTGTAAGGTGTGGTGGCGTGACGCATATGGGGACATTCGGAGCAATGGTCGGTCGGGACGGCAAAGCGGGAATGCCGGCAGCCGTTTTGCTGCTTGCGTTTGCCTTGGGCGGCTGTGCCTCGACCATCGCCGACATGCCTATGGTAGGGATGCCCACCGGCGCTCCGGCACGCCCCGCCCAGCCCGGCGAATATCTCCCGGTGCATGACCTGCCGACCTCCCGCGAGGGCACCGCCATGGCGCCGGCGGAGCAGGCCAAGATCCAGGCCGAACTGATCGCCGCCCGGGACCGCCAGGCCGTGGCCACGCCGGCACCGGCCAAATCCGCCGGGAAGTGATCAAAAGAGCCTGTCCTGGCTGGTGTCAGCAGGCTTCCGTGATAAAAAGAAACGATTCAACCGCGCACTGAAGCGGTTTCGGAGCCGATCCCATGGAAGAATTCTACCGCATCCGCCGCCTGCCGCCCTATGTGTTCGAACAGATCAACCGGGCCAAGGCGGCCGCGCGGAACGCCGGCGCCGACATCATCGACATGGGCATGGGCAATCCGGACCTGCCGACGCCGCCCCATGTGATCGAGAAGCTCAAGGAAACCCTCGGCAAGCCGCGCACCGACCGCTATTCGGCGTCCAGGGGCATCACCGGCCTGCGCAAGGCCCAGGCCGGCTATTATGCCCGCCGCTTCGGCGTGAAGCTCAATCCCGATACCCAGATCGTGGCGACCTTGGGCTCCAAGGAAGGTTTTGCCAACGTGGCGCAGGCGATCACCGCGCCCGGCGACGTCGTGCTGTGCCCGAATCCAAGCTACCCGATCCATGCCTTCGGCTTCCTGATGGCCGGCGGCGTGATCCGCTCGGTGCCGTCCGAGCCCGGCCCGGAGTTTTTCGCCGCGGTAGAGCGCGCGATCATCCACTCGATCCCGAAGCCGATCGCGCTGATCGTCTGCTATCCGTCGAACCCGACGGCGCAGGTCGCCAGCCTCGATTTCTACAAGGACCTCGTCGCCTTCGCGAAGAAGCACGAGATCTACATCCTGTCGGATCTTGCTTATGCCGAGGTCTATTTCGACGACGACAATCCGCCGCCCTCGGTGCTGCAGGTGCCCGGCGCCATCGACGTCACCGTCGAGTTCACCTCGATGTCGAAGACGTTCTCGATGGCCGGCTGGCGGATGGGCTTCGCGGTCGGCAACGAGCGCATCATCGCCGCTTTGGCGCGGGTGAAATCCTATCTCGATTACGGCGCCTTCACGCCGGTGCAGGTCGCCGCCACCGCGGCGCTGAACGGGCCTGACGACTGCATCCGCGAGATGCGCGAGACCTACAAGAAGCGCCGCGACGTCATGGTGGATTCGTTCGGTCGCGCCGGCTGGGACATTCCGGCACCGTCGGCGTCGATGTTCGCCTGGGCGCCGCTGCCGCCGGCATTCCGCGAGCTTGGCAGCATGCAGTTCGCCACCCTGATGGTGGAGAAATCCGGTGTGGTGGTTTCGCCCGGCGTCGCCTTCGGCGAGCATGGCGAGGGCTATGTCCGTATCGCCATGGTGGAAAACGAGCAGCGCATTCGTCAGGCCGCGCGCGGTGTCCGTCGCTTCCTTGAAAGCGGCGTCGAAACGTTGCACAACGTGGTTCCTCTCGCCACCCGGCGATAGATATTTCCGACAGGTTTTCAAGGTTATGATCGCACCCCTCAGAGTGGGTATAGCGGGACTCGGCACCGTTGGTGCCGAGGTGGTCCGTCTCATCGAACAGCAGGGCAAGATCCTGTCGGCGCGCTGCGGCCGCGGCATCAAGGTTGTTGCCGTCACCGCGCGCTCGAAAACGAAGAAGCGCGGCGTCGATCTGCGCGGCATCCGCTGGGCGAAAGACCCGATGGCGATCGCCGTCGATCCCGAGGTCGACTGCTTCGTCGAGTTGATGGGCGGCGTCGGTGATCCCGCGCTCTCCGCCATCGAGGCGGCGCTGACCTCCGGCAAGTCAGTGGTGACCGCCAACAAGGCGCTGATCGCCAGGCATGGTTTGAAGCTAGCGGCATTGGCCGAACAGCATGGCGGTGCTCTGAATTATGAAGCCGCTGTGGCGGGCGCCATTCCGGTGGTGAAGACGCTGCGCGAAGGCCTCGCCGGCACCGGCGTCGACCGAGTCTATGGCATCCTCAACGGTACCTGCAATTACATCCTGAGCCGGATGGAGCAGGAGGGCCTGTCGTTCGCCGATTGCCTGAAGGACGCGCAGCGGCTCGGCTATGCCGAAGCCAATCCGTCGTTCGACGTGGACGGCCACGACACCGCGCAAAAGCTCGCCATCCTGGCCAGCCTCGCTTTCGGCACCAAGGTGGCGCAGAGCGCGGTCTATGTCGAAGGTATCACCTCGATCGCTGCCGCTGACCTGCGCGCCGCGGCGGAACTGGGCTACCGCGTCAAACTGCTCGGCGTCGCCGTGCGCACCGCTACCGGCATCGAGCAGCGCGTGCATCCGACCATGGTGCCCCGAACCTCTTCGATTGCCCAGGTGATGGGCGTCACCAATGCTGTCACCATCGATGGCGCCGGTATTTCGCCGATCACGTTGGTCGGCCCCGGCGCCGGCGGGGCGGCGACCGCATCCGCCGTGCTGGCGGATATCGCCGACGTCGCGCGCGGCGTGCGCGCGCTGCCGTTCGGACGCCCCGTCGCAAAACTCGCAGCCACCACCAAGGCGCCGATGGAACGTCACGAGGGTGGCTATTATATACGCCTGATGGCGCGGGATCTTGCCGGCACCGCGGCGCGGATTGCGACGCGTCTGGCTGAGCAGAAGATTTCCATCGAGTCGATCGTGCAGCGGCATCCCGATGGCATGATCGATGCAGTGGATGCCACCAAGAAATCGTCACCGGTTCCGGTGATCCTGATTACCTACGCCACATCCGAGGACGCGATGCGCCGCGCGCTGCAGGCGGTACAGAGCGACAAGGTGATCAGCGGCCGGCCGCAGGTGATCCGTATCGAAAAGAACTGACGATCTGACTTGAGACTTGTACGGGTCCCCTGACCCGCCGTGACGTGAAGGAGACAGCCGATGTCGACCCATATTTCCGTGCCGCCGCAGCAATTGCTGGAGCGCATTCTGACCCTCGAAATCGTGCGTGTGACCGAACGTGCCGCGGTGTCCGCAGCGCGCCTGCGCGGCCAAGGCAACGAGAAGGCCGCCGACCAGGCCGCGGTGGACGCGATGCGGCGCGAGCTCAACAAGATGCCTATCGAAGGCACCATCGTGATCGGCGAGGGCGAGCGCGACGAGGCGCCGATGCTGTTCATCGGCGAAAAGGTCGGCATCAATGCCGGCCCCAAGGTCGACATCGCCGTCGATCCGCTTGAAGGCACCACTTTGTGCGCCAAGGACATGCCGGGATCGATCGCCACCATGGCGATGGCCGATGGCGGCACGCTGCTGCACGCGCCCGACGTCTACATGGAGAAGATCGCGATCGGGCCGGGCTACGCCAGGAACGTCATCGACATCGATGCGTCGCCGGAAGAGAACATCCGCCGTCTCGCCAAGGCCAAGGGCGTGGCGATGTCGGGCATCACCGCGCTGGTGCTCGACCGTCCGCGTCACGCTGAAATCATCGCCGCGATCCGCAGCACCGGCGCTGCCGTGCGACTGATCACCGATGGCGACGTTGCCGGCGTTATTCATACCGCCGATCCCGACAACACCGGCATCGATATCTACATCGGCACCGGTGGCGCCCCTGAAGGCGTGCTGGCGGCCGCGGCGTTGCGCTGCATCGGCGGTCAGATGCAGTGCCGGTTGATCCTCGACACCGACGAGAAGCGCGAACGCGCCGCCAAGATGGGCGTCACCGATCCGAAATTCATCTACGGCATCGAGGATATGGCGAAGGGCGACTGCCTGTTCGCCGCCACCGGCGTCACCGACGGCTCGCTGCTTCGGGGCGTCAAGTTCCGTGGCAACGTGATCGAGACCGAGACCATCGTGATGCGCTCGGTCACCGGCACCGTGCGCATCATCAAGGGCGAGCATCGCCAGCTCGAAAAATTCCATCTCGATTGAGTTCGACAATGGCGAAGAACATCGAAATCCGGCCGGTCGGCGCCGACGAGCGCGCCGCCTGGGAGCCGCTGTGGCAGGGCTATCTGACGTTCTACAAGGCGACGCTGCCGGCTGTTGCCACCGACACCGCCTGGCAGCGCTTCCATGATCCCCGGGAGCCGATGCATCTGCTCGGCGCTTATGTCGACGGCAAGCTCACCGGTATCGTGCAGTATTTGTTTCATCGCTCGACCTGGACGCCGGGCGATTACTGCTACCTGCAGGACCTGTTCGTCGATAGCAATGCGCGTGGCATGGGCCTCGGCCGCGCGCTGATCGAAGCGGTGTATGAAAAGGCAAAGGCCGCCGGCGCCAGCCGCGTGCACTGGCTGACGCAGAACGACAATGCGCAGGCGAGAATTCTGTACGACCAGGTCGCCGATAACTCCGGATTCATGCAGTATCGGAAGGTGTTTTAGGATTTGTCATTCCCCGGCGCGCCAATTGGCGCGCCTGAGGGCGTGAGCAGCGACAGCTGCGAGCGAACCCGGAATCCAGAGATGACTGAACTGGTCGAGATTCCGGGTCTGCGCCCTCAGTCGGCTACGCCGACGAAGGGCGCATCCCGGAATGACGGAACTGATAGTTCTGCAATAAAAAAACAAAACAGGGGATGAAACGATGAGTGCGAAGCCCGACGTGAAGGCACTGGTGTTCGACGTGTTCGGTACCGTGGTGGACTGGCGCTCCAGCCTGATCGCCGATTTCACCACATGGGGCGGCACGCGCGGCGTCACCGCCGACTGGACCGCGCTGGTCGACGCCTGGCGGCGGGCCTATATGCCATCGATGGATGTGGTGCGCCACCATCCCGAGCGCGGCTTCGCCAAACTCGACACGCTGCACCGGCAGTCGCTGGAAACGCTGGTCGCGAAATTCGGCATCAAGGGACTGAGCGACGACGACCTGCATCACTTGACGCTGGGCTGGCACCGGCTGCATCCCTGGGCAGACAGCGTCGGCGGGCTGACCCGGCTGAAGACAAAATACATCATCAGCCCGCTGTCGAACGGCAACGTCGCGTTGCTCACCAACATGGCGAAATTCGCCGGGCTGCCGTGGGACCTGGTCATGAGCGCGGAACTGTTCGAACACTACAAGCCCGACCCGCAGGCCTATCTCGGCGCCGCCGCGCTGCTCAATCTCAAGCCGGAGCAGGTGATGATGGTGGCCGCGCACAACAACGATCTCGAAGCCGCGCAGAAACTCGGCCTCAAGACCGCCTTCGTGCCGCGCATCACCGAATACGGCCCGCACCAGAGCCGCGATTTCAAGGCGGACGGCGAGTGGGACGTGGTGGCGGAGGATTTTGGCGATCTGGCAAAGCGGATGGGGTGCTGAGCTAGCAGCCACATGCCCCTGCGTTGCGCAGCATCCGGGGGCACGAGGTTTGTGGAACACCGGCCCTTCGTGCTTATGTCCGCCATCATGACGCCCCCCATCGCATTCCCCGTTGAATCCCAGCCCGCCTTTCTCGGCGTGACGCAGTCGGCGACCGGCAAGACCTGGCGCGACCGGGTCGATCAGCGCGGGGCGGCGCGGGCGCTGGCGATGGTGCAGCGTTATCAGCTGCCGGAAATGCTGGCGCGGCTGCTTGCCGGCCGCAATGTCGAACTCGACGCCGTCGAGGATTTCCTCGATCCCACCATCCGCAAGCTGATGCCCGATCCGTACACGGTGACGCAGATGGAGGCCGCGGCGAAACGGATCGCGGACGCCGCCATGCGCAAGGAGAAGGTTGCGATCTTCGGCGATTATGACGTCGACGGAGCGACCTCGGCGGCGCTGCTGGCCTGGCATCTCCGCCATTGCGGGCTTGAACCGCAGATCCACATTCCCGACCGCATCTTTGAAGGCTACGGCCCCAATGTCGATGCCATCCGCATGCTGGCGGAGAAGGGCGCGACATTGCTGGTGACGGTCGATTGCGGCACCACCAGCCTTGAACCACTCGCGGAAGCCAGGAAGCTCGGCATGTCCGTGGTGGTGATCGATCACCATCAGGCCGGCGATGAATTGCCTGATGTCGATGCGCTGGTGAATCCGAACCGGCTCGACGACATCTCCGGCCTCGGCCATCTCGCCGCGGTCGGCCTGGTGATGGTGACGCTGGTGGCGGTCAATCGCGAACTGCGGCAGCGCGGCTTCTGGACCAGCACGATGCCGGAGCCCGATCTGTTGGGCATGTTGCATCACGTCGCGCTCGGCACCGTCGCCGACGTGGCGCCGCTGATCGGCCTCAACCGCGCCTTCGTCGCCAAGGGATTGATCGCGCTACGGCGGCGCGACCATGTCGGCCATACCGCGCTGATGGATGTGGCGCGGCTCAACGGCCCGCCGGAGGCCTGGCATCTCGGCTTCATGCTGGGGCCGCGCATCAATGCGGGGGGGCGGATCGGGCGTGCTGACCTCGGCGTGCGTTTGCTGCTTGAGGGCGATATTTCCGAAGCAGCAAAGATCGCCGCTGAGCTCGATCGCCTCAATGTCGAGCGCCGCGTCATCGAGCAGATGGCGGAGGCACAGGCCGAAGCCGAGGCGCTGGCCTCATTGGGCCTGGAGGACAAGGGCTCGGTGATCGTCACCGCGTCGGAAGGCTGGCACCCCGGCGTGGTCGGGCTGGTGGCCTCGCGCCTGAAGGAAAAATTCTCGCGGCCGGCCTTTGCCATCGCGCTGGAGCCCGGCGGCATCGGCACCGGCTCGGGTCGCTCGATCTCCGGCGTCGATCTGGGCAAGGCGGTGCGGCAGGCGGTCACCGACGGTTTGCTGATCAAGGGCGGCGGCCACGCCATGGCGGCTGGCGTCACGCTGCGTAAGGAACGCCTCGGCGAGTTCCGTGCCTATGTCGAAGCGGCGCTGGCCGACGACGTCGCAAAATCGCGCAACGAGAAAGAACTGTTCATCGACGGCGCCGTCACTGCGCGCGGCGTGACGCCCGATCTGGTGGCGACGCTGAATCGCGCGGGGCCCTTCGGCGCCGGCAATCCGGAGCCGGTGGTGGCGTTGCCGTCGCATCAACTGGTCTATGCCGATGAGGTCGGCCAGGCGCATCTGCGGCTGCGCTTCAAGTCTTCGGACGGCACCATCGTCAACGGCATCGCGTTCCGCTCGGTCGGCCAGAAGCTCGGCAACGCCCTGCAGCAGCACCGCGGCCAGCCGCTGCATGTGGCGGGCTCGCTGGCGGTGGATCGCTGGCAGGGCACCGAGCGCGTGCAACTGCGGGTGATCGATATCGCGGCGCCCGATCCCGGGCCGGCGATGATACGCTGAGCTGTCGTTCCGGGGCGGGAGCGGCGCGAGCCGCGAGCGAACCCGGAATCTCGAGATGATTCAGAACACCTCGGGCTTCCGGGCCTGCGCCATCCAGCTTCGCTGTCTGTCGCATCCCGGAATGACAGTCATCCCCCCTGCCGCAGCCGTGCCAGCACCTTCAGTCCGCCATAGCCGTCCGCCGGCAGCAGGCCCATTTTGGTCTGATAGTCCTTCACCGCCTTCATGGTGTCGTTGCCGACGCGGCCGTCGGTGCCACCGGTGTCGAAGCCGGCCTTCGTGAGGCGGGTCTGGACTTCCTGCACTTCGGCCAAAGTCAGAATGCGTTCGGAGCCGGGGAAGGGCTGGATGAACGGCGGCGCGCCCAGGATGCGATCGCCGAGATGGCAGATCGCCAGCGCGTAGTTCATCGACGGATTGTAGCTGCGTACGGCGTAGAAGTTCGGGCCGAGCAGGAAGGCCGGGCCGCCGGCGACCGGCACCCACATCTGCGCGGAGGCGTTGGGCTGCGGAAACGGCTTGCCGTCGGCGCGCGCAACGCCGGCGCTGGACCAGGCGGCATAGGTGCGGCTGCCTGACGTGGCGGCATTGGGCGCGCGGACCTCATAGCCCCAGTGCTCACCGCGATGATACTTGCCGCGGTTGACGAGGAAGCGGGCGCTGGAGCCGAGCGCGTCGTCGGGTTTGCCGAACGGCGACACCCTTCCGTCGCGGTCGTAGTCCATGCCGACATTGAGCCAGACTTCCGGCATCCACTGGGTATGGCCCATGGCGCCGGCCCAGGAGCCGCGCATCTCGTCCGGCGTGCCCCAACCCTTGTCGACGATCTTCAGCGCATTGATCAGTTCGGTTTCCCAGTAGCTGCGGCGGCGCGGCTCGTTCCACGCCAAGGCCGCGAGCGACGGAAACACTGGCCGCATGTGGTTCTGCTGCACCAGCGGATCGCCATACGCGGATTCGACGCCCCACAGCGCCAACAGCGTGCCGCGCTCAACGCCGAAATCCTGCTCGATACGGCCAAACAACGCCTCGTTCTTCCGCAGCGCTTCCTTGCCGGCGATGATGCGCCAGTCGGAGGCGCGGCGGTTGACGTATTGCCAGATCTGCTCGTTGAATTCCGGCTGCTTCTGCATCTGCTTGAACACGGACATGTCCGGCTCGATACGGCCCATCACGCGGCTGTAGGTGGCATCCGAGACGCCCTTGGCCAGCGCCCGGGCGCGGAAGCCGTCGCGCCATTGATCGAAGCCGGGCGGGGCGGCGAGAGTCGATGCGGGCAGCGCCAGCAGGGCGCCGGCTTGCAGTAGCGCGCGGCGGGAGAGGGACAGTCCGGAATCAGATGCGGTCATGTCCGACAGTGTAACGGCGCCGGTCACCCGGCGCCGCCATTTTCTTGCAAGCCTGAACGGTGGTTCTTCGCGTGGAGGACCTCAGTCCTTGGCGCGTTCCACGTAGGAGCCATCTTCGGTCATGACCACGATGCGGGTGCCGGGGCCGACATGCGGCGGTACGGCGGTGCGGACGCCGTTCGACAGGATCGCCGGCTTGTAGGACGACGATGCGGTCTGGCCCTTGGTGACCGGCTCGGTATCGACCACTTCCAGCGTGGCGCGCTGCGGCATGGTGATCGCCACCGGCACGAGGCCGTGCAGCGACAGTTTCACGGTCATGTTCTCCTGCAGATAGGGCTCGGCATCGCCGATCACGTCCTTCTGCACCTGGACCTGGTCGTAATTGTCGTTGTTCATGAAGTGGAAGCCGTCGGCGTCCTTGTAGAGGTAATTGAAATTCTGGTCCTCGATGGTCGCCTTTTCCACCGCGTCCGTGGTCTTGTAGCGCTCCGAGATCTTCACCCCGTCGCTGATTCGGCGCATTTCGATCTGGCTGACCGGGGTTCCCTTGCCGGGGTGGATGTTCTCGGCGGTGAGAACCACGTAGAGCTTGCCGTCTTGCTCGATGACGTTGCCCTTGCGAATAGAACTGGCGATGACTTTCACAGGTATGTTTCCTAGATTTCAGGCCCGGGACCGATCCGGACGAGGTTGTCCTGTGGCCAGCGAAGCAGTTTCTGCGCGCAACATACTGATTTTGCCCGCTGATGCCAGCGTTTTGCGGCCCAAAAAGGCGGTCCGCTGATGGCCGGGACCGACCGGCCGTCGCCGTGGTGGAACCCGGCGCGGCATCAGGACCGCCGGGCGTTCCTGCGCGCGCGCGGCGCCATCACCAAAGCGATCCGGAACTGGTTCGAGGTCCAGGGCTTTGTCGAGGTCGAGACCGGCATTTTGCAGGTGTCGCCGGGCAACGAGACCCATCTGCACGCGCCGAAGACCGAACTGATCGACAACGACGGCGAGAGGCTGACGCGCTATCTGCGGACCTCGCCGGAATTCGCCTGCAAGAAATTGCTGGCGGCGGGCGAACCGAAGATCTTTGAATTCGCAAAGGTGTTTCGCGATCGCGAGCGCGGCGATCTGCACCTGCCGGAATTTTGTATGCTGGAATGGTATCGCGCCAACGAGACCTATGAGGCTGTGATGGCCGATTGCGTCGTGATCATTGCCCATGCGGCGCAGGCGACGGGGATCACGAAGTTTGCGTTTCGCGGCAAGGTCGCCGATCCCTTTGCCGATCCGGAATTGCTGAGCGTGGCCGCGGCGTTCGATCGCTTTGCGGGGATCGATCTGCTGGCGACCATTGCGGACGGTGAGGGCGATCGCACCGCACTGGCTGCGGCAGCGGATGGCAAGGTGCGGATCAGCGATGACGACAGCTGGTCGGACATCTTCAGCAAGGTGCTGGTTGAGCATGTCGAGCCAAAGCTGGGGCAGGGCCGCATGACCGTGTTGTTCGACTACCCGGCGCCGGAAGCTGCATTGGCGCGGAGCAAGCCGGCCGATCCCCGCGTCGCCGAACGTTTCGAGGTCTATGCCTGTGGCGTCGAACTGGCCAATGGCTTTGGCGAGTTGACCGACGCGGACGAGCAGCGCCGACGCTTCACGGAATCGATGGACGAGAAGCTGCGGCGCTATGGCGAGCGCTATCCGCTCGACGAGGAATTTCTGGACGCTGTCGCTGCGATGCCGCCGTCCTCCGGCGTGGCGCTCGGCTTCGACCGGCTGGTGATGCTGGCGTCGGGCGCGACGCGGATCGATCAGGTGGTATGGACGCCGCCGGCGGGGGCGCGATGACACAAGCGCTGAAAATCACGGCGACGCTGCGGCAGCCTGCCGAGCTGGTCGCGCATGGGCTGGCGCCGCAAACCGCACTGGCCGATCTGGAAAAGGTCGCGGCGCGCTATGCGGTGGCGGTGACACCGGCGGTGGCGGCGCTGATCGACGCGGGCGATCCCGACGATCCCATCGCGCGGCAATACATTCCGAGCGCCGACGAATTGATCGCGCAGCCGCAAGAGAACGCCGACCCGATCGGCGACCACGTCTATTCGCCGGTCGATGGCATCGTGCATCGCTATCCTGACCGCGTGCTGTTCAAGCTGGTGCATGTCTGCGCGGTATATTGCCGGTTCTGTTTTCGCCGCGAAATGGTCGGACCTGGCAAAGAGACCGCGTTGTCGCGCGAGGCCTATGCAGGCGCGCTGGATTACATCCGGACGCACGCTGAAATCTGGGAGGTGATCCTCACCGGCGGCGATCCGCTGATGCTGTCGCCGCGGCGGCTCGGCGAGATCATGAATGACCTGGCCGCCATCGAACACGTCAGGATCATCCGGATTCATACCCGCGTGCCCGTGGCCGATCCCGCGCGGATCAGCGCCGAGATGGTCGTCGCCTTGAAGGTGGCCGGCGCAACGACGTGGGTTGCGCTGCATGCCAATCATCCGCGCGAGTTGACTGCGGAGGCCCGCGCGGCCTGCGCCTTGATGGTCGATGCCGGGATTCCCCTTGTCAGCCAGTCCGTGCTGCTGCGCGGCGTCAACGACAATGCCGCGACGCTGGAAGCTTTGATGCGCGGCTTCGTCGAATGCCGCATCAAGCCGTATTACCTGCACCACGGCGATCTCGCGCCCGGTACCGCGCATCTGCGCACCACGCTGGAGGAAGGCCAGGCCTTGATGCGGGCGCTGCGCGGCCGGGTGTCCGGCCTGTGCCAGCCGGATTATGTCCTCGATATCCCCGGCGGTTTTGGCAAGGCCCCGGTGGGGCCGGAATATTTGTCGCGGGATCGTGAAGCGCAGACGGAATCGGGCTATCGTATCGTCGATTACTGCGGCGACGTTCACCTCTATCCGCCGAAGCCATGATCGCCTGGACAGATGACCGTGATTGCACATGACCGATCTGGAGCCGCCGGAACAGCAGGGCAATCGAGCCGTCGAGAATGCGGTGATGCTCGGCTTCTTCGTGGTGATCGTTGCGGCCGGGATCTGGCTGCTCGGCACCATGGCGGACGTTCGCAAGGTGCAGGACTGCGCGGCGCAGGGCCGGCGCAATTGCGCGACGATCGACGTGCCGGACCGAACGCGATGACAAATTTTACAGAAGTCGGAGAAGCAAAATGAAAAAGCTCATCACAACGATCGCTTGTCTGACGATGCTGGGAAGCTCGATGGCGCTGGCGCAGGATTCGACGCGCAATGCGCCGCCCGCCGCCGTGAAGCGGTCCCAGCAAGGTGATCAGCCGCGTCCGGCAATAGAAGCGCCGATCGGCCACCGCCAGCCTCGCCCCGGCGACTTGCCGCCGGAAACCGGCGCCAACGATCCCGGCAGGATCACCGCCCAGGATCGCGAACTCGATCGCATGATCAAGGGTATCTGCAAGGGTTGCTGAGCCGCGGCGCTTCTCGGCTCAAGGTCACGCCTTGTTGCGGGCGGCGAGCGCCATGCCGATCAGCGACGAGCCGCCGATGATCAGGTTGATGCCGACCAGGAGGCCGATCGCCCATTCCGCGGATCCGGGCAGGCCGGAGATGATGAAGAACGCGATCAGGATATCCATCAGGCCGGAGACCAGCATCCAGCTCCAGCGCTCCGACAGCTCCTTGCGGTGCTGCAGCGCGTACATGATCGTCGCCACGCCTTCGGCAAGGAAGTAGGCGCCGACCACCAGTGTGAGCGTCAGCAGGCCCTGCACAGGCCGGGCGAGCAGAATGGCGCCGGCGATGATGCCTAGCGCGGCTGAGATCAGCGACCACCAGAAGCCCGGCACCTCCCGCGCCCAGAAGGTCATGACCAGTCCGGCAACGCCGGAGATCAGGAACATCCAGCCCAGCATCACGGTGACGGCGATGCCGGCCACCATCGGCACGATCATCGCGGCAAGGCCGAGCACCACCAGCACGATGCCTTCGAACAGGAAGGCCTTCCAGTGCTCGCGCACCGCTTCGCTCATTTTGGATTGCAGGGCTGCGATGTCATGGGGGAGTGTCATGTTCGTGTTCCTGATGCCGGTAACGATGGGCGATATGACGCCGCAATTATAGCCAGTGGTAACGAATGACGGGAAAGTTTGTTTGACCGAAGTCAATTCGGCGCGGACAGCGCCCGGATGCCGGGAGCGGCGGTGCGCAGCCGGTTGCGGCCGAGGACGTAGGTCGTGGTGGTCAGCACCAGCAGGATGATGCCGATCGCGATCGAGACGAAACCGAGCGGGATCAGCACCATGGTGACGTTGCGCTCGGGATTGGCGAACCAGTGATGGATCGAGGACAGCAGAAAGGCGGTGCCGGCGAAACCGGCGCCGCCGCCGGCCACCAGCAGCGCCCACATGCCGCGGAGGTGAGCGAGCCGCTCGCGCGACACTTCGGTATGCGGGGCATGGTGCGCGCCGATCCGGCGCACCAGCCGCGCGGCGAGGGCAATGGTGCCGAAGCCGATCAAGAGGCCGGCGGCTTCGAGCACGCGGCGCATCACGCCGTCGATCTCGGGATGCTGCTGCAGCGTCAGCAGCGGCAGGTCGAAGGCGGCGTGCAGCGCCACCGGCGCCAGCACGACCAGCAGCGGGGTCCGGATCACCGCAAGGCCGTCGCGGCGGTGGGCGCCGAGCGCCTTGCCGGAACGCGCGATGGCGATATAGGCGCCGGCGATGACGCCCAGCGCGCCGTGGAACGGCACCGTCAGCACGCTGCGCAGCACCGCCAGCGAGCGCCACATATCGGGATATTGCAGGAGGTAGACGAGGTTCTCATAGGCGGCGAAGCCCAGCCCCGCGGCGGCGCCATAGACCACGGTGTCCATCGGATCGGCAGAGCGCGCCCGCTGGGTCGAGATCGCGAGGATGACAAGGATTTTGACGATTTCCTCCGGCGCGGCGATGCCGAACACCGCATGCAGCAGCATCGCCAGCGTTGGATTGTCGGTCAGGCCCGAGATACCGGCGAACAGCGCGCGGGCATAGCCGAGCAGGGAGATGCTGGCAGCGCCCAGCAGGAACGCGGCCCAGACCAGCCCGGGCGGTCCCGGCCGCTCGTCGGCGGCAATGACCAGCCACAGCACCAGCAAAGCGGGTGCGACAGCGGCGACGCCGATAACGGTGGGGAGCGATTCGAGCAGGTTCATCTGTGGAAAGTATAGCTGTAGTCCGACGCCGCAACAGCGCGACTCTTGGCGGAAGTGGCCTTGTCGCCGCGGCGTTGCAGCGCAGGGTGGAACCATTCATCGTCCGGCCGATTGGGCTGTCGGAGTGAACGCTTGAGCAGGACGCAGCCATGACCGACGACGCCCAGAAGCCCACCTACATCTACGAAGGCGTCGATCCCGTGCCGGAGCCGAAATCGACGATCGCCGAGGTGTCCGATGCCGTGAAGGATACGGTGCATCGCATCGGCGATGCCATCGAGTCCGGCAAGAAGCCCGGGATGCCGTTGAGCATCCTCGGCAACATCGTTCGCGAAGCTCCACTCGGCTCATTGCTGGTCGCGTTCCTGCTCGGCGTCGCCGTGGCGCGACGGCGCTAAAGACTATCGCATTTTTGCCGGGACCAGATTGACCGGCTTCGACGGCCGGGAGGCCTGCTGGTAGGACACCGTGGTCGGTGCGTGAAACACCGACTTGCAGCCCTCGCTCAGCGACGCCCGTTTCTGGATCATGCAGGCGGTGACGCGGTCGACATCGGGGATTTCCGAACTGCACAGCCGCATCGCATCGCCGGTGCAGAGCTGCTCCTGCTCGGCGCTGTAGGCGTAGCAGGCCGTCGTCAGCACACCGAGCATAAGCGCAGTGGCGGCGATCAGCCTGGCGGTCGTTGCGGTGGTGGAATTCATGTCATGTCCCCCTCGGTTTGAGCATCGATGCGAAGCGCGTTCGGCGTTTCGTGGGACCGAGGGATAGAGGCGTTCGGCTTCAGCCATTTTGCGCGCAATGCGCAAAATGGTTTCGTCGCGCGGAGATTTGTTTCGTCGGCGGCGCCAGGGAACATGGAAAGCGGCGATCAACTTCGGAGGTCCCGCTGCGAGTGTCCTCTCACTCGCTAGCGGTCGCGTGGCGATTCTTCAGAAATAACTGGAAACACAGTGATTAACGGGTTGGGAAGCCTTGCTCTGGTATTTTTACCGTGAGGTGAAACATGACCGCCATTTCAAGTTCGACGAACTCGCAAAGCGTCTTGGCCCAAGCCCAGGCAAAGCTCGCTGCCGACCAGGCCGCCAAGGCGTCGGAGGATATCATCAAAGCCGACCAGGCGGCTGTGACGGCAGCCACCGCGCAGTCGTCAAGCAACGTGGTTGATGTCCTCGCGTAGTCCCTGCGACGAAGCAATCCATATCCGGCATTCAATGCTGGATGGCTTCGCCCGCAGTAGCTGGCAACCGTCTCACGTCGCCTTCGAGATCTTCTTTGCGAGATGCCCCGTCTCGTAATCGCGGCGCAGCTGGCTCAGCGAGGTCTCGTTGAGCTTGAGCAGGATTTCGCTGAGCGTCGCCGTGTCGGGGTGACCCGCGGCAAAGAATTTTCCGTAGATCTTGCGCAGTGTGCCGAGCGTGGTGTTGCCGTGCTTATGACTGATCTCGCCATCCTTGTTGCGATGGCGTTCGTCGAGGGCATGTTTCATGTTTCGCTCCCTGCCGGGGATACGCATGACCTCGCAGCTTGAACGATGCAGGTTGCGTCCGGACACGGCAGAGTAGGCGCTGCGCGGCGAATTCGACAAGCGTCTGGAAAGCCCCGGATGAAATTTAGCTGGAAGCGCTCAGCTTCGCGACTTGGCGCGGGAGCGCTGTGCCACCGCCTTGGGGCGGCCTCTGGTCACCGTGGCACGCGATCTGGACCGCCGCGGCCGCTCCCGGACGGATGGCGCAGTGGCGGCTTCTGAGGCCGCCTGGGTGCTGGCGAAGGATTGCCTGATATTATCCAGCGCGCCGGTGAGGCCGCCGACCTGCTCGGAGAGCTTCCTGGTCTCGGCCTGTTGTGCCGCGAGAAGCCTTGTCATCACCAGCAACTGATCCTGCACCACCTGCAGCTGGTCGATGGACTGCTGCTGTGAGTCCTCAAGGCCCTTGGTTTTTTCCACCAGCTGCTCGGAAGCCTGGGCGACCCGGGCCTGGGTGAGGCGGGCGGACGTCACGCGTTCCTGTTCAGGCGAGGCGCCGGTTGTGGTGCGCCACAGCGCAATCGAACCGATCCCGAGCACGATGACGCCGAGCACGATCGCCGCCAACGCGACCGGTTGCGAACCGATCTGCCCGATGGCGCTGCCTCTCGAATCATCCGATGGGGCGTTGATCATGCAAGCTAAAGCCGAATATTCAGCGAAAGTTCCATGTCGAAGTTCCATGTCGAGCGGCTGGCAGCGACGTCGCGCGGCACCGCAGTCCACGGACTATTCCGGGCTTATTTAATAAACGTTGGACGCAGCAGACGGGAATAGGTTCAGCCATTGAGGCAAATGGTGCTCCCTAGCGGAATCGAACCGCTCTCTCCACCGTGAAAGGGTGGCGTCCTAACCGATAGACGAAGGGAGCAAAAACGTTGGCCTTCGAACAACCCAAACCGGGTCGCCAATGCCGCCGTTTCGCAAGGCTTTCATAAATAATTCCGCAACATCAAAGCCTTGAAGCTGATCTGGTCGCGGGCCGCGCCGAACCAAAGCGAACTGATTTGGCGACAGCGGCCGAACGTATAGTGGCGTTTGTGCGGGGGGGCAAGTCGTCTGCCGCAACATCCTGCCCGAGCCGCGCCGGGGCCCGGCCCATAGTCACTTTTCGGCATTTTCCGTGTTATCGCAACGCTTCCTAAAGCATGACGGGCGTAGCGTCGCGGCCTGGAGCGGTGCGATGGCTATAACGAAAAAACGCGATGTGCGCCGGTCGGTGCAACAGGCCGGCTGGATTACGCTGGACGGCGGATTCGCAGCGCGGGCGTGCACTGTGCTGGATCTGTCGGCCACCGGAGCCAAGATCGTGGTCGACGACCCCACCTCGGTGACGGCCAGGGTGCGGCTGGCGTTTTCGCGCGACGCGCGCACCGGCCGTAGTTGCGAAGTGGTCTGGCGCCGCGGCAAGACGCTCGGTGTCCGCTTCGTCAGCTAGTTCGAGCCGCATTGTGCGCCCCGACATCGTCATCCCCGTGCTGATGGGCTGCGCGCTGCTGTGGTGGATCGGCCGCGGCATGGGCTGGACCACACGGCTGGTGGTCGCCGCGATCACGCTGCTGCTGATCGTCGGCATCCTGCTGGCGGAGCGCTCGCTGCAGTAGCGCTCACGACATCGGCGGCGCGACAAATTCCTGGAAGCCGGGCCGGGCGGAGATCAGCTCGAACCAGCGCTGCAAATGCGGCAGCGCCGGCTTGCTGACGCCCTCGACGCCGAGCCAGCGCCGCGCATAGGCGCCGACGGCGATATCGGCAAGGCTGAGGTGCTGGCCTTCGAGATAGTCGCGGCCGTCGAGCTGGCGATCGATGATGCGCCATTGCTCGGCGGCGGTATCGGCGGCCTGCTGCATCAGGGCCATGTCGCGCTCTGCCGGCGGCGTCCGCACCAGTCCCCAGAACAAAGGTCGCTCCACCGGCTGCAGCGTCGACAGCGTCCAGTCGAGCCAGCGTTCCATGCCGGCGCGAATCCTGGGATTTGCGGGATACAGCGTGGAGCCCTGGCCGTGCGTGAGCGCGATGTAGCGCATGATGGCGTTGGATTCCCACAGCGCGAAATCGCGATCGACCAGCGTGGGTACGCGGCCGTTCGGATTCATCGCCAGATAATCGGCGTCGCTGTTGCGGCCATACTGCATGCCGGCGTCGATACGCTCATAGGCGACATCAAGCTCGCGGCAGCACCACAGCACTTTCTGCACATTGACCGAATTGGCGCGGCCCCAGATCTGCAGCGATGAATGAGCTGATGGCACGATGGCTTTCCTTGCATGGCATGTTTCAGAGCGCGCGCAGGTTTAGCCATCAACACGTGGTCGCTGCAAGCGTCATGCGCGTGGGCGCCGTGCAAAAAAAGATCAAGCCCCGGGCGAGCGGAGCCTGATCTCAAAACGATTCAATCTTGATGACTGAAGTCCGTGCTAGCGACCGAAGAACAGCCACAGCAGAATGATCACCGGAATCGGCACACCCAACAGCCAAAGTAAAAGACCGCGTCCCATCGTCGTCGCCTCCATGAAAATAACTTCACATCATGAACGCGACATTCCGCATCCCGTTCCACCGGATGCGGACGACGACAAACTGTTTTGCTATCACCAATGTCCGGTGTTGGGCATGGACGTCCACGGCTCCTGCGGCGGCAGCGCGTCGCCCTTTTGCAGCAGTTCGATGGAATGCAGATCGGGCGAGCGCACGAACGCCATCTGGCCGTCGCGCGGCGGGCGGTTGATGGTGATGCCGAGCTTCATCAAACGATCGCAGGTCGCATAGATATCGTCGACCTCGTAAGCGAGGTGGCCGAAATAGCGATCCTCGCCGTATTTCTCTTCGTCCCAGTTGTAGGTCAGCTCGACCAGTGGCGCGCCGCGGCCTTTGGCTTGCGCCAGCAGACCTTCATCTTCGGCGGCGCACAAGAACACCAATGTGAACTTTGCCTTCTCGTTGTCGATGCGGCGGACTTCCTTGAGCCCGAGCGCGTCGGCATAGAATTTCAGCGCGACGTCCAGATTGCGGACGCGAAGCATGGTGTGGAGGTAGCGCATGTGGAATCTCCCCGTTGGGATGTGGCGGACAGGTCGGGGCGCTGGATAGCAGAAGAATGCGGGCAGGGGCAGGGTGGTGGGGAAGGAAGACGCGCGGCTCGTTCTCACGATGTTCTGATAGCCAACCTGGCCTCATGGGAGAGCGGGGCTTTGTGGGAGAACGTCGGGAGTCGCTCGTCATCATTGCGATTCCAAATGATTCGTTCCGGGCAGCAAGAATCCGCCATCAATGGCGGGCCGGGCCTGCTTATCTCACGATCAAACCTCCGGTTCGAAGCGATCGATCCTCCGCGATCGCGATAATCACCCGCCGGTGTTCGAACCCCGTCAGCCGACGCTGCGTCCAATCGCTGAAAGGGAATGCCGATGGCTGAATATAGTGGAATGACCGTCAACGAACGTCTGATGATGTCCGGGATGCACATCAACTTCGAAGAGACGGCAAAGCTGCGTGACAGAACCAAGATGATTCAAATTCTGATGGCGCTCGAAATGTCGGAAAAGGGCGCCGCGGCCATCGCTGATGCCATCCTGGCCGATCCCGCAAAATACGGACTGTAGCCGGCGGACGGGCAGGCGGCTCCGCCCGACCGCCCGGGCTTCTAGACCTTCTTGTCCAGCGCTGATGATGACTTGCTGCGGTCGTCGCCCTCTTCATAGGCTTTCCGGGCCAGCAGATAATCCCATGCGCCCGCTCGCAAGGGCAGGCGCCCGTACGGAAGCGGGTTGGGCTTGAGTTCCTGGGGCTGCGTGACGAGCGTCGTGACCATGACGCCTCAACGCCGTGAAGGGCGCAAGGTTGTTCAGGACCGTTCGAAACGGTTAAGGTCGGCTTTCCGCGATTGATGCTTTTCTCGCGGGTTGTCGATGAGCTTCCCCGCTGCGGTGATTTCCTCACCCTCTGCTGGCCACCAGCCTCAGTCTCGGCTTCAGCACATTCTCCAGCTCTTCCGCCAGGTGCAACACGCGCGAATCTGTCGAGTGCATCGCGCAGGTGGAGAACTGATGGACCGATCGGGCGAGGGCTTCGCGTTCTTCGCGGGTACGCGTCAGCTGCGGGCTTGAAAGCCGCAACACCATCTGGCCGAGGTTCACCAGCAATTCGTCGAGCGCTTTATCGATCCGGGCGATGTTTTCAATCATGCAAAACTCCACTGCTTGAACGACGGCCGGCTTCAACGACACATCGCTCATGATCCGTGGAAAAGCGCCGCTTTCGCGAGCCGTTCCAGGCGGGCAGGACCTATGGATAACGAAAGGTGAATCGCGACGGCAGGTTCGCCGGATTCAGGCCAGCATCCTCGGCGGGCGGATGTGCGGGAAAATCGCAAAGCGACGGGCATAGGGATTTGGCTTCAGTTTGCGATGAGTGACCGGGATCATCTTGTCGCGGCCGTTGTGATCGTCGAACGCCTTGAGGCGCTCCTTGATGAATTCGGGATGTCCGGCGTGGAATTGCTTGAGCTGTCGGGCCAGCTTCAAGCGGCGATAGCGGATGGGCATCATGATGGACTCCCAAATCGGGGAACCGAAGCTCTGAAATCTTGCAGTTCCTGCAACCATCAAAAACGAACGGCGTTATCCGGTACGTGCTGAGTAGGCTGAGTAGAAAGGATCACAAATGAAAAAGGCAGCATTGATTCTGACGACCGTCGCCGCGTTGGGCGCGACGGCTGTAACCGCCCCGGCTGAGGCGCGGCGCGGTTGGGGTCCTGGTGCCGCCATTGGTTTCGGCCTCGCCGCGGGTGCGCTCGCGGCCGGTGCCTACGGCGCCTATGGGCCTTATTATGGTTATGGCTACGGGCCGGGCTACGGCTACTACCGGCCGCGCTATTATCGGCCGGCCTATTATGGCTATGGCTATGACTACGGCCCCGGTCCCTACGCCTATTACGGCGGGCCGCGCTACTATCGCCACTATCGCCCCTATCGCCACTACGGCTACTGGTAACGTCTGGTTATCATCGACAAAGGCCCGGAGCGAACCTCCGGGCCTTTGTCGCAAACGCGTGAATGTTCAGTGCTGCGACGGCGGGCTGGCAAACACGTTCCATTTGATGGTGCGGACCTTTTCGATGGTGGCTTCGTAATAGTCCTCGCGCTCGCGCTGAAACCGCGCCTGGGTTTCCCTGAATTCCGCGACGCGCCGTTCGATGTCGGCGCGCTCCGCCGAAATCCTGTCTTCGTTCATGCCGGTTCCCTTGATTCGTTGTCCGCTGCGAACATCGGAGGGGAATAAGGCGTCAATCTGATTTGTCGATTGCTGCCGGTGGATAAGAAGGCGCGGTCACGCGGTAGAATTCGCCGCGGCCATGCCAATGCTGGGCAGTTGCCGCCGGCTTGCTCTCCTGAACAATCGCTCCATGCGTTCATATGATTTGGCTCCAATAAAAGCCCCGCATCACGCGACGTGACGCGAGGCTTTGTTTCCCCCAACTGGTGACTGGCAAACCAATTGATGTCGGGAGCTGAAGGTTCCGTTATTCGGCGTTTTCCAGGCCAAGCGCCTGTTCAAAGTCCCGCATCCGTGCGGCGACCCATTCCTGATCCTGTGAACTCAGGAGCAGCATTTCCCGCTCCGCCTTGCGGCAGAACTCCGGATCCGGATCGATGCTCTTCCAAAGCTCAATACGCGCCTGCAAATCCATCGTTTTCTCCCTCTTTCCCAGCCTCCATGCGCCGCCAACCCGTCGGTTTGCGCGATGTCTCGATGACAGATTGGCGGCAAATGTTCTTCTTTTGTTCTAGTTCGAATGCCCATTCTTGTCCATCGAAGTTGGTGCCCGAGCGCGCAAATCGCGTGGAAAAATTTCGCGACGGCCGGCCGTAAATTCCGGGACGGGCAGCGTGGAAGACCGTTGGAGAGTGTCGCGGTCATCGGCTATAAGGCCGACCGGACCGGAGCTTGGCGCTCCGCCTTGCAGGGGAACGGCATGGACAAGCAGGCGATGCGCGAAGAGGCCGAACGCCTGATCCGCGAGACCATGGAGCGCAAGGCCCTCGTCGTGAAGCAGGGCGACACCCGGATCATGGCGGTCTGCGGCAAGTGCGGCGCGGCGAACAAGGTTTCGGCGCCCAAGGGCGTCGCCCGCGTCAGCTACGTTTGCAAGGAATGCGGACACAAGCAGGTCACGCTCTGAGCCTGTGACGCCGTGCCGTGCAGCGGCGCGAAAATTGCTTTGGCATTTGCCATGGTCTGGGCAATCATTGCGGCCGAACGGTTTGACCGAACGAACCGCAAAAAATCTCAAGGGGTGTGAAACCTTAACCCATGGACCGGTATTAGAGTGCTGCTGGGTGTTGGGGATTCGATATGCGTATTTTGGTGTTGGGGACTTTGGGGCTTTTCGGATCGGCGATGGTGACCCCGTCGCTGGCGCAAACTATCCGGACTTCGGAACCGCTGCTGTTGGCGCCGTACGAGATCGCTCTCGTGCAGGACGGGTCCTGCTCGGTCGGCAAGGTGCTGAAGGTGACGGGGGCGATCCGCGGCCTGCGCCGCAAGAAGCTCTGCATCCCGCTCGGCGAAGTCCAGGCGTCGCTCGGCGTCATCCAGTAGGCGGCTTTCGCCGATTCCGGATACCGGCTGTTAACGCTCGATCGAGGGTATCCTTGGGGCGCGCGGCCGCCGTGATAATCTGTCGCGATGATCCAGCTGGTCCCAGTCGCCACGGTATTGGCTTCGGAGCGCGGCGTGCAGCCGGCGCCAGTGATCGATTCCGGTGATGCGTCGCAGCGCGACTACTGGGCCTATCGGCTTAGCGTTTCCCCGAGCGAACTGACTGCTGCCATCGACGAAGTCGGCTCGTCCGTTGCCGCGGTGCGGCGTCATCTCGGGAAGTAGGCCGCTCGCCCGCGCATCTGTCCGCACTCACCTGAAGCACAGACGAAAGCCCCGCCGGGGGAGGACGGGGCTTTCTGAAGATGAGAGCATCGGGGAAGTTTGCTCCGGTCTTACAACCGGCCGTTCCTGGATTCGTTCCCGAGCACGGTCTGGATCTTGGCCTTCACCGCCTCGTAATAGGCTTCCCGTTCCTCGATCATCCGGCCCTGCCGCGCCCGGAATGCCGCCACGCGCTGCGTGATATAAGCACGCTCCGAAATATCGGATGACGCGGTCGGCTTGGCTGGCATGGTCGCCATGGGCGCGATCTGTTGTGCAGCGGTGACTTGCGAGATGACTTTTTGCGAGATGACTTGCGAAGCGACAACGGAAGACGCGGGGATGGATTCCGAGGGCGCGATGACGACCGCAACAGCAGGCACCGGCTGTGCCGCCTGGGTCTTGGTCGGATGCGCCGCCGCGACCTCTCGCACGAATGCCAAGGTCTGCGCGACCAGCCGATCGCGCTCTTCCTTCCATGACGTCATGACACGCCCCTCAGGCCCGGTTGCATTTCATCGAATGTACGTGAGTACGTCAATCAAATTACGCACGACATTCAAGTTGCCCGGTGGATAAGCGCAGCGCACTGCTTGCGGCGCAGAACTGTTCCCGCTAGCTCGAAACAAACGGGAGACTGTCATGGCCAAGATCGATCTGGACTCACTGAGCATCGAAGAACTTGCTGCATTGCGTGATCACGCCACCGACAAGCTGGCGGAGAAAGTCGCTGCGCGGCAGGCAGAACTTGAAGCCGAGCTGGAGAAGCTGTCGCACTACGGCAAGTCGGTGAAGAAGTCGCAGGCGACGCCCGTTGCCAAGCCGAAGAAGGACGACGTGGCGAAAGACGATTCGTCGAAAGAAGTTTCGCGCGCGGCGTAAACCATAAACAGCATTGCTTCTGCTGCGGGTACTTACGTACTGGAAAAGGTGCCGCCGTTTTTCGCCTTCGCCTGTGCGATAGATTTGCAAGCGGTGTTTTGACACCGCCGCCGCGTATATTTGAACCCGCGTATATTTGAACCGACGTGCCGGAGCGTACTTCAACGGTTCAGTTCGGCGTGCGCGAATCCTTTTCATCGCAGCGCATCATGCCGACTCCGGACGTCAGATCGCTTTCGGCGCCCCAATTGCTGGCTCTGCGCGGGGCGATCGAGAAGCAACTGCTGTCGCACACTTGATGAGAGGATGGCACCAGACTGCCGTCTGCGGCATTATCACCGCAGGTTATCCATCCCGGACTCTCCCATGATAGCAGCCAGTCTTCGCAGCGGCGTGGAACAGCTTGGCGACATGATCGCCGAGGCCACAACCATCGTGCCGTTCACCGGCGCCGGCATCTCCACCGAAACCGGGATTCCGGATTTCCGTTCACCCGGCGGGTTGTGGACGCGCAACAAACCGATCCCTTTTGACGAATTCGTCGCCAGCCAGGACGCCCGCGACGAGGCATGGCGCCGCCGCTTTGCGATGGAGTCGACCTTTGCGGCGGCGAAGCCGGGCCGGGGGCATCGCGCGCTGGCATCGCTCTACAAGGCCGGCAAGATTCCCGCCATCATCACCCAGAACATCGACAACCTGCATCAAGCATCCGGCTTCAAAACCGATGACGTCATCGAACTGCATGGCAACACCACTTACGCGCGCTGTATCGGCTGCGGAAAATCCTATGAACTTTCCTGGGTGAAGACGCGCTTCGATGCAGACGGGCAGGCGCCGTCCTGCACCGCGTGCGACGAGCCAGTAAAGACCGCGACGATTTCATTCGGCCAGTCGATGCCGGAAGCGGAGATGCGCCGCGCCGCAGAGCTGGCGCGGCAATGCGACCTCTTCATCGCTATCGGATCGTCACTGGTGGTGTGGCCGGCTGCGGGGTTTCCGCTGCTTGCAAAAAATTCCGGCGCAAAACTCGTAATCATCAACAACGAGCCGACGGAACAAGACGAGCACGCCGATCTCGTCATCCGCCACGACATCGGCGAGACACTCGGGCCGTTCGTCGGCAACTGACGCACAATTGATTCGCGCCAACGCAAGTCTGTTCATAGCTCGCACTGTGTTCGTTTTTTGTCTTTGCGACGCAAGCGACGGTGTTATCTTGGAACTGCGAGATTCGCGGCGCGTCATCATGAATTGTCATCGATGGGCACGCGGGGGTGGCTGTCATCGCACTGACAGTCCGCAACTAAGTGTGGGATCCGGGGTCATGGGGTCGGACGGATTTGAGTCCAAGCGATTGGGAAGCCTGATACCGGGCGGTGCGGGATCATCGCGAGCCGGACCGACGGAATTTCCAGCCAATGCCGAGCGCGATGCGCTGGATCCTTTTGCTGCAGGTCTGGCCGACGGTACGGCCGCCGATCTCGTCGAAATCAGCGGCGTCATCAAATGGTTCGACGCCTCCAAAGGTTATGGCTTCATCATTCCCGACAATGGCGCGGCCGATGTGTTGCTGCATGTTACTGTGCTGCGCCGCGACGGCTACCAGACCGCCTATGAAGGCGCCCGCGTCGTGGTCGAATGCGTGCAGCGTGCCAAGGGCTATCAGGCGTTCCGGATCGTCTCGATGGACGAGTCCACCGCGATCCATCCGGCGCAGATGCTGCCGCCACGCACCCATGTCAGTGTCACCCCGACGAGCGGCCTGGAGCGGGCGCAAGTGAAGTGGTTCAACCGGTTGCGCGGCTTCGGTTTTCTGAGTTGCGGTGAGGGCACCCCGGACATCTTCGTGCACATGGAAACCCTGCGCCGCTTCGGCATGACCGAGCTACGCCCCGGCCAGTATGTGCTGGTGCGGTTCGGGCCCGGCTCCAAGGGCATGATGGCGGCCGAAATCCAGCCGGAGACAGGCTCCCCCGGTCTGTCGTCGCACTGATCCCGATCTTTCCGGCGATCTGAATCGACCATGCAGCGCCATCACGCGGCTGTGCATTCGTCGATCTGGTATTTGCCATCATCGTCGGGCTAGGGTCGCGCCGCCCGGCGCCTCGACCGGGTTTTGGCGTGGATTGCTGTTGATGAATTTCCGTGATTTTGCCGCTTCTCTCCGCGCGCCGATGCTGGCCTTCGCCGCGCTGGTCGCACTGGCGTCCCTGAATGGTGTCGCCACTGCCGCCGACGTCCAGCCGCTGGAGATCGTCACCAAATCCGGCGTACAGATGTTCTCCGTCGAGATGGCCACCACCGACAAGGAGCGCGAGACCGGCCTGATGTACCGCAAGGAATTGGCGGATGGCCGCGGCATGCTGTTCGACTTCACCCCGGAGCAGCAGGTCTCGATGTGGATGAAGAACACTTTTATTTCGCTCGACATGATCTTCATCCGCGCCGACGGCCGGATCCTGCGCATCGCCGAGAACACCGAACCGCAATCGACGAAGATCATCCCGTCCGGCGGCCCCGCCAAGGGCGTGCTTGAGGTGATCGCCGGCACCGCCCGGAAATACGGCATCGTCCCCGGCGACCAGATCGTGCACCCGCTGTTCAAGGCGCGCTGAGCGGGAGAGGCGCCGCAGGCGCCTTGCTGCCCCCGGGTTAAGCGTGTATCGACACGGGATTGTCGGGGTATAGCGCAGCCTGGTAGCGCGGCAGTTTTGGGTACTGCAGGTCCAAGGTTCGAATCCTTGTGCCCCGACCATTTCAATTAGATCAATGCTTTACCTCTTTGTATTGTACCGACGAAGGCGCCTTTTCGCGCTGTTGCGACATTCCGCGGGACGGAGTTCCGATTGTCGTGAATCTGTCATGTAGCTGCTGCCATTGAAACGTCTGGCCGGCACGCGCCGACAGGCCATAGTCCATTTGCCAGCCGGAGATTTCCGCCATGAAGATGCGCTTCCTTGTTGCGGCCCTGTTTGCCCTCGCGTTCTTCGCGCCGCAGGCGCCCGCCCGTGCCGCCGACGTGATCTGCTACAACTGCCCGCCGGAATGGGCGGACTGGGCGTCGATGGTCAAGGCGATCAAGGCCGACCTCAATATCGAGATGCCGCACGACAACAAGAATTCCGGTCAGGCGCTGGCGCAAATTCTGGCCGAGAAGGCCAATCCGGTCGGCGACATCGGCTATTTCGGCGTCACCTTCGGCATGAAGGCGAAGGCCCAGGACGCGCTGGAGCCCTACAAGCCCGCTGGATGGGACCAGGTCGATGCCGGCCTGAAGGATCCCGACGGCTACTGGACCACGATCCATTCCGGCACCCTGGGCTTCTTCGTCAACAAGGACGCGCTATCAGGCGCGCCGGTGCCGAAGTGCTGGATGGATCTGTTGAAGCCGGCCTACAAGGGCATGGTCGGCTATCTCGATCCGTCGTCGGCGGCGGTCGGTTATGTGGGCGCGGTCGCCGTCAATCTGGCGCTCGGCGGCTCGGCCGAGAATTTTGAGCCGGGGCTGAAATTCTTCAAGGACCTGAAGAAGAACGATCCGATCGTTCCGAAGCAGACATCCTATGCCCGCGTGGTGTCCGGCGAAATGCCGATCCTGCTCGACTACGACTTCAATGCCTACCGCGCGAAGTATTCGGAGAAGGGCAATTTCGAGTTCGTGATTCCCTGCGAAGGTTCGGTGGTGTTTCCCTATGTCGTCGGTCTCGTGAAGAACGCGCCGGACAAGGACAAGGCCAAGAAGGTGATGGACTATCTGTTGTCCGACAAGGGCCAGGCGATCTGGACCAACGCCTATCTGCGTCCGGCCCGCAAGATCGACCTGCCGGAAGCCGTGAAGGCGAAATTCCTGCCGGACAGCGACTATGCCCGCGCCAAGAGCGTCGACTGGGGCAAGATGGAGCTGGTGCAGAAAGGTTTCACCGAGCGCTATCTCACCGAAGTCCGTTGATGCAGAATGGTGCCCCGGCTCGGGCAGGGGCACCATCACGCCATGTCGCATAGAAGCTTTATCTGGATCTGCCTGCTGCCGCTCGCGGTGGTGACGGCAGCGTTCTTCCTGCTGCCGATGGCGCAACTGATCGTGGTCGGCGCCGCCGGCCCGCGCGGGCTGACGGCCTATCTCGCCATCCTCACTGAGCCGCGTTATCGCGCGACGCTGATCAATACCGTGGTGCTGGCGGCGGCGACCACGATTGCGACGCTGGTCATCGCCACCATCGCCGGCCTGTTCCTGCAGCGCCATCGCTTTCCCGGCCGCGCCGTGCTGATTGCGATGCTGACCTTTCCGCTGGCATTTCCCGGCGTCGTGGTCGGCTTCCTGATCATCCTGCTCGCGGGGCGGCAGGGACTGATCGGCGCGATCTCGAACACGCTGACCGGAGAAAAAATCGTGTTCGCCTATTCGATCTTCGGGCTGTTCCTCGGCTATCTCTATTTCTCCATCCCGCGCGTGATCCTCACCATCATGGCGGCGGTGCAGAAGCTCGATGTCGGGCTGGAGGAGGCGGCGCGCTCGCTCGGCGCCAGCCCCTGGGCGGTGCAGCGCGACGTGGTGTTGCCGGCGCTGGGGCCGGCCTTCGTCGCCTCCGGCGCGATTGCCTTCGCCACCGCGATGGGTGCGTTCGGCACGGCGTTCACGCTGGCGACCAATATCGATGTGCTGCCGATGCTGATCTATACCGAGTTCACGCTGGCCGCGAATTTCTCGATCTCGGCAGCGCTGTCGATCGGGCTTGGCATCATCGCCTGGGCGATCCTGTCGCTGGCACGCTCGTTCAGCGGCGGCACCGTCGCGGCGGCCGGATAGAGCCATGCGCGATCGCCTGATCTTCGCCAGCCAGCTCGGTTTCACGCTGCTTGTCGCCGCGTTCCTGGTGGTGCCCGTCGTGCTGTCGATATCGGCCGGCGTCACCGTCAATTACTTCCGCGGTATCCAGTCCGGCGTCACCCTGCGATGGGTGATGCAGGTGTGGGATCTCTATGCCGGCGAGATAGGGCTGTCCTTCGTGATCGCGTTTGCGACGCTGGCGGTGACGCTCATCGTCGGCGTTCCCGCGGCCTATGCGCTGCATGTGCGCGGCGGAAAACTGTCCCGCATCATCGAGGAAATCATCACGCTGCCACTGGCGATCCCCGGCCTCGCCATCGCATTGGCGCTGCTGCTGACCTATGGTGGCTTCGGCAGCTTTCGCCGCTCCTGGATATTCATCCTCACTGGCCATGTCGTCTTCACCATGCCGTTCATGGTGCGCTCGGTGATGGCGGTGTTTGCGACCATCGACATCAAGACTCTCGATGAAGGCGCGGCCTCGCTCGGCGCCTCGCCGTGGCAGCGGTTTTGCGATGTCATCGTGCCTAACGCGATGCCCGGCATTCTCGCGGGGGCCCTGATGGTGGTGACGCTGTCGCTCGGCGAGTTCAACCTGACCTGGATGCTGCACACGCCGCTGACCAAGACGCTGCCGGTCGGCCTCGCCGATGCTTACGCTTCGATGCGGCTCGAAGTCGCTTCCGCCTACACCCTGATTTTCTTTGTCATGATTGTCCCGCTTCTGGTGGCGATGCAGATGTTTGCCGACGAGGGCCAGAAGAAATGACTGCAATCGCGGGACACGGCGCCTCGGTGCATATCGAGCGCTGCGGCAAGACATTTTCGGATGGCACCCAGGCGCTGGCGCCGGCCAGCCTCGATATCGTCAGCGGCGAGACACTGGTGCTGCTCGGCCCGTCCGGCTGCGGCAAGACCACCATGCTGCGCATCATCGCCGGCCTCGAGCAGCCCGACATCGGCGGCCGCGTGCTGTTCGACGACGCCGACATGACGTCGGTGCCGATCGAGCAGCGCAATGTCGGCATGGTGTTCCAGTCCTACGCGCTGTTTCCCAATATGAGTGTCGCCGACAATATCGGCTATGGCCTCAAGATCCGCGGTGTCGACAGCAAGGCGCGCGCAGCGCGCATCGCCGAGATGGTGGCGCTGACCAATATCGGCGGCCTTGAAGACCGCCGCATCGACCAGCTCTCCGGCGGCCAGCGCCAGCGCGTCGCTCTCGCCCGCGCCGTCGCCATCCGTCCGCGCGTGCTGCTGCTCGACGAGCCCTTGACCGCGCTCGACGCCTCGCTGCGCGATCGACTGCGCGGCGAACTCAACCGCCTGCTGCGTTCGCTGGGGATCACCGCGATCTATGTGACCCATGACCAGTCCGAAGCGATGGAGCTCGGCGACCGCATCGTGGTGATGCGCAAGGGCGCCATCGCCCAGATCGGCACGCCGCGCGAGGTGTACTTCACACCGCAGAGTCGCTTTGTCGCGGAGTTCGTCGGGGCGGCGAATATCGTGGAAGGCGCGGTGTCTGGCGGACAGCTTGTACTACCCGGTGGCCGGCTGGCGCTAAATGCAGCGACCGATGTTGCGGCGGCCGTGGCGATGATCCGGCCGGAGACGATCCGGATTGTCGGCGAGGGCGACGCCTCGCTCACCGGCACCATTGAAAGCGTCAGCTTCATCGGCGACAAGCAGCGCATCGTCGTCACCGGCGCCTCCGGCAAGCCTTTGGCTGTGGATGCACCGAATACGATTGTAGTCAGTGTCGGCGAGCGCGTCGGCCTGTCGATTGCGCCGGAAGCCGTTCGCCTGCTGCCAAAGGAAGACTGATGTCGTCGAAACCTGTACTGATCGCGCAGATTTCCGATCTGCATATCAAGGCGCCCGGCGAACTCGCCTATGGCAAGGTCGATACGGCAAAAGCGCTGCAGCGCTGCGTGGCCGCGCTGAATGACTTCACGCCGCGTCCCGATCTCGTAGTGATCTCCGGCGATCTCGCGGACACGCCGACACCGGAGGAATACGACCACCTCAAGCGGCTGCTGGCGTCGCTGCAGATTCCCTTCATCGGCATTCCCGGCAATCACGATTCGCGCGAGATGATGCGAGCGGCATTTCCGGAGCAGGCCTATGCGACGCCGTCCGGCGCGCTCAACCGGACGCGTAGCGTCGGCGGCCTTGATGTCGTCCTGCTGGATTCCAGCGTCGCCGGAAAGCCGCATGGCGTACTCGAAGCCGCGACGCTGCAATGGCTGGATGCGACCCTGGCGTCATCGCCGCAACGGCCTGCGTTGCTGTTCCTGCATCATCCGCCGTTCCGGACGGGAATCGAGCACATGGACGTGCAGAATCTCCTCAACGCCGCCGACCTCGTGCCGATCATTCGCCGACATCCGCGGGTCCAGCTGGTCGCCGCCGGCCATGTCCATCGCGCGACGCTGACGACGTTCGCCGGCGTGGCCGCCACGATCTGCCCGGCGCCGAATCATGCCGTTGATCTCGATCTCGGCGAATTGCGCGAGCCGTCGTTCAAGGTCGAACCGCCGGCGTTTCATCTGCACGTCTGGTTTGCCGATGAGGCATTCGGCCGCACGGTGACGCACCAGGTGCCAATCGGGCAATTTGACGGGCCGCATCCGTTCTTCGGGCCCGACGGCGAATTGCTGTGAGATAACGCGACGTCGTCTGCGCAGTTCAGGCGGCGAGGTCCCACAGCCGCGGCGAGCCGCGCAGCATCACCGCGCGTCCCTTCGGCGTCAGGAACGGTCCGGAATTCGACAGCGTGGCCAGATCGAGTGCGCTTAGCTGTTCAAGGATGTAGCGATTCAGTTTGCCCGCAGCGGCGCCTGCCGGGCGAAGCGCCCGCAGCGTGTCCCATTGATCGTTTGTCAGATCGTGGTCGATATCTGTATGCATGGCATCCTGCGTCGTGTGATCTGAGCAGGCTTTACCCATCCAGCATGAAACTGGTGCGACTGCATTGAGTCCGAAATTCGATGTCCCCGAAAATATGCGCGACGGCACGGTAACGATTTTGCGCAAGTGTCATGTCAACGTGGCAACAGAACGGCTTGATCGGGCGCGAATCAAGATGATGCCGGATCGTCGAGAAGATGGAGAGATGTGCTGCGCGGCTTGAACAGAGCAATCCAGGTGATCGGCGCGCGCGCCGGCTGGCGATGGCTCGGCATTGTCGTCAGCCTTGCGATCGCCGTAATCGCGTTTACCGCGCTGACCCACGCGCTGAAGGGTGTCGATTTCGCGGAGGTGCTGGCTGCGATGCGGCTGACGCAGCCTGTCAGCATCGTGCTGTCGCTGGGGCTGGTCGCGATCTCCTACGGCAGCCTGACCTTGTACGATCTGCTGGCGGTGCGGATGATCGGGCGCGGCGACATTCCGTTTCGCATCGCAGCCCTTGCCAGCTTCACCAGCTATCCGATCGCGCACGGCACCGGCGCCGTGCTGCTGGTGTCGTCGGCGATCCGCTATCGCATCTATGCGCCGCACGGAATCGGCGTCGCCGACGTCGCGCGAATCTGTTTCCTGACCGGACTGACGTTCTGGCTCGGTAACCTCACGGCGCTTGGTCTCAGCATCCTCTATGAGCCGGACGCGATCAGCCGGATCGATCACCTTTCACCTGAGATCAATCGGTCGATCGCAGTCGCCGTGCTGGTGGGGATCGTCGGCTATGTCGGCTGGACCTGGAACGGCAACCGGCTGTTTGGCCGCCGTCAATGGTCGGTGCCGCTGCCAAGCGGCCGCAACGTGTTCCTGCAGATCGGCATCGGCATCGTCGACCTCGGCGCCGCCGCGCTGGCGATGTATGTGCTGATTCCCGTCGGCCTGGATGTCGGCATTGCCCGGGTGATTGTGGTGTTCATCGCAGCGACGTTGCTCGGCTTTGCCAGCCATGCGCCGGCCGGCATCGGCGTGTTCGATGCGACCATCCTGGTCGGGCTGGGCGGCGAACATACCGAACAATTGCTGGCGGTGCTGCTGCTGTTCCGGCTGTTCTATCACCTGACGCCGTTCGTGCTGGCGCTGGTGTTGTTCGGCGCGGTCGAAGTGTATCGAAATATCGGACGCCGAAAGCTCAGTCAGGCTACTTAGGCAGCGTCAGCACCGCGGATTGCGCGTAGCCCCGGAACGGGCGATCGAAGGCGAGATTGGCGCCGGACTCTGCCGCCATCGTCATCAACACATCCTGCATGTCCCTGCGCGGCGTGACGTCAAACAGCGCCAGCCAGCGCAGCAGGAATTTACGGGCTGCGGCGGGCAGCCGCTCCTGATTGCCGAAATCGACGATGTGCAGCCGGCCGCCGGGTTTGAGGCGGGACACCGCATTGTCGAGCACGGCGTGCCAGTCCGGAATCATCGACAGGCTGTAGGAGATCATCACGTGATCGAACGCTGATATCCCGAACAGAACAGCGGGATCGAAGGCGGTGGCGTCGCCATGGGCGACGCGAACGGTGCCATTCAATCCGCGGCGGTCGATGGCGGAGATGGCCGTGGTCAGCATTTCGGTGGAAACGTCGATGCCGTAAAAGGTTGCGCCGGGATATTGGCGGGCGGCGTGGACAAGGTTGCGGCCGGTACCGCAGCCGATCTCCAGTACCGATGCGCCGGCGGAGGGCTTGATGCCATCGATCAGCTGGTCGCGGCCGAGCAGGTAATAGCGCCGCGTCGCGTCATAGATGAAACGCTGCCAGCGATACATCCGGTTCATGCGGCGTGTGGCTTCGGTCGGCCACGCGGCTTCCGCGCCATCGTCGAAATCGGAGACAGTCGTCACGGGATCACCTCGTCGCAGTCTGGCGCACAAGCCATGCTTTTCACCGCAACACGACACCGGTGTGACAGGGCCTTACGCGTTGCGCACAGCGGAGGCCAGCGCTGTCGCAAAACCGCAGTCTGCGATTGATAAATGTTTCAAATGGTCGATTCGAGGGAACAATGAACACGCATTTGATCGCGGACGCCGTTCGCAACAGCCGAACTCGCGACGAAGCGACGATCTGGGACAGGCTCTTTGCCTTCTGGTTTCGTCGCCTGGTCTACACCCAGATATGGGAAGATCCGGAAGCCGACCTTGCGGCAATGCAGTTGCCGGCGGGATCGACCATTGTCACCATCTCGAGCGGCGGCTGCAACGCGCTGTCCTATCTCGCGGCGAAGCCGGCGCAGGTCTATGCCATCGACCTCAACGAGGCGCATCTGTCGCTGCTGAAGCTGAAACTCGCCGGCCTGCGCGCGCTGCCGGACTATGCCACGTTCTGGAAATTCTTCGGCGAAGGCAACTCGGTGGCGAACGCCGACCTGTATCGCGACCGCTTGCGGCCGATGCTCGACGCCGGCGCGCGCGACTACTGGGATGAGCGCGATGTACGCGGCCGTCCGCGCTACGGCTATTTCACCGACGGCTTTTTCCGCCACGGCGCGCTGGGCCGCTTCATCGGCTTCGCCCACCGACTGGCAAAGATCGCCGGCATCGATCTCGCGGCCTTGCTGAAGGATGACGCCAACTCGCCCGCACGTATCCGCGCGTTGGACAGACTGCACCGGCTGTTTCATTCCCGGCTGGCGCGCCTGATGACACGGACTCCGGCGCTGCTGTTCAGCCTGGGCATTCCGCCGCAGCAACGCACGCTGCTCGGCGGCGACCAGCCGCTCAACGAGGTGCTGCACCAGCGGCTGCTGCGCCTGATCGACGTTCATCCCAACGCGACCAACTATTTTGCCTGGCAGGCGCTCGGCCGCAGCTATATCGGACCCGGCGACAAGTGCCTGCCGCTGTACCTGCAACAGAGTCGCTTCGCCGAGATGGGCAAGGGCGCCGACCTGGTCACGCCGATGCACGCCAATCTGCGCGTCTTCCTGGAAAGCCAGCCGGCACGACAGATCGACGCGGTGGTGCTGCTGGATTCGCAGGACTGGATGGCGCCGGACGAAATCCGCGCGCTGTGGAATGCCATCGACCGCGCCGGCAATGACGGTGTTCGCGTGATCTTCCGGACTGCCGGGGCGGAGTCGCCGCTGGACAGCCCGGAACTGACATCGCTTCGGAATACCTGGCAGCGCGACGCCGAACGAAGCGCGAAAGGACTCGCCGAGGATCGCTCGGGCATTTACGGCGGCTTCCATCTCTACACACGCAAGGCAGGCTGACGCGGCGCGCCCTGCCACGCGTAGTTAACGAACAGTTGTTATTGTCGGTCGCGTTTGCTGCATTGATTTGCATAGATCTGGCGTTCGCCGGGCCGTGATCGCGGGATTCTTTCGTCTAACGCGGAAGATTAACGACGTCTCCTCACGGTTCCGCCACGAATACCATCCACGTGTAGCGCTGTTGCGCGATGTGGCCGGTCTCGCGCAACCATTCGGCCGGCCGCGCGTTCAAGATGCCCAAGGAGGAATTTGAGATGAATTTGAAATTGACGATCGCCGGTCTGGTTGCGCTCGGCGGTATTGCTCTCGGTGCCGGTTCGGCGTCTGCGATGCCCAATGGCCTGTCGGCCAATGGGCAGGTCGGGCAGTCCGGCAATGTCGAGCAGGTTCGGCTGGTCTGCGACGCCTATGGCCGCTGCTGGCGCCGCCCGAATTACGGCTACGGCTATGCCTATGGTGGTCCGCGCTATTACGGTGGCGGCCCACGCTTCTATGGCGGCCCGCGTCGCTATGGCTACCGCGGCGGATATGGCCGCCGCTGGTAAGCCGGCAGACCACTGAGTTCAGAACACGGGGAGGGCAGTTGCCCTCCCTTTTTCTTGGCTTCTTGGCGTGGCCCGCTCAGGATTGACCGGCAGTTGGCGCTGGCGCTGAAGATGTGGCCGATGGTGTCGGTGCGGGCGCTGTGGTCGGCTTCGGCAGCGGCTTGTCCTGCTTCTTCGACCACGAGATGTAATAAGCGACCAAGGTCATCAGCGCGATGCCGGCGCAGCTGACGAAGATCTGTGCCAGCAACGAACCCGAGCTCATCATCAGTTCGAAGTGGCCGACGAAGGACAGGAACACGCCGACGCAGAACACGGCCAGCGATTGCTGGCCGCATTTGATGACCGGCTCAAAGATCCTCCACTGCAGGCCGCGCCATTCCTTCGAGACGAAGCGTGTCACGAAGAAGGCGATGATGACGAAATGCAGCACGCGGTAGGGTGCGAGGTTGGTCTTGTCGTTGGGATTGAAGGCGTCGAACAGCCAGTCCGGCATCATGTGGCCATAGTCCGGAAACCGGCCGGCCATGGTCATGGTCAGCGAGAACACGAGATAGGCGAGACCGAAATACAGCAGCACTTTTGATTTGATGACGGACCGGGATTCGACGGCGCCGCCGAGCGCGAACCAGGCGCCGAACACGAACAGCAGCTGCCAGGTGAAGGGATTGAAATACCACGTCCCGGACGGATAGGCCGCCAGATTCCAGCCGAACTGGCGGGCGGCGAAATACAGTGCCAGCGACGCGAGCATGGTGAGGTCCGGCTTGCGCAGCATCATCCACAGCACCGGCGGGAAGAAGCCCATCAGCACGATGTAGAGCGGCAGCACGTCGAGGTTGAGCGGCTTGAACTTCAGCAGCAGGCCCTGGGTCAGGGTCTGGATCGGGTTGTCGACCAGCCCCGCGACATTGAACTCGTTGATGATGTCGGGGTCGTTATAGCGCTGCGCGACATAGCCGATCGCGGCGATATAGATCACGAACAGGATGACGTGGGCGACATAGAGCTGCCAGACCCGCTTGAACAGCCGGGTGGCGCCGACGATGAAACCGCGCTCCAGCATCATCTTGGCGTAGACGAACGACGCGGTGTAGCCGGAAATGAACACGAACAGGTCGGCGGCGTCGGAAAAGCCGTAATTCCGGGTGGTGATCCAGTTGACCACGTTGTCGGGAATGTGATCGAGGAAAATCGCCCAATTGGCGATGCCGCGAAACAGATCCAGTCGCAGGTCGCGTCCTTTGGGGGGGAGAATGGCGTGAATGTCCATGGGAGCCGTTCGTGCTGCCGATTTGCGAGACCAACCAGATAAGCAGCTTCGTGCCCCGATTGTCACGACGCCGTGGAAAGAATATACCAAACCTCGAAAACCGCCCAACGACGGAATCGCGGGGCAATCCGCGACCAAGCACTATACCAACCTCGTCGTTTTCACCAATTTGGCGCAATGTCGCATCTCAAAAGGCTGTCGCATTCCATGACCGCACGCATCTTCAAGGCCGCCAAAAACGCGATGCAGGCCGGGCTCGCCAAGACCAAGGAATGGCAGCTCGATTACGAGCCGGAGCAGGCGCGGGTGATCGAGCCCCTGATGGGCTGGACCAGCTCGGGCGACATGAAGCAGCAGCTGACCCTCCACTTCGCCAGCAAGGAAGAGGCCATCGCCTATTGCGAGCGCGAAGGCATCGCCTATCAGGTGATCGAGCCCAAGGTCCGTGCCCCCCGGGTGATCGCCTATGCCGACAATTTCGCCTTCCGCCGTACCGAGCCCTGGTCGCACTGACTTCCAGCCCCGCTTCGGGCGCCTGCCTTTCACCCTGACCGGCATCGAAAGTTAGGGTTGCGCATTGCCGCTGCGCAATGACACCATCACGGCAGCCCCGCCCACGGGGCGTCGTGCATAAGAAAAAAACGGAATTGCAGGAAACGGAAGCTGATGCCGCTTCGCTCCACCATCGATCCCACCTCGTCCGATTTCAAGCGCAATGTCGACGTCATGAAGGCGCAGGTCGCCGAGCTGCATGACAAGCTCGGCTCTGTGGCTGGCGGCGGCGGCAAGGCGTCCCGCGCCAAACACACCGCGCGCGGAAAAATGCTGGCGCGCGAGCGCGTCGATCTGCTGATCGATCCCGGCACCGCCTTCCTCGAACTCTCGCCTTTGGCGGCCTACGGCCTCTATGGCGGCGACGTGCATTCCGCCAGCATCGTTACTGGGGTCGGCCGCGTCTCCGGCCGCGAATGCATGATCGTCGCCAACGATGCCACCATCAAGGGCGGCACCTATTATCCGATGACGGTGAAAAAGCACCTGCGCGCCCAGGATATCGCCCGGCAGAACAATCTGCCCTGCATCTACATGGTGGATTCCGGCGGCGCCTTCCTGCCGCAGCAGGACGAGATCTTTCCCGACGAGCGGCACTTCGGCCGCATCTTCTACAATCAGGCGCAGATGTCGGCGCAGGGCATTCCGCAGATCGCCGTCGTGATGGGCTCCTGCACCGCCGGCGGCGCTTATGTGCCGGCGATGTCCGACGAGAGCATCATCGTGCGGAATCAAGGCACGATCTTCCTCGGCGGCCCGCCGCTGGTGAAGGCCGCCACCGGCGAGGTGGTCACCGCGGAAGAACTCGGCGGCGCAGATGTGCATTCGCGGCAGTCGGGGGTCACCGATCATTATGCGCAGAACGACGGCCATGCGATCGGCATCGCGCGGCGCATCGTCTCCAATCTGAAGCCACCACAGCGCGCCGCGCTGAACATGCAGGCGCCGCGCGAACCGCTGTTTCCGCGCGAGGAGATCTACGGCGTGGTGCCGGCCGATGCGCGCAAACCGTTCGACATGCACGACATCATCGCGCGGATCGTCGATGGCTCGGAATTCGACGAATTCAAGAAGCTCTACGGCCAGACGCTGATCTGCGGCTTCGCGCATATCTGGGGCTTTCCGGTCGGCATCATCGCCAATAACGGCATCCTGTTCAGCGAGAGTTCGCTGAAGGGCGCGCACTTCATCGAGCTGTGCTGCCAGCGCAATATCCCGCTGGTGTTTTTGCAGAACATCACCGGCTTCATGGTCGGCAAGAAGTACGAGGCTGGCGGCATCGCCCGCGACGGCGCCAAGCTGGTGACGGCGGTCGCCACCGCCGGCGTGCCGAAATTCACCGTGGTGATCGGCGGCTCCTATGGCGCCGGCAATTACGGCATGTGCGGGCGCGCCTACAGCCCGCGCTTCCTGTGGATGTGGCCGAACGCCCGGATCTCGGTGATGGGCGGCGAGCAGGCCGCGATGGTGCTGAGCAGCCTGCGCCGCGATAATATCGAGGCCAAGGGCGGCAGTTGGTCGACCGAGGAAGAAGAGGCGTTTCGTTCGCCGACCCGCCAGCAGTTCGAGACCCAGGGCAGCCCGTATTACGCCACCGCGCGGCTGTGGGACGACGGCGTGATCGATCCCGCCGATACCCGGCTGGTGCTTGGCCTGGGCCTGTCGGCGTCGGCCAATGCGCCGATCGAGCCGACGCGCTTCGGCCTGTTCAGGATGTGATGATGGCCTCAAGCGCGCTCTATCGGCGATTTCGCACGCTGCTGATCGCCAACCGCGGCGAGATCGCCTGCCGCGTCATCCGCACCGCCCGCGCCATGGGCCTGCGCACTGTTGCGGTCTATTCCGAGGCCGATCGCGATGCGCTGCATGTGGCCGAGGCCGACGAGGCCGTGCTGATCGGGCCGGCGCGGGCCCGCGACAGCTATCTCAGCATCGAACGTATCCTTGAGGCCGCGAAAAAGAGTGGCGCCGAGGCGATCCATCCCGGCTACGGTTTTCTTTCCGAAAGCGCCGAATTCGCGCAGGCCTGTGCCGATGCCGGAATCGTATTTGTCGGCCCGACCGCCGCCATGATCACCGCGATGGGCTCGAAGTCGGGCTCGAAGATGCTGATGGAAAAGGCGGGCGTGCCACTGGTGCCGGGCTTTCACGGCGAGGCGCAGGACGACGTGACGTTGGCGGCCGAGGCCGGCAAGATCGGCTTTCCCGTGTTGCTCAAAGCCTCCGCCGGCGGCGGTGGGCGGGGCATGCGGGTGGTGCGTTCCGCGGGCGAACTGGCCGCGGCGATCGTCAGCGCCAAGCGCGAGGCCAAGGCGGCGTTCAGCGATGACCGCATGCTGATCGAGAAATATGTCGACAATCCCCGCCACATCGAGGTGCAGATCGTCGGCGACAGCCATGGAAATCTTCTGTCGCTGTTCGAGCGCGAATGCACCTTGCAGCGCCGCCACCAGAAGGTGATCGAGGAAGCGCCGTCGCCGACGCTCAACGCCGCGCAGCGCGAAGCCGTCTGCTCCGCCGCGCGAAAGGCCGCGGGGGCGGTGAACTACGTCGGCGCCGGCACCATCGAATTCGTCTCGGATGGCAAGGACGTGTTCTTCATCGAGATGAACACCCGGTTGCAGGTCGAGCATCCCGTCACCGAACTGATCACCGGCGTCGATCTGGTCGAGTGGCAGTTGCGTATCTCGTTCGGCGAAAAGCTGCCGCTGACGCAGGATCAGATTAAGCTCAACGGCCACGCCATCGAGGCGCGGGTCTATGCGGAAAATCCGCACAAGAATTTCATGCCATCGGTCGGAAAGATCCGGACCTGGCGCACGCCCGAGGAAAGCAATGGCCTGCGCATCGACGCCGGCTATCGCCAGGGAGACGCGGTGTCGCCGAATTACGACGCCATGCTGGCCAAGGTGATCGCCTGGGCGCCGACGCGGGATGCCGCGATCGACCGTCTCAATCGCGGGCTGGAGGACATCGACGTCCGCGGTATCGTGACCAACATTCCATTCCTGTCGGCGCTGGTGACGCATCCGGATGTACGTGCCAATGCCATCGACACCGGCTTCATCGAACGCGAGCTGAAGACCCTGACGCCGCCCTCGACGACGCCAGGTGACATCGAGCTTTGCGCCGCTGTCGCTGCGATCGTGGGCGAAGAGGAAGCGGCGCAAGCCGGCGTGACGTCGCCGTGGCAGACCGCGGGCTGGATGCCGGTCGGCCGCCGCCAGCGCGTGTTCAAATTTCGCCATGGCGCCGACGAGCATAAGGTGACGTTGCAGTATGGCAGCGGGCCCGCGAAGCTCGTGATCGGCCATCACGAGTTCGCTTTCACATCGTCACCCGGCAAGGACGGCCATTTCGATCTCACGCTGGACGGATCGCGCTCGCGCGTCGTCGCGGTCATCGAAGGCCATGAGCTCTATCTGCGCACCCGCAACGGCCGCTTCGACATCCACTGGGTCGATCCATTCGGCGGCGATGATGAAGAGCAGGTCGGCGAGGACAAGATCGTGGCGCCGCTGCCCGGCACCGTGGTGGCGCTACTGGCCGAGGAGGGCGCGACGCTTGAGAAGGGCACCGCGATCCTTACCCTGGAAGTCATGAAGATGGAGCAGACGCTGCGGGCGCCGTTCGCCGGCGTGTTGAAAAGCATCAAGTGCAAGGTCGGGGACATCGTGCAGGAAGGCGTCGAGCTGGCCGAGGTTGAGCCCACCGAATTGAAACCAGCATGAGTGATCAGGTCCACATCGTCGAAGTCGGCCCGCGCGACGGGCTGCAGAACGAAAAGACGTTTGTGAGCGTCGAGGCACGCGTTGCTTTCATCGAGGCGTTGCTCGCAGCCGGTCTTGATATCATCGAGGTTGGTGCCTTCGTATCGCCGAAAGCGATTCCGCAGATGGTGGGCTCGGATCAGGTGCTGCGCGCCGTCGACCATTATCCCGACGCCGAATTCCACGTGCTGGTACCGAATGAAAAAGGCTATGACGCTGCGCGCGCCGCTGGCGCCAAGGTGATCGCGGTGTTTGCCTCGGCCTCCGAAGGGTTTTCCCGCGCCAATATCAATTGCTCGGTCGCGGAATCGATCGAGCGTTTCAAGCCGGTGATCGCGCGCGCCAAAGCCGACGGCATCAAGGTGCGCGGCTATGTCTCCTGCGTGCTCGGCTGTCCCTATGACGGCGAGGTCAAGCCGCAGGCCGTGGTGGACGTCTCAAAAGTGCTGTGGGACCTCGGCTGCTACGAGGTGTCGCTCGGCGACACGATCGGCGTCGGCACGCCCACCAAGGCGCGGCAGCTGCTGCGCGCCGTCGCCGGCTCCGTGCCGATGGCCAAGCTGGCGATGCATTTCCACGACACTTACGGGCAGGCGCTGGCCAATCTCTATGCCGGCCTGGAAGAGGGCGCCCGCGTCATCGATTCCGCCGCCGGCGGCCTCGGCGGCTGTCCCTATGCGCCGGGCGCGACGGGCAATGTCGGCACCGAGGATGTGGTCTACATGCTGGAAGGCATGGGCATTGCGACGGGTGTCGACATGGCGAAGCTGCTGGCTGCGACCAATGCGGTCAGCCAGCTGATCGGCCGGCCGCCGGTGAGTCGTGTGGCGTCAGCGCTGAATGCGAAGAAGCGGGCGGCAAAGTGAGCGACGAGCGCTGCTGATTTTCTCTTAGATTGTATAGTGAACAAATTGTAGCGTGTGGTAGCATTGACGTTGCCGTGCGTATCCGGCACGGCCGTGCAATGCACTGATGGGAGTTCGCTGATGCCGAATCCTTCCCCCGTGCGTCCTGTTTTCATTCTTCCGTCGGGCGCCTATTCCGACTATCGCCCGGTCATCGACAAGGATGGGCAGCAGGTCATTTTCGAGCGCACGATTGCTGGAAGCGGGACGGTCCTCTACCGGATTGCAGACCTGAGCAATCCCGTCGCTCAACCGTTGTTCTCGGCAACCTATCCGTCGAGCCGCGCCGATTGGTCCTGGATCACGGGCCAGATCGCTTTCAACTATGGTCCCGAGGCGGCTCCCACCGCCGTAGTTATTGCTGATATCGGGGTCGCCGATCCTGCTCCGCTGATCGGCACGGGAAACATGGACTATCCCGTCTGGTTTCCGGGCGCAGGCACCCAGTGGCTCGCAGTCATGAATGACCAGCCGGTCATGTGGCCGGTGGTGAAGCCCCAAACGTCGATGATATCCATCGCCGGCAACATCGTGCCACCGATATTGTCCGGTGCGGGCATATGGGCGGGGATGCCGAGCGTGAACCAGGCATCCGAGTTGGTGTTTGCGGGACAGCTGCCCGATGGCGGGACCTATGACCAGGACAACAATTGTATTTGGCGAACCGACGCTGGCGGGCTCAATCTCCGGCCGCTCGAAGCCAATTTTAGCGGTCTTCCGAATTCGCAGGGCCGGGCGCCGTGGTGGTCGCCGGACGGCCAGTGGGTGGTTTTCGAGTCCAATCGACCGATCCCGAAGAATGGTCAGCCGAACGGCGGTAATCCAGACAATCTTTACGCCATCTATCTCTACAGGGCCGACCAGACCGGCGGCCCGGCCTTGCGGGTCACCGATCCCGGCTTCAACATGAATCACGCGAAGTTCTTTCCGGCAGGATTCAATGGCGTTCCGGGCGATCCCCAATTGATCGTATCGTCATGGAGGGGATCTCCTGCTGCTGGCCCTTATGCACTTGCGACGTTGTCGATCGGGCTATTCATCAGCGGCTGATAGAGCGACGGCAGTCGGAGCCGTTTCAAGCCATTCCGGTACGTGTGGTGCTCGCAATGACGGCGAGGTGGCCTGTCTTACCGCCCCCCGTCCGGTCCCATCACCAGATCCGGTAGCCAGGTCGAGATTTCCGGCACAAAGCACAGCAGCACCACCGCGAACATCATCAGCAGCACGAAGGGCAGCGTGCCCCAGATCACGTCGCTGAGCGGGATATCCGGCGCGACGTTGCGGATGACAAAAATGTTCAAGCCGACCGGCGGATGGATCAGGCCCATCTCCATGACGATGGTCATGATGATGCCGAACCAGATGATGTCGAAGCCGGCGGCACGCAGTGGCGGCAGCACGATCGGCGCGGTCATCAGGATGATCGACACCGGCGGCAGGAAGAATCCGAGCATCACCACCATTACCAGGATTGCCGCCAGCAATTCCCAGCGTGGCAGATGCATCGCGACGATGGACTCCGCCACCGATTGCGAGATGTGCAGGTAGCTCATCACGTAGGAATACAGCAGCGACATGCCGATGATCATCATCAGCATGGTGGATTCCCTGATCGTCGATTTCAGGATCGGAGCGAGATCGCGCGGCCGCCACACGCCGTAGATCGCAGCAATCAAGGCCAGCGCCAGCAGGCCGCCGAGCCCGGCGGTTTCCGACGGCGTCGAATAGCCGCCATACAGCGCGATCATCACGCCAGTGAGCAGGATGATGAACGGCAGCACCCGGGGCAGCGCGCTGAAGCGCTCGGCCATGGTAAAGTCGTCGCGGTGCAGGATCGGCGAGGTCTCGCCGGTTTGCGTATAGGCGGCGTGGGCCGTGGCGTATTCCTTGCGGAAGCGGATCACTGCATAGACGCCGAACAGCGACACCAGCAGCAGGCCCGGGCCGATGCCGGCCAGGAACAGCCGGCCGAGCGATTTTTCCGCGGCGACCGCGAACAGGATCATGGTGATCGACGGCGGCAGCAGGATGCCCAGCGTGCCGCCAGCGGCGATGATGCCGGCGGCAAAACCGCCGGAATAACCGCGCTTGCGCATCTCGGGAATTCCGGCTGAGCCGATCGCCGAGCAGGTCGCGGGCGACGAGCCCGCCATCGCTGCAAACAGCGCGCAGGCAAAGACGTTGGCGACGCCGAGCCCGCCGGGGATGCGATGCAGCCAGGCATGCAGCGCCGAATAGAGATCCTGGCCGGCGCGGGACTTGCCGATCGCCGCCCCCTTGAGGATGAACAGCGGGATCGACAGCAGCGTGATCGAGGCCATCTCCTCGTAGACGTTCTGCGTCACCGTATCGAGCGAGGCCGACGGCATGTAGATTGCCATGAACACCACGGCGACAGAGCCCAATGCGAAGGCGATCGGCATTCCCGAAAACATCGCGACGAGAGTGGCCAGGCCGTAGCTAATTCCAATTCCAAGAACGGTCACGGGCGCGCCTTCCGGCTTAGCGGGATCAATATCTGCAGCAGGATCTGCACGCACAGCAGCGTCATGCCGGCCGCCATCAAGGCGTAGGGAATTGCCAAAGGCGGCGACCACATCGAATTGGATACCTGGCCATCGACCCAGGCCTCATGGGTCAGTGTCCAGGATTTCCAGGCGAAGAAGGTGCAGAACACGAAGCTGGCGACATCGACCAGCCAGAGCCGGATGCTGTTCACCATCGGCGACAGCAGCCCGACGAAGGCCTCGATGCCGATATGGCCGCGCTGGCCCTGCACATAGGCCGCGGTCATGAAGGTGGCGCCGACCAGCAGGAACACCGCAGCCTCGTCCTGCCAGTAGGTGGCGCTGTGGAAGATGCTGCGCGTCGCCACGCTGTAGCTGAGGATCACGCAGGCCGCGATCAGCGCGATCGCGGAAAGCACCACGATGACATTGTTGCAGAAGGCCAGCACGCGTTCGAGCGCCGCCACGAGCGGATGGCTCGCGGCGACGGTGGGGTGATCGAGCTGATCCAAAACCGGACCATGCATCAGGCGGCAACGTCGCTGGCGAGCTTCAACAGGTTGGCCGCCAGCGGCGTCTTGGCGCTGTAGTCCTTCCACGCGGTGTCGCGGGCGATGTCGCGCCACTTGCCGACGGTGGCGGCATCCAGCACGCTGACCTTGGCGCCGGCCTTCTCATAGACCTTGGCGACTTCGACGTCGTCCTCCTGCGCGCCCTTCTTGCCGAAGGCTTCCATCTCGGTACCGACCGACATGAGGATGTCCTGATGGTTCTTCGGCAACTTGTCGAAGATCGCCTTCGACATCATCAGCGGCTCCAGCATGAACCAGTAGGAGGCGCCGGCGCCGGACGTCAGATGCTTGGCGACTTCCTCGAGCCGGAACGAGATCAGGCTGGTGGAGGAGGTGATGCCGGCATCGCAGGCACCAGTCTGCATCGCCGCATAGATTTCGTTGGAAGGTATCGACAGCACTGCGGCACCCGCGGTCTGCAGCACCATGTCCATTTCACGCGAGCCGCCGCGGACCTTGAGGCCCTTGGCATCTTCGGGGGCGACCAGCGCGCGGGTGCGGCTGGCGACGCCGCCAGCCTGCCAGACCCAGGTCAGCAAGATGATGCCCTTGTCGGCGAGGAAGTCGGTCAAGGCCTTGCCGACCGGTTGGTCTTTCCAGCGCAGGCCCTGATCATAGGTCGAGACCAGGCCTGGCATCAGGCCGATATTGGTCTCCGGCAATTCGCCGCCGGCGTAGGGCATCGGATACAGGCTGATATCGAGCGCGCCTTTGCGCATCGCAGAGAACTGCGCGTTGGTCTTGATCAGCGACGAGTTCGGATAGATGTCGGCGACAAGGTCGCCGCCGCTGCGCTTGGCGATTTCGGCGGCGAACACGCGGGTCAGCCGGTCGCGGAAATCGCCCTTGTCGATGGTGCCGCCGGGAAACTGATGCGAAATCTTCAGCGTGGTCGCGGCGTGCGCGGTACCGGTGCCGAGGCGCAAAATGGCAGGGGCGGCGAGCGCCGAGGCGAGGACGTGGCGACGTGTCAGCATGGATAACTCCCTGAAGCGTTTCTTGCTTGTACTCATGGGGGGCAGGCGTTGAACCGCCACCTTAGTCGTATCCGCAGTGATCTGCTCTAGTCTGATCGTTTATGCAATGCACATCCGGGCGATGCTGCATCGCACGCACAACGCTATCGCTGCCACATCACCTAGCACATCTTTTGGGTGATACTTCGCGGCAAACCGGCCCGCGCTGAAAAGTCGCTGCAGGTAAATTTTGACAGGTAAATTTTGCGACCGCCGTAACAAATCCGGTTCTGGAGCCGTCTTGTTGGATGCGACACACGTCGCGTTTCAGAACCGGTTCAAAGGACGATAGCTCATGACCATCACCACCAGGATCGCGCTCGGCGTGTCTGCCGCTGCCCTCTCGCTCAGCGTGGCTTTCGCGCCGGCCTTTGCCATGGATGACATGAAGAAGGACGACGGCATGAAGAAGGACAGCATGATGAAAAAGGATGACGGCATGAAAAAGGGCGCGATGTCCCATGACGGCATGAAGAAAGACGATGGCATGAAGAAAGACGGGATGATGAAGAAGGACGAGATGAAGAAGTAATTCTTTTCATCCACGTCATCCGCGTGGCTGCAGCAGGCTCGCCGTCAAAGGCGGGCCTGCGCTCGTCGTGGTCTGCTACTTGCGCTACTTGCGCTACTTGCGCTTCTTGCGGGCGGCGTAGCGGGCGTCGCGGGCGGCCTTCTGTTCGGCCTCCAGCGCCAGCTGGGCGGCGGCGGCCTCTTCCTTCTCGCGGGCGAGCTTGGCGGCGGCCTCGGCGGCTTCCTCGGCTTCGCGTAGTTTCTGCGCGGCCTTCTCGGCATCGCGGACCAGCTTGGCCTGGGCCCGCGCCGCGGCCTGGGCTTCGCGCTCGGCGGCGCGCGCTTTCACGGCAGGATCATCGGGGCCCGGCTGCGACTTGAACTTGGTCAGAATGTTCTTCCTGGCTTCCATGGCCGCCTTCTGGCGATCTGCGAAGCTGGGTTCCTTGAATCCGCTCATGAACGAGGCCTTGTCGCTTTCTTCGTTTGGGGTGGGCGTGCTGCGGGGGCGGCCAGCCCACAGGTCAAACACCGGGCGCGGCCGAAACTCCGCTGCGGTTTACAGCCGTAAGCGCCGCAACGCATCAACTATCTGCGATTTTCCGCAAGGTTGCGCGAAAACTGACGCTGCGGCTGCCAACCAGCGAGGTGCCGAACACCTCGGAGGTCCCGTCGTGGTAGGTGCCGGAAAACCCCGTTGTCACCTCCCGGCCGCCAAAAACCGGGCGGGCGGTCTGGTCGTGGTAGGGAGTGTGCTGGCGGGTCAGCAATTCGCCCTTCCAGCTGCTGTCCCGGACCGTATAGGCGCCCTGGGACCAGAAATAGGGGTCGCCGCCGAGCAGCAGGCCGTCGCGCAGGATGATCACGCCGGAGGCACGGCCTTTGACGCCGTCCAGCATCTGGATGTGAATGGAATACAGCCCGTTCTTCATGCCGCCGCCGATCGGCCGCGATCTTACCGGCGTCGACCTCGCAGCCAAGCGGGAATTGCGATCCCATCGATTCGGGCACCATGCGGAAGTGGAACTTTGATGGGGTGATCCGCCTATATCCCGAGAAGCCGGGCTTGCAGTTCGCCGCGAGGGCAATTGCTTAACCTTTGCTGCGGCGACAAAACCCGCCCCCTGTTCGTTCCCCGGAGAACAAAACGGCATTTGTGAACCTTGCCCGCTCCCGGGCCGACGGATCAGGAACTTTCCGTGCGAGGCGGAGTTTCAAGTCGGAAGCGGGAGTTCTCCATGCAAGCAGTCGTCGATCGCGTCATCCGTTCGTTTACGACGAAACATCCCGTCGCGCTTCGGGATCCAATGTCCGATGCGGAGTCCAAGACTGTGTGCGATAACGCGACCGAGTTCGCTACGCAGTTGCTCGACAACTACAAGGACCAGCTCGCCCAGCGCGTCCCGAAGCCGGACTGACCGGCCGCCAGCGATCACGGTTCCGGGACTTGCGTTCCGGCCAGCCCGCGGGGCATAGCTTCGCCCGACGCGGCAATTCAATCCAGGAGACACCATGCGAATTTTTCAGCGAGCGGGCGCCGCGACGGCGTTTGCGCTGGGTGCGGCATTGCTCTCCTTTGCGTCCGACGCCTCCCGTTCTCCAGCCATGGCGCAAGCCGCAGGAAAAATCATGACCACAGCTTCAGGCCTCAAGATCGAAGACAGCCAGGTTGGCACCGGCGCCACGCCGACCCGCGGCCAAACCTGCGTGATGCACTACACCGGCTGGCTCTATGAGAACGGCGTCAAGGGCAAGAAATTTGACTCATCGGTCGATCGCAACGAGCCGTTCGAATTTCCGATCGGTGTGCAGCGGGTGATCAAGGGCTGGGACGAGGGCGTCTCCACCATGAAGGTCGGCGGCAAGCGCACGCTGATCATTCCGCCGGAGTTGGGCTACGGCGCCCGCGGCGCCGGCGGCGTGATTCCGCCCAACGCGACGCTCATCTTCGACGTCGAACTGCTTGACGTGAAGGGCTGAGCCACCTGCATCGCCCGGTCGTCTACGATTGCGCGATCCGCCGCAGCAGGTTGCGCGAAAACTCCTCGCCGGCAAACATGTCGGTGAGGGGCGCGGCCTTGGCGATGAAGGGTGTCTTGTCCGGCTCGACAAACGTCACGCCGCGCTGTTCGATCTCCAGCCGCGACTGCGCCTCGAAGGCAGACCACAGCGTATTCATATGATGATACGAGGCCCACGCGGCCTCGCGAATGAGGTCGCGCTGCTGCGGCGTCAGGCTTTCAAGGCGTCCGGCGCCGACCAGCAGCACGTCGGGAATCATGGTGTGCTCGTCGAACGAGTAGTGCGACACCACCTCGGCATGCTTGCCGACGATCAGCGCCGCCACGCTGTTCTCGGCGCCATCGACAACTCCCGATTTCAGCGCAACGTAGATATTGCTCCAGGCCAGTTCGACGCCCTGGGCGCCGAACAGATGCATCAGCCGGGCCATGGTTTCCGACGACTGGATCCGGATCTTCAGGCCCTTGAGATCGTCGGGATGGTTGATCGGCTTCTGGCCATAAAAGCTGCGGGCGCCGGCGTCGTAATAGGTGAGGCCGACGATTCCCGACGCCGTCGTCGATTCCAGAATGTCCCGGCCTACGTCGTTGCTCGTCACCTTCAGCCAGTGCGCCCTGTCGCGCAGCGTGAACGGCAGATCCAACACCTTGTAGGCCGGATGAAAGCGCTCCAGCAGGCTGGCGCTGACTTTCAGAAAATCCAGCTTGCCGGCCTGCACCTGCGACAGCAGGTCAACCTCCTGGCCGAGCTGGCCGTCGGCGAACAGCGCAATCTCGATCTCGCCTTGCGATCGCTCGCGGACGATGTCGGCGAAGCGCTGCATTGAGGGATGGACGGGATGGCTGACGGGCAGCCCGTGGGCCAGCCGCAGCCGGAGCGGCTCGGCGCGCAGCACCGCGGGGCAGGCGAGGGTCAGTCCCGCAGTCAAAAGAAGGCGGCGCCGAGAAAACATTTGGGGCCTGTGAGTTGGCTTCAAATCGCACGTCAGTATCGGCGCTGCCTGGCGCTGGCAGCCACGATACGTGGTTACCGCGGGAGTTTAAAGGCTTTGGTTGCGCGGCTGCGGCCGCTCGGCCTGTAGCAGTGCCAGGTAGCGATTCTTGGCATCCGGTGGCACGGCGTTCCTGGTCGTGAGGTGATGAACACAGTTCAGCGCCAGGTCGAACGAGCCGTAGCCATGATGCGCGATCAGCGCGAGATGCTTGAGCTGTTCGGCATCCATCGCCTCCGCCTGGATAAAATCCCTGACATAAACGACGTCGCCCTCGACCAGCTGATTGAACGCCGCGCCGGGATCGGGGCCCAGCATCGGCGCGATCATCTTCCTGTTGATCGCCGCGAACATGTGCGGAATGAAGCCGAGGCTGCGCAGTTCGAGGTCCACTTCGCCGAACACCGGTTGCTTTTCGTACAGCGGCACGAACGAGACTTCGGTTTGAATCGCTACGGCTTTCGCCAGCTGCGCGCGGCCGTTTTTGAACACCGACAGCTCCGAGCCCTGGATGTCGATCTTCAGCAGATCGATGGCGTCGATCTCGGCGATGTCATCGAGCCGGCGCGTCGCTAGTTTCATCCGATCGACGACGCGGCCGAGTTCGGAAAAATTCGGAAAATGCGTCAGCACTTTTGCATTGGGCTGCAGCAGGCTGGCGAAGCCGAGGCCGCGGCAGATATTCAGCGTATGGCTGTCGTCGTCGCCGACGGCATAGGGCAGGTAGGTTTCCAGATCGCTCTTCGCGGCGTTGAGCCGGGCCAGCGCCTGTGGATGCGGATCGAACCCGGTAACGCGACAGATCCGGCGCTGCAGCATCGCCTTGTAGGGCGGATCGCCGTCGATCGGATTGGCGCCGATATCGACGACAGCGGTCAACCGGGCCGGCTGCAGCAGCGCGGTCAGTGGGTCATTGGATCGTTGAATCGCTACATGCCGCATCGCAGCAGATTGCATGCTATGCGGCTGTGGCGCTGCGCGTCAGATGGTCGCGGCGATTCGCGGCTGCCGGTAGCATTGAACAGCGCGTGCAGAAATGGGGATCGCTTGAACAACAAACATCACAACGGCGCATCACAGCCCAAGGGCCGCGACTGGCGACGGATCCATCATTCGCCGCTGTTCTGGATCGGCGTCGCCCTGTGCCTGGCGGCAATCATGATCTATGTGCTGTCCGACGACCTGTCGTGGCGGCCGGTCACCAAATAACAGGGAGGGCGGCGGCTAGAGTTTCTTGATCGCGCGCTTGGCCGCAGTCTCGGCGGCTTCCTCACTGTCGCTATCGTCCTCGGTGACGAAGCCGAGCAGGGTCTTTCCCTTGACCGCCGAGTTGGCATTGACCTTCGGGCTGATCGACGCCCGCCACAGCCCGGGCCGCCGCTGGAACGTCAGAATTGAAAACAGTGATGCATCGGCCATGCTTGTCGATCTCGATAGAGGCGCCGCACCAGGCTGGTCGAACGCTTTCGCGGGGTGTAACCCGGGGGTGCAGCGGCCGCAATCCTGTTGAAATGACATCATGAATCGATCCGGACGGCCGTGGATCGGGGTATCGCTGGTTTTGGGCGTTGCCGCTGGGCCAGCACGATCCCGATCCAGATGTCTGTCCAACCGAAACCGGCGATGGTATGTAGGCGCCAACGGTCCCATAGCTCAACTGGATAGAGTAACGGATTTCTACTCCGTGGGTTGCAGGTTCGAATCCTGCTGGGATCGCCAATCTTTTCAAATACTTATGACATTCCAGGCCGGCCCTCTGTGTGACTTCCTGCAACTTCAAAAAACCTCTGATTTTCGCGCTTTCCCATCTCGTCCCATGAGGCGGCAAAGCGTACGACATGGTCATCCCACGTCGTGAAAGCCCGCCGGCATGAGTCGGCGGGCCCTTCCACTGCAATCGTGCGTCAGACGATCCCGGTGACTTCGTGTCGGGCGGCAGGCTCCGGAACCCTGGACTTTTCAACTACCGGGCTGGCGGGCAGTTGCAGCACGGTCGCCCTTTGCCCGGGCCTGAGGTCCGTGACGAGAACAATCTCGCCGTTCGAGAATTCGAGCGCGTCGTGATGCCAGGCAGGCCGATCCAGGTCAATTTGACGAAAGCGGGCCAATCGATCGCGGACATTCCGGCGAAACACCATCCCCTCAACCTGGACGTCATCGTCAAAGGCGATTTCGGTTCCCGGACGGAGGCACACAGCGACGTGCGGATCGCTCAAACTTGCGAAACCCCGAGTTGTCGTAGAAGGAAATCTGGTCGAAACCAACGTTTCCGCCACCTCAGCGGGACGGGTAGCGACCGCATGCAGGCTGTAATCACACATGGCTGCGCTCCTATGAATGGCCACCCAGCAAATCCACAACATTCGTGAACCTGGTTGGTTGCAGTACCGTGCAAAAAACCGCCAGCGTGGCCCGGCGAGCTTTTAATATGGCCGCACAAGCGGCAATCTTTTCTCAGGCCGTCAATTCATCCGCGATGCCTTCGGTCGGCTCAAAGTCATCGTCTGCGATCGATCACCCGCAGCGCTATCGCGCGATCGCAATCGCAGATAGATTGCGACGATAGGCCATGTCGCGAATTTTTGTGGCGCGGATCTGCTGTTGACATTCAGAGGGACTGAAATGCGCTCGTTCGGAATTCGTACAATTCTCGTGGCCCTTCTGGCAATCGCGAGCACTTCGTCTGTTGCGCACGCAGACAGCGGCACCGTCCGCATCTCCGTATTGAAGGGGGGCTGGTTTATCGGTGCATCTGGCGGAAGCGGGACGCTGACATTTCGCGGCAGGCGCTATCCGTTATCGATTGGTGGGTTGAGCGCCGGCCTGGTGTTTGGTGCCTCGCAGACCTATTTGACCGGCACCGTGACTAACATCCGTATCCCGTCGGACGTGGCTGGCGTCTATGGTGCTGGAGGCGCCGGCGCCGCTGTTGGTCGCGGAGTAAGCGCGATCGTTCTGAGCAACGAAAAAGGTGCCATCCTGACGATGCAGGGCCGACAGACCGGCTTGATGGTCAATGCCGATCTGAGCGGGTTGGCGATCTCCCTGCGATAGCCCCGAGAATTAAAGCCCCGGCATCACTGGGGCTTTTTCATACGGAGGACGCGGACGCGGAGGCGCAGCCACCGATCCCCAATATTTCGGCGATACCAATCAGACCTTCAATGATCGGCGCGCTGCCGCCGCCATGCTGAAGTCGGTCCACAAACGACTTATCGATCTTGATATCGTCTATCGGCGCGTGGAGATTTCCTTAAGCCTGCACCCTGTGCAGGAGTCTTCCTTCAATGGCTTTTGCGGCGCATCAAAGCTCAACACGTAAATATGAGCTTTATTGTCCAGCAAGAAGTCGTAGGCTACGCCCAAAGAAAACAGGGAGAAGCCATATGCCCGTAGCAGCGTCGTATGACCCTGAGACCATCGCCTTGATGCGAGACGTTTTTCAGAAGGTGGTGGCGAAGGTGCCGGAGCAGCATCGCACGTCGTCCAACCAGGCCGCGATCGCTTCGCGTATTCTGGCTGTCGCGGCCGAGGGCAGGCGCTCGGAAGCCATCCTCACCGCGGAGGCGCTCAACGAGGTGAAAATGATTTTTACGGGTCCGCAATCCATGAAGCGGATAGAAGATTTGATGAAAGTCTTCGGATAATTCCTGAAGAGTAGTTGTAAACTTGTCCTGTTCGAGCCGTGAACCGCCGGCAGTGTCTTCTGCAGCGTTACTTGCCGCTGATGAGCGTTGCGCCCGCTTGAGCCGTTCTGTCCGGCGTAATGACAACAGGCAGCTTTCGGGCGCCATTTATTTGCGGATAGGGGGCGGATAGGCCGCCGCGAATAAGATAGTGTAATGAGGGGCGAATGCGTCAGGTGTTTCCCAGACCCTGATAACAGGCCTTCCCTGATCGGTCCTTGCCATAGGGGCCTTATCGCTCCCGGGAGCTGCGATGCCGCCATCCGATAATCCCTCCACGTCGCCCCTTGCGGCCGTCGATATCCCGCGCTGCGCCATGTGCCGGGCGCGGATGGAGCTGGCGATCAGAGAGCCGCAGGCAAACGGCGCGGACAAGCGCACCTTCAAGTGCCCCAGGTGCGAGTTCGTCAAGACGAAAATCGTCGGCGGCCCGATCGAGGCCGGTCGCCATCGTGCGCCGCTGAGGCGAGCAAAGCCGCCGGCGTAGACCGCAAGAAGGCTGCGTGAAACTTCCAGTCTCCATCCGAACCAATTTCCATCCCGTCGCGACAAACCCGTTGGTGATGCGGCTTTGCCTTTGGCGGGCCACAACGCCATGATGCGCGTGATGGCTTTTGGCGGGAGTCGCGGTTCTGCCAGCGGTTCGTCACCGCATTTTCGCAGGCGATTTCTATTCCGGCGGCCACTCAGGTCATGAGTCCGTCACCATTTGGGCATGTCTTGACGCCATCGGGCGTTGGTCCGTGCAGGGAGTCCACCATGTTTGGTTTGGTTCGCGCTGTTAGCCTTTGCGCCGCGCTGGCGTTTGGTTTGGTCTCGGCTCAGGCGGCCGACAAGGCCTTCCGGCGCGACGACCTCGCCGATTCCGCAGTCAAGCTGGAAGCCCAGATCAAGAGCGAGGCGGGGCCGGTCGCCAAGTCGGCGGCGACGCTGCGCACCGACGCCGATGCCGCCTTCAAGCGGCTGGATTACCGCGCCGGGCTGACGACGCTCGGCCAGATCTTGGCGACGGCGCCGGAGGACAGCGGCAACTGGCTGCGGCTCGCCAAGACGATCTTCCAGATCCGCCCGGCCACCTCATCCGAAACCACCTTCCTGCTTGAGCGCGCCTCCACAGCCGCCTACATCGCCTATCAGCGCGCCGGCAATGCCGGCGAGGAAGCCGAGGCGCTGGCCGTGCTCGGCCGCGCGCTGTCCGACCGCAAGCTTTGGCGCCCGGCGCTGGATACGCTGCGGCTGTCGCTGGACCTGCGCGAGGTCGCCGACATCCGTGGCCAGTACGAGAAGCTGCGCGACGACCATGGTTTCCGGCTGCTGGATTACACCGTGGACTCGGATTCTGCCTCGCCGCGAGCCTGCTTCCAGTTCTCCGAAGACCTCGCCAAGCGGGTCGATTTCGCGCCGTTCCTGGCGCTGGCCGGCAGCGACAAGCCGGCGCTGACGTCGGAGGACAAGCAGCTCTGCGTCGAAGGCCTCAAGCATGGCGAGCGCTACAACATCAACCTGCGCGCCGGCCTGCCATCGACGGTGAAGGAGAGCCTGCCGAAATCGGCCGAGTTCAACATCTATGTTCGCGATCGCAAACCCTTCGTGCGCTTCACTGGCCGTGCTTACGTGCTGCCGCGCAGCGGACAGCAGGGCATTCCCGTGGTGTCGGTCAACACCCAGGCGGTCACGGTCAATGTGTTCCGGATCGGCGACCGCAACCTGATCAACACCGTGATCGGCAGCGACTTCCAGACCGCGCTCAGCAAGTACCAGCTGGAAAGTCTCGGCGACGAGCGCGGCGTGAAAGTATGGACCGGCGAGCTGGCGACGGCCTCGACGCTCAACACGGACGTGACCACCGCTTTCCCGGTCGATCAGGCAATCGGCGAGCTGCAGCCCGGCGTCTATGTGATGACCGCCGCCGCCAAGGGCCCGGGCGCCGGCGGCAGCGACGACGACGGTTCGCTGGCGACCCAGTGGTTCATCGTCTCCGACCTCGGCCTGACGGCGTTCTCCGGCAATGACGGCATCCACGTCTTCGTCAATTCGCTGGCGTCCACGGATGCGACAGCCAAGGCCGACGTGCGGTTGATCGCGCGCAACAACGAGATCCTCGCCACCAGGAAGACCGATGACTCCGGCCACGTGCTGTTCGAGGCCGGGTTGGCCAAGGGCGAGGGCGGGCTGTCGCCGGCAATGCTCACCGTCACCAGCGACAAGAACGACTATGCGTTCCTGAGCCTGAAATCCAATGCCTTCGATCTCAGTGATCGCGGCGTCTCCGGCCGCGCGGTGCCCGCCGGTGCGGACGCCTTCGTCTATGCCGAGCGCGGCGTCTATCGCTCCGGCGAGACCGTCTATCTCACCGCGCTGCTGCGCGATGGCCAGGGCAATGCCGTCACCGCGGGCCCGCTCACGCTCGTCGTCGAACGACCCGATGGCGTGGAGTTCCGCCGCGCCGTGCTGCCGGACCAGGGCGCCGGCGGCCGCAGCCTGACGTTGCCGCTGAATTCCGCGGTGCCGACCGGCACCTGGCGGGTCCGTGCCTTCACCGATCCGAAGGGGTCGTCGGTGGGTGAGACCACCTTCATGGTCGAGGACTATGTCCCGGACCGGATCGAATTCGACATATCAAGCAAGGACAAACAGATCAAAGCTGATGCTCCCGTAGAACTTAAGGTGTATGGCCATTTCCTCTATGGCGCGCCGGCCTCGGGGCTGCAGCTCGAAGGCGATCTGCTGGTGGCTCCGGCCGCGGGGCGACCGGGATTTGCCGGTTACCAGTTCGGTGTCTCGGACGACGAGACCACCAGCAACGAGCGCACCCCGATCGAGAACCTGCCGGAAGCCGACGCCAATGGCGTGGCCACGTTCCCGGTCAGCCTCGCCAAACCGCCATCCTCGACGCGGCCGCAGGAAGCCCAGATCTTCATCCGCATGACCGAAGCCGGCGGCCGCGCGGTGGAACGCAAGCTGGTGCTGCCGGTGGCGCCCCCTGCGGCGATGATCGGCGTCAAGCCGCTGTTCAAGGACAAGAACGTCGCCGAGGGCGACAATGCCGGCTTCGACGTGGTGTTTGTGTCACCGGACGGCACGTCGCTGCCGCGAAGCGGGCTGCGCTACGAATTGCTGCGGATGGAATCCCGTTACCAGTGGTACCGGCAGAGTTCATCGTGGGAATACGAGCCGGTCAAATCCACCAAGCGCGTCGCCGACGGCGACGTGAACATTGCGGCCGACAAGCCATCGCGGATCCAGCTGCAGCCGCAGCCCGGCCGCTATCGCCTCGACGTCAAGTCGACCGAGGCCGATGGCCCGCTGACCTCGGTACAGTTCGACGTCGGCTGGTATTCCGACGGCAGCGCCGACACGCCGGACCTGCTGGAGACCTCCATCGACAAGCCTGAATATCTCTCCGGCGACACCATGACCGTGTCGGTCAACGCACGCTCGGCGGGCCGGCTGACCATCAACGTGCTCGGCGACCGCCTCCTGACCACCCAGACCGTGCAGATCAAGGAAGGCGCCTCGCAGGTCAGGATTCCGGTCGGCAAGGACTGGGGCACCGGCGCCTATGTGGTGGCGACGTTGCGCCGGCCGCTCGATGCCGCAGCCCAGCGCATGCCGGGCCGCGCCATCGGCCTGAAATGGTTCGGCATAGACAAGAAGGCCCGCATGCTGGACGTGGCGCTGTCGCCGCCGGCGTTGGTGCGGCCCAGCACGACGCTGAAACTGCCGGTGAAGATCGGCGGCCTCAATCCCGGCGAGGATGCCAAGATCGTGGTCGCCGCGGTCGATGTCGGCATTCTCAACCTGACCAATTACAAGCCGCCGGCGCCGGATGATTACTATCTCGGCCAGCGCCGCATGACCTCGGAAATCCGCGACATCTACGGGCAGCTGATCGACGGCATGCAGGGCACCCGCGGTCAGCTCAAGACCGGCGGCGATTCCGCCGGTGCCGAGCTGCAGGGCAGCCCGCCCACGCAAAAACCGCTGGCGCTGTATTCGGGGATCGTCACGGTCGCTGCCGACGGCACGGCGGAGATCAGCTTCGAGATTCCGGAATTCGCCGGCACCGCGCGTGTCATGGCGGTGGCCTGGACCGCCACCAAACTCGGCCGCGCCACCACCGACGTCACGGTACGCGATCCCGTGGTGCTCACGGCGACATTGCCGCGCTTCCTGCTCAACGGCGACAGGGGCACGATGTCCTTTGATCTCGACAATGTCGAAGGTGCACCGGGCGACTACACCATCAACGTCAAGACGTCAGGCCCGGTAAAAGTCACCGGCAATCCGGCGACGACCGTGAAACTGGCTGCAAAGCAGCGCAGCTCGATGGCGCTGGCGATCGATGCGGCGGGCGTGGGCGCCGCGCAGCTTGATGTCGATATCAAGGGACCTAACGGGCTGACCTTGGCGCGGCATTATGCGCTCGACGTCAAGGCGGCGACGCAGATCCTGGCGCGGCGCTCGATCCGTACGCTGGCGAAGGGCGAGAGCCTGACGCTGACCTCGGATATGTTCTCCGATCTCGTCTCCGGCACCGGCGGCGTGTCGCTGTCGGTTAGCCTGTCCACGGCGCTGGATGCCGCCACCATCCTGAAGGCGCTGGATCGCTACCCTTATGGTTGCTCCGAACAGATCACCAGCCGGGCGATGCCGCTGCTCTATGTCAACGATCTCGCCGCCGGTGCGCATCTGGCGATGGATACCGGTATCGACCAGCGCATCAGAGACTCGATCGATCGGTTGCTGGCGCGGCAGGGCTCGAACGGCTCGTTCGGCCTGTGGTCATCGGGCGGCGACGACGCCTGGCTCGACGCCTATGTGACGGACTTCCTGACCCGCGCCCGCGAAAAGGGATTTGCGGTGCCGGACGTGCTGTTCCGCAGCGCGCTGGATCGGGTCCGCAATTCCGTCGTGAACGCCGCCGAGCCGGAGAAGGACGGTGGCCGCGATCTGGCCTATGGCCTCTATGTGCTGGCCAAGAACGGTACTGCGCCGATTGGCGACCTGCGCTATCTCGCCGACACCAAGCTGAACAATCTGGCGACGCCGATCGCCAAGTCGCAGCTGGCCGCGGCACTGGCCTTGGTCGGGGATCGCGCCCGTGCCGAACGCGTCTATGCGGCGGCGGCGGCAAGCCTCGCGCCGAAGCCGGTGATCGAGTTCGGTCGCGTCGACTACGGCTCAGCTTTGCGCGATGCGGCGGCTTTGGTCTCGTTGGCCAGCGAAGGCAACGCGCCGCGGGCGACGCTGACGCAGGCAGTGCAACGCGTCGAAGCCGCGCGCGGGCTGACGCCGTACACCTCCACGCAGGAGAACGCCTGGCTGGTGCTGGCGTCGCGCGCATTGGCGAAGGAAGCCAACACGCTGGCGCTGGATGTCAACGGTTCGCCGATCAAGACCGCTTTGTATCGCAGCTACAAGGCGGCAGAGATGGCCGGCACGCCGATCAAAATCACCAACACCGGCGACGCGCCGGTGCAGGCGGTGGTCTCGGTGACCGGCTCGCCGATCACACCGGAGCCGGCGGCGTCCAACGGCTTCAAGATCGAGCGCAACTACTTTACACTCGACGGCAAGCCTGCCGATGTCAGCAAGGCGAAGCAGAACGATCGCTTTGCGGTGGTGCTGAAGATCACCGAAGCCAAGCCGGAATACGGGCACATCATGGTGGCCGATTATCTCCCGGCCGGTTTCGAGATCGACAATCCGCATCTGGTGTCATCCGGCGATACCGGCACGCTGGACTGGATCGAGGACGGCGAGGAACCGGAAAACACCGAATTCCGCGATGACCGTTTTACCGCGGCGATCGACCGGAAGAGCGACGACAAGGCGGTGTTCACCGTCGCCTATGTGGTGCGCGCGGTGTCGCCGGGCAAATACGTGCTGCCGCAGGCCTATGTCGAGGACATGTACAATCCCTCGCGCTACGGCCGCAGCAATACCGGCGCCATCGAAGTCCGTCCGGCGAAATGAGCGAGGCGCTCACCATAGTCCCGGCGGCGCCTTCGCGCCGTTGGCGGCGACTGAAGCTGGCAGCGGCGATGACCGCCGTTGCCGGAGCGGTGTTCGTTGGTGGCTGTGCAGCATGGGTGATCTCGCTTGGCCCGTTGCCACTGGCGCAGGCCAAGCAGATCTCCACCACTGTTGTCGATCGCAACGGAAAACTGTTGCGCGCTTATGCGATGGCCGACGGCCGCTGGCGACTACCGGTCAATGCGAAGACATCGGTCGATCCCGGCTATCTCGATCTGCTGCTGGGCTATGAGGATCGCCGCTTCCGCTCGCATCTCGGTGTCGATCCGCTGGCACTCGGCCGCGCCGCGCTGCAACTGGTGACGCGCGGCCACATCGTCTCCGGCGGCTCGACCATCACCATGCAGCTGGCGCGATTGCTGGAGCCACGGCAGCAACGCTCCGTTATCGCAAAGCTGCGCCAGACCGTGCGCGCACTGCAGCTTGAGCGACAGCTCAGCAAGGACGAGATTCTCGACCTATATCTCGAACTGGCGCCGTTCGGCGGCAATCTGGAGGGCATCCGCGCGGCGTCGATCGCCTATTTCGGCAAGGAGCCGAAGCGGCTGTCGCTGGCGGAAGCGGCGCTGCTGGTGGCGCTACCGCAGTCGCCGGAAACCCGAAGGCTGGATCGCCACCCCGGCACGGCCCGCGTTGCGCGTGACCGCGTGCTTGATCGCATGGTGCATGAGGGCAGGGTGTCCGCCGCCGACGCCATGCAGGCGAAAGCGGTAATGGTGCCGAAATTGCGCAAGCCGATGCCGGTGCTGGCGCCGCATTCCGCCGACCAGGCAACATCGCTCATGAAGCACACGCCGATCATCAAGCTGACGCTCGACGCCGGCATTCAGCGCGCGCTTGAAGCCTTGGCCCGCGACCGCGCGGCAGCGCTCGGCGCGAACATCTCGATCGGCATCATTGCCGTCGACAACGACAGCGGCGATGTGCTCGCCCATGTCGGCTCGCCGGATTATTTCGACGACCGCCGCGCCGGACAGGTCGACATGACCCGCGCGGTGCGCTCGCCCGGTTCGACGCTGAAACCCTTCATCTACGGCCTCGCTTTCGAGGACGGCTTTGTGCATCCGGACAGCCTGATCGAGGATCGGCCGATCCGCTTCGGCTCTTACGCGCCGGAGAATTTCGACATGACGTTCCAGGGCACGGTGCCGGTGCGCAAGGCGCTGCAATTGTCATTGAACGTGCCGGCCATCGCGCTGCTCGATCGCGTTGGCGCCAGCCGGCTATCGTCAAGGTTGAAGCAAGCCGGCGGCAATCTGGTACTGCCGAAGGACGAGGCTCCTGGCCTCGCCATGGGCCTCGGCGGTGTCGGCGTGACACTGCGAGATTTGGTGCAGCTCTATACCGGCCTTGCGCGTAACGGCAGCGCAAAGCCGTTGCGCGAGATCATGCAGGCCAGTGGCGGCGACGATCGCGAGCCGATGCGGCTGATGGATCCGGTCGCTGCCTGGCAGGTCGGTAATGTGCTGATGGGTACGCCACCACCGGAGAACGCCGCGCATAACCGGATCGCGTTCAAGACCGGCACCAGCTACGGCTACCGCGACGCCTGGTCGGTGGGTTTCGACGGCCGGATGACCATAGGTGTCTGGGTCGGCCGTCCCGACGGTGCGCCGGTGCCCGGACTGGTCGGTCGTACCGCGGCGGCGCCGATCCTGTTCGATGCCTTCGCCCGCACCGGCCGGCTGCCGGCGCCGTTGCCGAAGGCGCCCAGAGGTACATTGATCGCCAGCAACGCCAAATTACCGCTGCCGCTGCGGCGATTTCGCCCGTTCGGAGAGCTGATCCGGACCGGCAACGAGCAGGCGCTGCATATCCAGTTTCCGCTCAACGGCTCCCGGATCGACGCCAGTTCAGGCGAAAATCAGCTGTCGGCGCTGCCGGTAAAGGTCGCCGGCGGCGTGCTGCCAATGACCATGCTGGTCAATGGGGTGGCGGTGGGCGAGATCGACGGCCGCCGCCAGCGCCTCATCGATCCGCCCGGTCCGGGCTTCGTCCGGCTCACCGTGATGGACGCCATGGGCGCCGCGGACACAGTTGTGGTCAGAATTCAATAAGGCAGAGCTAACTGGTTGTCCGCGCGGCAGTTTCAGCGTATGCGACAATCATGGCCGATACCTATGCAAGACCCCGCTTTGGCGCGCCGCGCGAGCCGAAAACCCGAGTTAATCCGGGCAGCGGACTGGTGCGCGTACTCGATTTCGTCACCTCCGGCCACACCCGCGCAGTCGCGTTCCTGACGATCTGCGGATTGCTGTTCTTCCTGCCGGGTTTTTTCAACATTCCGCCGATCGATCGCGACGAACCGCGCTTCGCCCAGGCCACCAAGCAGATGGTCGAAACCAGCGATTTCGTCGATATCCGCTTTCAGGACGAGGTCCGCTACAAGAAGCCGGTCGGCATCTACTGGCTGCAGTCCGCCGTGGTCGAGACCGCCACCAAACTTGGCCTGCCGCGGGCCGAAGTCCGCATCTGGCTGTATCGTGTGCCCTCGCTGATCGGCGCCATCGGCGCGGTGCTGCTGACGTACTGGACCGCTCTGGCTTTCGTGACGCGGCGCGGGGCGGTGCTGGCCGGGCTGATCATGTGCAGCTCGGTGCTGCTCGGCGTTGAGGCGCGGCTCGCCAAGACCGACGCCATGCTGCTGCTCACCGTGGTCGCGGTAATGGGAGCAATGGCGCGTATCTATCTGGCCTGGCAACGCGGCGAAGAAGAAGAATCCGAGCGTTCGGCCTGGGCCGAGCCCGCGGTCTTCTGGACCGCTATGGCCGGCGGCATACTGCTCAAGGGGCCGCTGATCCTGATGTTCGTGGTACTGACCATCCTCGCGCTGGCGATCCTTGATCGCTCGGCGGCCTGGCTGTGGCGGTTGCGGCCAGCGATTGGCGTGGTGTGGACGCTGCTGCTGGTGCTGCCGTGGTTCGTCGCGATCTACCTGAAGTCGGGCGAGTCGTTCTTTTCCAACTCGCTCGGCGGCGACATGCTGAGCAAGCTTGCCGCCCAGGAATCCCACGGTGCGCCTCCGGGCGTTTATTTCCTGCTGTTCTGGGTGACGTTCTGGCCCGGCGCGCCGCTGGCCGGCATGGCGGCCCCGGCGATCTGGCGCGCGCGGCGCGAGCCCGGCGCGCAATATCTGCTGGCCTGGCTGGTGCCGTCCTGGATCGTGTTTGAAGTGGTCATGACCAAGCTGCCGCACTACGTGCTGCCGCTGTATCCCGCGATCGCGATCCTGATCGTCGGCGCACTGGAGCGGCGCGTGCTGTCGCGCTCATGGCTGATGCGCGGCGCAGCGTGGTGGTTCGTGATCCCCGCCTGCACCTCCGTGATTGCCGTGGTCGCGGCCATCACGCTGACCCGGCAACCGGTATTTCTGGCGTGGCCGTTCGTGGCGGCAGCGCTGATCTTCGGGCTGTTCGCGTGGTGGATGTATGACGACAACCGCGCCGAACGCTCATTGCTGAACGCTGCCGTGGCCGCATTGTTTCTCAGTGCGTCGTTCTACGGCATCGTCGTGCCGGCGCTGACGCCGCTGTTTCCGAGTTCTGAAATCGCGCGCGCGCTGCGCAACGTCGTCTGCGTCGGACCGAAGGCCGCGGCCGCCGGCTATCATGAGCCCAGCCTGGTGTTCATGACCGGCACCTCGACGGTTCTGACCGACGGTTCCGGCGCCGCCGACTTCCTCGGCCAGGGCAGGTGCCGCTTTGCGCTGGTGGAAGCGCGTTCGGAACGCAATTTTGCGCAGCGCGCCGAGGCGATCGGCCTGCGCTACAACGTGGCGACGCGCATCGAGGGATATAACTTCTCGCAGGGCCGGGCGATTTCGGTAGCGATCTATCGCTCCGAAGGTACCGAGTAAATGTCCGCGGTCCCGACCACGGAAGCAGCCTCCGGCTATCTGTCCCGCTTGATCGGATTTGTCGGGCTGTCGCTCGCGCAGCTCGTCCGCGCGCCGTCGCATTCACGCCGCGCCGAGGCCGGGCGCTTTTGGGCGCGACGTTCCCTCGCGCTCGGAGCGGTCACAGTGATGGTCATCATCGCGCTGATGTACGCGCTCGATGCCTTCGAGATCGGCCTGATGCCCGCGCGCGGCACCACCTGGCTGTGGCCTGTGCGGATCCTGACCGACTTCGGCAAATCGAGCTATGTGTTGTGGACGCTGTTCGCGATCCTGATCATGCTGGCGCTGCTGGCGCCGCGCTTGCGCGGCATGTCGCGGTCGCTGCTGATCAGTTTTGGCACGCGCATCCAGTACATCTTTCTGGCGGTGATGGTGTCAGTGCTTGCAGGTGAAATCATCAAGGGCATCGTCGGCCGCGGCCGGCCGTTCGTCGGCGGCGTGGCCAATCCGTTCAATTTTTCGCATTTCGCCTGGAGCGAGGCCTATGCCAGCTTTCCCTCCGGCCATGCCACCACCAGCTTTGCGCTGGCCTTCGCGGTTTCCGCGGTGTGGCCGCGGCTGCGCGTGGCGATGTTCGGTTATGCGCTCATCATCATCGCGACCCGGCTCGTGCTGCTGGCGCATCATCCGAGTGATGTGGTCGCCGGTGCGCTGACCGGCGTGATCGGCGCCATGGCGGTACGGTACTGGTTTGCTGCCCGCCATCTGGCCTTCACGATCCACAGCGACGGCACCATCGATCCGCTTCCCGGGCCGGCACCGGGCCATCTCAAAAGGGTTGCCCGCGAGGCCTTCGCCCCATAAGAAGCGGACTCCGCGAGCCCCGCCGGCGGCCAAGTTCCCGCGGCAGCGCCTTCAACCATGAGCCCTGATTTGTCATCTCTCGAGGCAGCCCCTGTCGATGTTTCCATTGTCGTGCCCGTGCGCAACGAGCAGGACAATGTTGCGCCCCTGATCGCCGAGATCACGGCAGCGCTCAACGGCCGCTGGGCTTACGAAATCATCTACGTCAATGACGGCTCCACCGATGCGACGCCGCAGCGGCTGTCCGACCTGATGAAGCAGCGCGCCAACTTGCGCCGCATCGATCACGCCAAATCATCGGGCCAGTCGGCGGCGGTGCGTACCGGCGTCCGCGCCGCGCGCGGCGCCATCGTCGCGACGCTGGATGGCGACGGCCAGAATAATCCTGCGTTTCTGCCCGGCCTGATTGCCGCAATCCAGGCGGGCGATGGCCGCGTTGGGCTTGCCGCCGGACAGCGCGTCGGCCGCAAGGATACCGGCTTCAAGAAGATGCAGTCGAAGATCGCCAATGGCGTGCGCAAGGCGATTCTGAGCGACGGCACCCGCGACACCGGCTGCGGCCTCAAGGCGTTCCGCCGCGATGTGTTCTTGTCGATGCCATATTTCGATGGTCTGCATCGCTTCCTGCCGGCGCTGGTGCGCCGCGAGGGGTTTGACATCGCCTATGTCGATGTCATCGACCGCCCGCGCCATTCCGGCGTCTCGAACTACGGCTTCTTCGACCGGCTCTGGATCGGCATCATGGATCTCGCCGGGGTGTGGTGGCTGATCCGCCGCAAGCGTTCGACGCCGGTCGCAACCGAGATAAAATCATGATCATCCACTACGGCCAGGCGCTGGGCGACTATCTGTACGATGTGTTCGTCGCCAAATTCGATTTCTGGCTCGCTTTCGGCCTCGTTGCGCAACTGCTGTTCACCGCGCGCTTCCTGGTGCAATGGATCTCCAGCGAACGCGCCGGCAACAGCGTCGTGCCGATGTCGTTCTGGTTCTTCTCCATGGGCGGCGGATTGATGACGCTGGTCTATGGCGTGGTGAAACGCGAGCCGGTGATTATCATCGGACAGGCCATGGCGACGTTCGTCTACATCCGTAACATCATGCTGATCGTCAAGAACCACGCCAGCGGTTCAAAGACGCTGGATCGCTGAACGCTACCTTGGCGATGATTGCGCAGTCGGGCTCGACAGCGCTAGCGGCTCGATCGCCGCAGCCTTCGCTACCGGCAGTTCGCCGGCGGCATCGAGCACAGGATAGGCCACCGAGCAGATGTGCGAATGAATCCGCCGGAGATCGCGCAGCACATCAAGGTGCAATGACGTGGTCTCGATGGTCTCGGGGCGGCCTTCGCGCAGCCGGTCGAGATGGCGTTCGGTCGCGGCCAGTTCGGCGTTGCGTAGCGAGCCTTTTTCTGCGAGCAACTTGCGCGCCTCGTTGACATCGCCGGACATGAACACGCCGAACGCCATCCGCAGCGAGTCCATGGTGCGCTTGTGGAAGGCCGACAGTTCTTCCGCGCCTTCTGGAGAGAACTGGAAGCGGCGCTTGATCTTCTTCGTGGCGAGTTCGCTCAGATTCTTGTCGATGATGTCGCCGATATGCTCGAGATTGATCGCGAAGGAAATGATCTCCATGGCGCGATGGCCCTCGCGCTCGTCGAGGCTCCCGCGTGTCAGCTTGGTCAAATACAATTTGATCGCCTCGTCGAGGCTGTCGACATGGTTGTCCATCCGCGACACCTGATCGACCAGCGCGCGATCGTTGCTCATCAGCGCCGCCATCACCTTGCGCAGCATCACTTCAACGAGATCGCCCATGTGCAGCGTTTCGCGCGCGGCATCGGCCAGTGCCAGCGAAGGCGTCTCCAGCGCGCTCTCGTCGAGATAGCGCGGCCGGGCAGGATCGGCCTCCAGAACGCGATTGGGAAAAAAGCTCTTCAGGAGCCGCGCCTGGCTGTCGAGCAGGCCGATGAAGAGGATGGCGGTAGCGACATTGAAGGCGATGTGAAACGCCGCGGTCATCTTCGCCAGATCGAGCTGCCATTCCTGCATCAGGTCGGCGATCGGATGCAGGAACGGCGCCACCAGCAGGACACCGACCAAGCGGTTCAGGAGGTTGCCATAAGGCAGCCGGTAGCTCGCAGGATTGTCGCGACGCGCGCCTTCGAACACGGGGTTGATCGCGCTGCCGAGATTGGCGCCGAGCACCAGCGCCAGCGCCGCATAGGGCGAGATGAAGTGCGCATAGGCCAGCGACATGATCAGCAGCACGGTGGCGACGCTTGAATGCACCGCCCAGGTCACGATCGCGCCGAGAATGATGCACAGCACGGGATCGCCGGTGATGGCGCCCATGAAGACGCGCATGCCCGGCGCGTTCTCCGCCGGCGCCAGCGTATCGAGCAGGATATGCAGCGCCAGCAGCATCAGGCCGAGGCCGATGGAGACGCGGCCGAGATCCTTGATCCGCGACCGCGCGCCGGTGCGGAATGCGAGCAGGCCGATGATGAAGAGGACGGGCGCTGCCGCCGACATATTGAACGACAGCAGCTGCACGATCAGGGTGGTGCCGACATTGGCGCCGAGCATGATCGCCAGCGCGGGGACCAGGCTCACCAGCCCTTCGGCGGTGAACGAACTGGTGATCAGCGCCGTTGCAGTGCTGCTCTGGAGCAGGGCGGTCATTCCGATGCCGGCCGCGAAGGCGGCAAAGCGGTTTTTCAGCGCCCGCGCCAGCGTCAGTCGCAGATCCGAGCCGAAGGCCCGCAGGATGCCGCTCTGGACCATGTGCAGGCCCCACAGCAGCAGCGCTACGCCGCCCATCAGGTCGAGCAGTACAATGCTTCCCATGATTGTCCGTTCTGAAATTGACTCGAAGGGACAAAGCTATGCCGATCCGGGCGCGGATCAATCATTTTGTTGCGGTGCCGCGAAATTGTGGCGCGGCTGGGGAAGGCTACGCCGCGTTGAAAGCCGCAAAGCCACGCGCCAGGTCGGCCTTGAGATCATCGACGCTTTCCAGGCCGATATGCAGCCGCAAGGTCGGGCCGCCCGGCGCCCACGGCGTGGCGCTGCGATAGGTCGCGCAGTCGAATGGAATCACCAGGCTCTCGAAGCCGCCCCATGAATAGCCCATGCCGAACAATTGCACGGTGTCGAGCAGGGCATCGACGGCCTTCTGCGACGCGGGCTTCAGCACGATGCTGAACAGTCCGGAGGCGCCCGTAAAGTCGCGCTTCCAGATCGCGTGGCCCGGATGGCTTTCCAGTCCGGGGTGCAGAACCTCGAGGACTTCCGGGCGCGTCGCGAGCCAGCGCGCCATTTCGAGTCCGGAATTCTGGTGATGCGCGAGCCGCACCGCTAGCGTGCGCAGGCCGCGCAACGCGAGAAACACGTCATCCGGTCCGGCGCAGACGCCGAGCAGCCTGATGCCTTCGCTGACCAGCGGCCAGGCCGTTTCGTTCGCCGAGATGGTGCCGAACATGATATCGGAATGGCCGCCGATATATTTGGTGGCCGCCTGCAGGCTGATATCGACACCCTGCTCGAGCGAGCGGTGATACAGCGGCGTCGCCCAGGTGTTGTCATCGATCACCAGCGCGCCATGCGCATGCGCGACGGCGGCTATGGCGGGAATGTCAGGCATTTCGAAGGATTGCGAGCCGGGCGCTTCGACCATCACGACGCGGGTGTTGGGCTTGATCAGTGCTGCGATGCCGGCGCCGATCAAGGGATCGAAAAAAGTGGTCTCGACGCCGTAGCGCGTGAGCATGCCGTTGCAGAAATTCCGCGTCGGCCGATAGGCATTGTCGCAGACCAGCAGGTGATCGCCGGCCTTCAGCACCGACAGCAAGGCCGTGGAGATCGCCGACAGGCCGGAGGGCACCAGGCCGACGCCCGCGCAGCTTGGGCCTTCCAGCGCCATCAGCGCTTCCTGCAGCGCCTTGGTGGTCGGGGTGCCGTGGCGGCCATACTGGAACTCGCCGCGATGCGCATGCAGGGCGTCGGCGTTCGGATACAGCACGGTGGATCCGCGCACCACCGGCGGATTTACAAAGCCCTTTTGAGCCGCGGTGTCGCGGCCGGCGGTGACGAGCGCGGTTTCGATATCGAGCGATGTGGTGCCGTGGTTATGGTTCAAAACAGTCATGGATCCGCCGTTGGTCTGAGCACATTGTCGCAGCCAAATTGCGTCTGGATTGTCCAGAGGGCGGGATGGCTCGGGTTTCCTACTAACAGGACACAGAAGATCGTCGTCAACCCCTTGACCCGGCTCGCTGATCGGCCTGAGATGCGGGTCAGTCATCCAGTCGCCGCATGTTGAGGGGCCTGCCGCGAATTTCGACCTGTTGCCTGTTCGGGGCGCCCGCTTTGGCGGCGGGGCGGGACTTGCGATGGCGATGCGTAGCGGTAGGTTGGCCTCTGCAATGATCGCGATGATAGAAGAATTCCGGACGTCCTTGAAAGGCTTTGCCATGAAACGCGCAACTCTGGTTTTCACACTTGCACTCGCCGCCGGTCTGTCCGCGCAAGCTGCGTCCGCGCAGACCCTCAAGACCGTCAAAGATCGTGGCATGTTGTCGTGCGGCGTTAGCCAGGGCCTGCCGGGCTTCTCGGCGCCCGACGACAAGGGCAACTGGGCCGGCTTCGACGTGGACGTGTGCCGTGCTATCGCCGCCGCCGTGTTCAACGATCCTACCAAGGTCAAGTTCGTGCCGCTGTCGGCCAAGGATCGCTTCACCGCTTTGCAGTCGGGCGAAATCGATGTGCTGTCGCGCAACACCACCTGGACGTTGTCGCGCGACACCTCGCTGGGTGTGAACTTCACCGGCATCGCTTATTATGACGGCCAGGGTTTTCTGGTGCGCAAGTCGCTCAAGGTCAATTCCGCGCTCGAACTGAACAGCGCGTCGGTCTGCGTGCAGACCGGCACCACCAACGAGCAGAACGTTGCCGACTACTTCAAGGGCAACAACATGAAGTACGAGGTGATCGCATTCGGCACCGCTGACGAAACCGTCAAGGCCTATGAATCCGGCCGCTGCGACGTGTTCACGTCGGATGTTTCACAGCTCTATGCCGAGCGCCTCAAGCTCGCCAATCCCGCCGATCACGGTGTGCTGCCGGAAGTGATCTCCAAGGAGCCGCTCGGGCCGCTGGTGCGCCATGGCGACGACCAGTGGTTCGATATCGTGAAGTGGACGCTGTTCGCGATGATCAATGCCGAGGAACTTGGGGTCACCCAGAAGAACGTCGATGAGATGGCGAAATCCGACAAACCCGAACTGAAGCGCGTATTCGGCACCGACGGCAATCTCGGCGAAACACTCGGCCTCACCAAGGACTGGGTGGCCCGCATCGTCAAGGCGACCGGCAATTACGGCGAGGTGTTCGATCGCAACGTCGGCGCCGGCTCAAAGCTTGGCATCGCCCGCGGCATCAACCAGCTCTGGAACAAGGGCGGCATTCAATACGCCCCGCCGATCCGCTGATCTCATAATCGCCAGCGGCGATGACCATCGAAGCAAGAGCACCTCCGTCGCAGTTCGTCGCAAAACTGCGGCGGGTGCTTGGCGGGCAGGCCGGCTGGGGTGGCTTTGCCCTGCAGATACTGTTCGTCGCCGCACTCGCCTGGATCGGCTACGAGATCGTCGCCAATGCCCGCGCCAATCTGGCGGCGCAACGCATCGCCTCCGGCTTCGGGTTTCTGTCGAACACTGCTGGCTTTGGCGTCAGCCAGTCGCTGATCCCGTATTCGGAATCCGACACCTACACCCGGGTATTCTTCGTCGGCCTGGTCAACACGCTGGTGGTGTCGGTCATCGGCATCTTCTTCGCCACCCTCATCGGCTTTCTGATCGGGCTCGGCCGGCTGTCGCCGAACTGGCTGCTGGCGCGGATCGCCGGCGGCTATGTCGAACTGGTGCGCAACCTGCCGCTGCTGTTTCAGATATTGTTCTGGTACCTCGCGGTGCTGGCTGCGCTGCCCAACCCGCGGCAGAGCATCTCGCTGTTCGGCAGCTTCTTTCTCAGCAACCGCGGTTTTGGAATTCCAAAACCTGTCGGCACTGTCGGCTTTGAACCTTTCGCCATCGCGATCGTGGTCGCCATCGTCGGCGCGCTGCTGCTGCGCAGCTACGCGCGGCGGCAACTGTTCCAGAACGGCCGGCTGATCAAAATCTGGCCGTATGTCCTGGGCCTGCTGATCGGATTGCCGCTGCTGGCGACATTGGTTTTCGGCAAACCGGTCACTTTTGAATATCCGGAATTGAAAGGCTTCAATTTCTCCGGCGGCTCGCGGATCATTCCGGAATTCGTCGCGCTGACCTTGGCGCTGTCGACCTACACCGCGGCCTTCATCGCCGAGATCGTCCGCGCCGGCGTGCAGTCGGTGCACAAGGGCCAGATGGAGGCGGGCGCGTCGCTCGGCCTGACCCGCGGCAACACCTTGCGGCTGATCGTGGTGCCGCAGGCGCTGCGCGTGATCCTGCCGCCACTGACCAACCAGTATCTCAATCTCACCAAGAACTCGTCGCTGGCCGTCGCCATCGGCTATCCCGACCTGTTCTCGGTATTCGCCGGCACCACGCTGAGCCAGACCGGGCAGGCAATCGAGATCATCGCCATCACCATGGGCGTTTATTTCGTGATCTCGCTGGTCACCAGCGCGATCATGAGCTTTTACGGGTGGCGGATCGGCCGGAGCATGGGCGCATGAGCGATCTCGCCAATTCCGCGTTCATTTCGAAAGAACTCATTGCGGAACGCCCGGCGCCGATCAAGACGACGGGCCTCATTGGCTTCGTTCGCACACAGTTGCTGAATTCGCCGACCAATGTGCTGCTCACCATCGCCAGTATCCTGCTGCTGTGGTTCACCGTCATTCCCACGATCAGATTCCTGCTGGTCGATGCGGTCTGGCAGGGCAAGGACCGCACCGCGTGTCTCGCCGAGAACGCCGGCCACGTGGTCGGTGCGTGCTGGCCATTCGTGCAAGCGAAATTCACGCAATTCATCTACGGCTTCTATCCGGAGCCGGAGCGCTGGCGCGTCAACCTGACCTTCCTGCTCGCGGCGCTGCTGCTGTTGCCGCTGCTGATCCCGCGGCTGCCGGCCAAGAGTTTGAATGCCGGACTGTTCTTCATCGCCTTTCCCATCGTCGCTTTCTTTCTTCTGTATGGCGGCGGCATCCGCGGCTTCGGCATCGCCTGGACCGAAGGCACGCTGGCCAGCCTCGCCAATGGCCTTGTCGATGGCGGCCGCAGACTTGCCGAAGCAACGTCGCTGCCGCTGCTGTCGCAAATCCTCTATGCGCTGGGCACGCTGATCGGGCTGATCGGCTATGCCGCCGCGATCGTGCTGTGGCCGCTGACATTCCTGAGAAGTCATATCCAGACCTCCGGCCAGCCGGTCTGGGCGGACTTCGTGGCCACAACCCTGATCGTCTCAGGGGTCCTGTTTTTCCTCAGCGGCGGTTTCCGCACCGGCTGGCGCGCGCTGATCGTCAGCCTCGCGACCTTCGCCTGCATTGGTCTGATCATCGCGGTCATGGGGCTCGACCGCGGCGGTCTGCCGATTGTCGATACACGTCTATGGGGCGGCCTGCTGGTGACGCTGGTGGTGTCGGTTACCGGCATCGTCACCTCGATGCCGGTCGGCATCGCGCTGGCGCTGGGGCGGCGTTCGACGATTCCGCTGATCCGGGTGTTCTCGGTCGCCTTCATCGAATTCTGGCGCGGCGTGCCATTGATCACTGTGCTGTTCTTCGCCACCTACATGCTGCCGCTGTTCCTGCCGGGCAATTTCACCGTCGATGGCCTGGTTCGCGTGCTGATCGGCATCGCTCTGTTCGCCGGCGCCTACAACGCCGAAGTCATCCGCGGCGGCTTGCAGGCGATCCCGCGCGGTCAGGCGGAAGCCGCCAGCGCGCTCGGCCTGTCGTACTGGAAGACGACGAGCCTCGTGGTGATGCCACAGGCGCTGCGCCACGTCATTCCAGGCCTCGTCAACAGCTTCATCGCGCTGTTGAAGGACACCTCGCTGGTGTCGATCGTGGCGCTGTTCGATCTGCTCGGGCAGTTGCGCGCGTCGTTCGCCGATCCCGTGTGGTCGACGCCGACCACACTGTTCACCGGCTTTGCCTTCACCGGGATCATGTACTTCGTGCTGTGTTTCGGAATGTCGCGTTATTCCTTGTTCGTCGAGCATCGGCTCAATGCTCACCGGCGTAATTGAGAACATATGGCCATGACAACGGACCGCATCGTCACCATCGCCGGCCTGAACAAGTGGTATGGCGACTTCCATGTGCTGCGCGACATCGGCCTCGATGTCGGGCGCGGCGAGCGCATCGTGATCTGTGGCCCGTCCGGCTCCGGCAAGTCGACGCTGATCCGCTGCATCAATGCGCTGGAGGAATTTCAGGAAGGCAATATCAATGTCGATGGCATCGAGCTCGGCCCCAACCTGCGCCGCGTCGATGACGTCCGCCGCGAGGTCGGCATGGTGTTCCAGAGTTTCAACCTGTTCCCGCATCTGACCGTACTGGAAAACTGCACGCTGGCGCCGATCTGGGTGCGCAACATCCCGAAGAAGGACGCCGAAGCCACTGCGATGAAGTTTCTCGAGCGTGTCAGGATTCCCGACAAGGCCAACAAATATCCCGGCCAGATTTCCGGCGGACAGCAGCAGCGCGTCGCCATTGCGCGTGCGCTGACCATGAATCCGAAGGTGATGCTGTTCGACGAGCCGACCTCGGCGCTGGACCCGGAGATGGTCAAGGAAGTGCTCGACACCATGGTCGATCTCGCCCGCGAAGGCATGACCATGCTGGTGGTGACCCACGAAATGGGTTTCGCCAAGGAAGTCGCCAGCCGCGTGGTGTTCATGGACGCCGGCCAGATCATCGAGGCCAACACGCCCGACGAGTTCTTCGCCCATCCGCAGCACGCGCGGACGAAGCTGTTTCTCAGTCAGATCCTTCGTTAGGCGGCACCCCCGCGTTCGTCATTGCGAAGCTCTTGCGACGAAGCAATCCCGTCTTCGCTTGGTGGCTTCTGGATTGCTTCGCTACGCTCGCAATGACGGAGATAGTGGCGCTCACACCTTCTCGAACGGCACGCTAATCGCGCTCTTCTTTTCCAGCCATTCCGGTACCGGCAGGTTCTTGCTGCGCATGAAGTCCGGATTGAACAGCTTCGATTGATAGCGACCGCCGGAATCGCAGAGGATGGTCACGATGGTATGGCCGGGACCCATATCCTTCGCGAGTCGGATCGCTCCGACGATATTGATGCCGCTGGAGCCGCCGAGGCAAAGGCCTTCATGCTCGAGCAGGTCGTAGATCACGGACACGGCCTCGTCGTCCGGAATCAAATAGGCATTGTCCACAACGGCCTGTTTGATCACAGGCGTGATACGTCCAAGCCCTATGCCTTCGGTGATCGATCCACCGGGCGTCACCTTGGCCTCACCGTGCTTGAAGAATTCGTACATGGCGGCGCCGTGCGGATCGGCGCAGCCGATGACCACACCCTTGTTCTTTTCCTTGAGGTACGCGCTCGTGCCGGCAAGCGTGCCACCGCTGCCAACTGCGCAGATGAAGCCGTCGACCTTGCCGTCGGTCTGCTGCCAGATTTCGGGGCCGGTCGACTCGTAGTGGGCCTTGGGATTATCAAGGTTGTTCCACTGATCGCCAAACAGCACGCCGTTCGGCTCGGTCTTGCGTAGTTGCTCGGCCAGCCTTTTCCCGACGTGCTGGAAGTGGTTCGGATTGGTGTAGGGCACCGCCGGCACCTCGATCAGTTCGGCGCCGCTGAGCCGCAGCATGTCCTTCTTTTCCTGACTCTGGGTCTCCGGAATCACGATCAGAGTCCGGTAACCGCGCGCGCTCGCCACGACCGCAAGACCAATTCCGGTATTGCCCGCGGTCGCCTCGACCACCAGACCACCAGGCTTGAGTTCGCCGCGCTTCTCGGCTTCGAGGATCATCCATTTGCCCGCACGGTCCTTCACCGACTGGCCTGGATTCATGAATTCGGCCTTGCCCAGAATGGTACAGCCGGTCAGTTCGGAAGCGCGCTTCAGCTTGATCAGAGGCGTGTTGCCGATCGCCTCGACGACGTCTTTGTTGATGTTCATGTACTGAAATTCTTGCCAGAGTTATCGGTCAGGGCTGCGACCCTAGTGGAGGCCGAAAGGCCACACAAGGGAACGTGCCCCCACCCAATTGGTACCGCGCTGCGGAAAATCCAGTGCGTCCGCTACGGCGCCTTGGCGAACACGACCTGGCGGACGTCGATATTCCCCGACAGGAAACCGGCCTCGCAATAGGCCAAGTAATATTCCCATAGCCTCCGGAACCGGTCGTCGAAGCCGAGCGGGGTCAGGGTCGGCCAGGCCGCGCGAAAGTTATCCCGCCAGGTGGACAGGGTCTTGGCATAATCTTGCCCGAAGATGCGCTCGCGGACGACGGGAACGCCAAACTTCTCGCCAAGCGATTTGAGGATTTCCGGTGACGGCAGCATGCCGCCCGGAAAAACGTAACGCTGGATGAAGTCGACCTCGCGGCGATAGGTCTGGAAGAACTTGTCCTGAATGGTAATGGCCTGGATGCCGACGAGGCCGCCGGGCAGCAGCCGGTCGCGCAATTGTGAGAAATACTGCGGCCAGAATTGCTCGCCGACGGCCTCGATCATCTCGATCGAGGCGATGCGGTCATATTGCCCGCGCTCGTCGCGATAGTCCTGAAATTTGATCTCGACCTGGTCGCCGAGCCCCGCACCCTGAATCCGCTTCTGGGCGAAATCGCGCTGCTCCTTGCTGATGGTCAGGCCGACGACATGGGCGCCGTAATTCTTCGCAGCATATTCGGCAAAGCCGCCCCAACCGCAGCCGATCTCCAGCACCTTCTGGCCCGGCTGCAGATCGATCGCTTCGGCGAGACGGCGATACTTGTTGTTCTGCGCGGCGGTCAGGTCCTGGGTGCCATCCTCGAACATCGCCGACGAGTAGGTCATGCTCGGATCGAGCCACGCCGAGTAGAACGCGTTGCCGATGTCATAATGCGCGTAGATGTTCTTCTTCGCCTGCCGCTTGGTGTTGCGATTGAACCAGTGCCGGACGATCTGCACGAAGCGCATCATCGGATTGTCGCCGAGCATGATCTGGATCAGGTCGTGGTTGACGCAGAACAGATACAGGAACTGGGTCAGGTCCGGCGTGTCCCATTCGCCGTGCAGATAGGCTTCGGCGATGCCGATGTCGCCGCCGTTGAGCAGGCGGGAGGCAAAGCCGTAGCCATAGATCGTCATGGCCGCGGACGGCCCGGGCTCGACACCGCCGAGCCGAAGCTGGCGACCATCGGGCAGCGTCACATCGAGTGTACCGCGGCGCAGCCGCGAGCCGAAACCGAAAGCCAGCCGCACGATGCGGGGCAGGTCGGACAGCTTTGTCTCGACATTTTCGGGGGTAAGTACGATCAGCTCAGACATGTGCAGATCCATCGAATTCGTGGCTCTGTGTACGAATTGTACGTCGACTGAAGGAGTTGGCTGCAGCCTATTCCAATCGAACCAGTGCGCCTTTGTGCGCTGCAGAATTCGATCCGTGCGCTGACATTACCGGCTGAGTATAATCGCGGTTTTGTCCGCTCGCCAAGCCGGCATTTATGACCGGAGCTTTTGGGCGCGGCACCAGCCGCGCGCCTTTGATCCAGGGCCACAGCGCTTCCCAATGGATGGCGGCCATAATCTTAATCGCGGTAGGCGACGTTCGGCGCGTAGTCGATACCGTTGGGAATTTCGCTTTCGGCAGCACACGATCGTTGTGTGAGACGCCGCTATACGCCGTGCGTTCGATCGCCACCGCGCAGCCGAGATGCAGATGATCGCCGAATGTGGATATCAGCTGTTCGACATAGCGCTCGCTGCTACCTTCGACGGTGCCCGGGACAGTAGCGCTGCGGAAACGACCAGGCCGCCGCGTTGCCCGGCGATTCCCGTTCCAATAACTGCGACGCGTATTCCCAGCCCCTGTGGTCGATTCGCCCTTCAGTGACGGTTGGTATCCCGCTGGGGTTTCAAGGATTGTCGGGGCGGCGCGCGCAGAAATCGGCGCGAATCGAGCGACAGAAACATAAATTCACATGAAATGTTCGTAAGCCCGCCGTTCGGATGGTGTCGTCAATGACCATCAAAGCCCGATGGAATATGGGAAACTGAGCAAACCGGCGTGTTGAAACACGCCGATTTGCTTGCGGGTTCTGTAACGGAAGAACACTGTCCGCGCGCTGATCCGCCCGCTAGAATGGCGGTTCGTTCCTTTGAACAGCATCACCCGGTGAACGTGTCGCAGGCTGCATTACCCAACGCCCTAACTCTCAGCGAATCGCATCCGTCGCTCGGCCTTGCGCGCGGGGGACGCCAGTGACCTTTTCGCTCCCGAGCGTGGCGCGCGCCGTTGCGGCGCTGGCGATCGTCGCGACGTCGGCGGGCTGTATCCTGACCAAGGATCTTCCTGACCCCGCGCTCGACGTTCCCGAGGGTTACAAAGCCGCGCGGTTGTCAAATCCCGACGGTGCGACGCCGACGCTGGACTGGTGGCGCGGATTTCGGTCGCGCGAATTGACCCAGTTGATGGAGGAGGCTCAGACGGTCAACCTCGATATCGCCGCGGCGACCTCGCGGATTATTCAGGCCGACGCGCAGGCGCGCATTGCCGGCGCGGCGCTGCTGCCGACCCTGAGCGGGGGCGGGCAGGAGGCCTATTCGCGGACTTCCGGCTCCAGCGCCAGCGGCCTGACCAATGGCGGCCGCGAGGTGGTGAATTATTCGGCGTCGCTCAGCGCCAGCTACGAGATCGATTTCTGGGGCAAGAACCGCGACGCCACGCTGGCCGCGGAGGAAACCTCGACCGCCAACCGCTTCGATCGCGACGTGGTCGCGCTGACGACACTCGCCAGCGTCGCCAATGCCTATTTCCAGGTGCTGACGTCGCAGGACCGCATTCGAACGGCCAATAGCAACATCGCCAGCGCCCAGCGTATCCTCAATGCCATCAAGGAACGCTTCAGCGCCGGCACGGGCACCGATCTCGATGTCGCGCAGCAGGAAAGCGTGCTGGCCAACCAGCGCGCTGCGGTACCGCCGCTGAAGCAGACATTGGATCAGAACGCCAACGCGTTGGCGCTGTTGGTTTCGCGCCCGCCGGAAAGTGTGCGAATCTTGGGCGGCTCGCTCAATCAAATTGCGTCGCCGCGGGTGACACCGGGCCTGCCGTCCGAATTGCTCACCCAGCGTCCGGACATCCGGCGGCAGGAGGCGCAGCTCGCTTCCGCCACCGCCAATGTCGGCAATGCCCGCGCACAGTTCTTTCCCAGCATTCAGCTGACCGGACAGGGCGGCTACCAGAGTTCGGCGCTGGTGGCGCTGTTCCAGCCGCACGCGGCGTTCTTCAGCCTGGTCGGCGGTTTGACCCAGCCGATTTTCGACGGCGGCAAGATCCTGGGCAATTTTGAATATACTAAGGCGCGGCAGGACGAACTGCTGCAGACTTACCGCAAGACCGTGGTGTCGGCCTTCACCGACGTCGACAACGCGCTGGTGGCGATCAAGCAGACCTCGGAAAAGCTGCGGCTGCAGCGCGACGTGGTGACGGCATCGCGGCGGGCCTTCCAGCTCTCCGAGCAGCAGTTGCGCGCCGGAACTGCCGATATCGTAACTGTGCTAAACACCCAATTGACGCTATTTCAGGCTGAGGATGCGCTGTCGCAGGCGCAGCTGGCGCGGCTGCTGGCGGTCGTCAGCCTCTATCAGGCGCTGGGGGGCGGCTGGGAGCCGAAAATGGAGAGACCGGTCAATGCTCTTTAAGCCGGAGTTGAACGAGACCGCGAAGGCAGCCGGCGCAGGCGTGGCCCGCGTCGCCGGGCGTGCGCGACGCCGCACCGTCTCGATTGCGATCACGCTGCTGATCCTTGGCGGTCTCGGCTATATCGGCTGGACCTCGCTGCAGCAGAAGCAGGCCGCCAACCGGGTGCGGCCCGACGCCAGCGTCCCCGTGCTGGCTGCGACACCGAATATCCAGGACGTCCCGGTCTATCTCGATGGCGTCGGCTCGGTGAAGGCGCTGAACAACGTCACCGTGCGCGCGCAGGTCGATGGCAAGCTGATCAAGGTCAATTTCAAGGAAGGCCAGGACGTCAAGGCCGGTGACGTGCTCGGCGAGATCGACCCCGTGCTCTACAAGGCGCTGTACGATCAGGCCGTCGCCAAGAAGGCGCAGGACGAGGCGACGCTGGCCAACGCGCGGCTCGATCTGATCCGCTATCAGCAGCTTGCCGCGTCCAACGCCGGCTCGAAGCAGCAGGCCGACACCCAGAAGGCCACCGTGGCGCAGCAGGAAGCGCTGGTGAATGCCGATCAGGCCGCCATCGACAATGCCCAGGCGACGCTGAGCTACACCAAGATCATCGCGCCGCTGTCGGGCCGCGCCGGTCTGCGCCAGGTCGATCAGGGCAACATCATCCACGCTTCGGACACCACCGGCCTCGTCGTCATCACGCAGCTGCAGCCGATCGCCGTGCTGTTCAGCCTGCCGCAGCAGCAGATCGTTCGCGCCAATGCCGCCGCGGCCAAGGGCACGCTCGCGGTCGACGTGTTCGGCAATGACGGCGTCACTGTGGTGGATACCGGCACGCTGACCGGGATCGATAACCAGGTCGACATCACCACCGGCACCGTGAAGATCAAGGCGGAGTTTCCCAACGCCAGCTTCCAGCTGTGGCCCGGCCAGTTCGTCAACGTCCGCCTCAAGGTCGAAACCCTGTCGAAGGCGATGGTGGTGCCGACTTCAGCGGTGCAGCGCGGCCCTGCCGGAACGTTCAGTTACGTCATTGGTGAAGACGATATCGTGAAAGCGGTGCCGATCACTGTGACACAGCAGAATGAAACCAGTGCTGTGATCACCAAGGGCCTGTCGCCCTCGGATCGCGTCGTCACGACGGGCTTCGCCAATCTGGCTGAAGGCACCAAGGTTACTGTCGGCAGCAACGATCAGGAGCCGACCGCCGATCTGGCGCCGCGCAAGCGCGGCGGCAAGCGAAGCGAAGGCGGCGAGGGGCGCGGCAAACGCGGTCAGGCCAGTGCCGGCGAAGGCGACCAGAAAGGCCAGACCGGCCCAGCCCCGGCGCCCGGCAGCGCGGCGCCCAGCGGAGCCAAGCAACCATGATATCGATATCGATCGCCTGAGTTGATGATCTCAACCACGAAGAGCGCACAGCCATGAGCGTCTCGGAACCCTTCATTCGCCGGCCGGTCGCGACCTCCTTGCTCGGGATCGCGCTGCTGATCGGCGGCGCGCTCGGCTATTGGGCGCTGCCGGTGTCGGCGCTGCCGCAGGTCGATTTTCCGACCGTGCAGATCTCGACGCAGTTGCCCGGCGCCAGCCCCGACGTGATCGCCTCATTGATCACCGCGCCGCTGGAGCGGCAGCTCGGACAGATCCCGTCGCTGTCGTCGATGACCTCGACCAGCTCGTTCGGCGTCAGCCAGATCTCGCTGCAATTCGACCTCAACCGCGACATCGATGGCGCTACTCAAGACGTCCAGGCCGCGATCAACGCCGCCGCCGGCGTGCTGCCGAAGAACCTGCCGTATCCGCCGGTTTACGCCAAGGTGAACCCGGCGGACGCGCCGGTGATGACTCTGGCGCTGACATCCGACACCATCTCGCTGCGCTCCATGAGCGACATCTCCGACACGCTGCTGGCGCAGCGCCTGAGCCAGATCTCCGGCGTCGGCCGCGTCGCCGTGCTCGGCGGCCTCAAGCCGGCGGTGCGGGTGCAGGCTGATCTGTCGCGGCTCGCGGCCTATGGCATCGCCATGGAGGATCTGCGCACGGCGATCGCCGGCGCTAATGTGTCGGGCCCGAAGGGCTCGCTCGACGGCGCGCAGCAGGCCTACACCATCGCCGCCAACGACCAGATCGCCGCCGCCGCCGCCTACCGGCCGATCATCATCGCCTATCGCAACGGCGCGCCGGTGACGATCGGCGACGTCGCGCAGATCGTCGATGGCCTGGAGAACGACCGCACCGGCGGCTGGTACCAGGGCACGCCGGCCGTGATCATCGAGATACAGCGGCAGCCCGGCGCCAATGTGATCGAAGTCGTCCGCCAGATCCACGAAGAGATCCCCAAGGTGCAGCGTTCGATGCCGGCCGGCGTCAAGCTCACTGTGGTCAGCGATCGCACCGTCACCATCCGCGCCTCCGTCCGCGACGTGCAGTTCACGTTGGTGCTGTCCGTCGTGCTGGTGACGCTGGTGGTACTGCTGTTCCTGCGCTCGATGCGGGCGACGCTGATCGCCGGTGTGGCGCTGCCGCTGTCGTTGATCACCAGTTTTGGCGTGATGTATTTCGCGGGATTCAGCCTCGACAATCTCTCATTGATGGCGCTGACCATCGGCACCGGCTTCGTGGTCGACGACGCCATCGTCATGATCGAGAACATCGTCCGGCATATGGAAAACGGCGAAAGCCCGATGCAGGCAGCGCTATCCGGCGCCAGCGAAATCGGGTTTACGGTGATCTCGCTGACGGTGTCGCTGATCGCCGTGTTCATCCCGCTATTGTTCATGTCCGGCCTGGTCGGCCGCATGTTCCGCGAATTCGCGTTGACGTTGACCATCGCGGTCGTCACCTCGGCGATTGTATCGCTGACGCTGACGCCGATGATGTGCTCGCGGCTGCTGAAGCACGCCGGCGAGGAATATGCGGTGCCAGGCCTCGCTGCGGTGAGCCGCGGCATCGATCGCATGATGGAGTTCTATCACCGCACGCTGCTGTGGGTGCTGCAGCGCCAGCGCGCCACGCTGGTGGTGACGTTCCTGACCGTGGTCGCGACACTGGTGCTCTATGTCATCGCGCCGAAGGGGTTTCTGCCGCTGCAGGACACCGCTTCGATCACCGCGGTGACCGAAGCCGGCGCCGATGTCTCCTTCGCGGAAATGCAAGGCCGGCAGAACGAGGCAGCCGCGGCGATCCAGGCCGACCCTGATGTCGCCGGCGTGGTCTCGGTGATCGGCGGCGGCTCGGTCAATCCGACGACCAATGTCGGCCGCCTCGTCATGACGCTGAAACCGCGCGGCGAACGAACCGATGACATCACCAAGGTGATCGCGCGGCTGAAGCAGCGCGTCGCGACGATCCCCGGCATGACCGTGTATTTCCAGCCGGTGCAGGACATCCAGATCAGTACTCAGGCGAGCCGTTCGCAGTACCAGTATACGCTGACCGGCACCGACGCGGCGCAGGTCACGTTGTGGTCCGAGAAGCTGGTGGCCGAATTGCGCCGCGATCCCATGTTCCGCGACGTCTCGTCGGAGAACCAGGCCGGCGGCCTGCGCGCCGCGCTCGACATAGATCGGCAACGCGCCGGACAGCTCGGCGTCAATCTCCAGGGCGTCAACGACACGCTGAACGACGCCTTCGCGCAGCGGCAGATTTCCACCATCTACGGCCAGGCCAACCAGTACCGCGTGGTGCTGGAAGCCCTGCCGTCGCAGCAGCGCGATCCCGATGTGCTGTCGAAACTGTATCTGCCTGGTGTGGCCGGCGCGCAGGTGCCGCTCTCCGCCGTCGCCACGCTGACGCGAACCACGGCACCGCTGGCGATCTCGCATCAGGCGCAATTCCCGGCGATCTCGCTGAGCTTCAATCTCGCGCCGGGGGAGGCGCTTGGCGACGCCGTCCAGGAGGTCAGGACCATCGAGACCCGGATCGGCATGCCCACCAGCATCGTCGGCCTGTTCGCCGGCGACGCCGCGGAGTTTTCCAAGTCGCTGTCGGGCCAGCCATGGTTGATCCTGGCGGCTCTCGTGACGATCTACATCGTGCTCGGCGTGCTTTATGAGAGCTACATCCATCCGATCACCATTCTGTCGACGCTGCCGTCGGCCGGCGTCGGCGCGATTCTCGCTTTGATGGCCTTCGGGCAGGACCTGTCGGTGATCGGCCTGATTGGCATCATCCTCTTGATGGGTATCGTCAAGAAGAACGCGATCATGATGATCGACTTCGCGCTCGAGGCTGAGCGGCATCGCGGCATGACGCCCTATGACGCTATCGTGCAGGCCTGCCTGCTGCGGTTTCGGCCGATCATGATGACGACGCTCGCCGCGCTGTTTGGCGCGCTGCCGCTGGCGGTGGAAAGCGGCACCGGCGCCGAGTTGCGGTTCCCCTTGGGCATCTCGATCATCGGCGGTCTGCTATTGAGCCAGCTGCTGACGCTTTACACCACACCGGTGATCTATCTGGCGCTGGACCGTATCAATCGCCGGTTCGAAAAAGTCACGCCGCCCGCCACCGTGCCGCCGTCACCGCCGGTCGCGGGGGCTGCAGGAGCCGGAGGGGCGCAGTAATGGCCTCGATCTCCGCACCCTTTATCCGGAGACCCGTGGGCACCACGCTGCTCGGTATCGGTCTGTTTCTGATCGGAGCGGTCGCTTATAACTTCCTGCCGGTTGCCGCGGTCCCCAACGTCGATTTTCCGATGATCCGCGTGCAGGCGACGCGGCCGGGTGCCGATCCTGCGATCATGGCGGCGACGGTCGCGGCCCCCCTGGAGCGGCGGCTCGGCGTCATCGCCGGCCTCGACCAGATCACCTCGACGAGTTCGCTGGGCACCACCAGCATCCAGCTGCAATTCGCCATCGGCCGCGACGTCGACCGTGCCGCACGCGACGTGCAGGCGGCGATCAATGCCTCGCTTGCCGACCTGCCGACCGACCTGCCGACGCTGCCGAGTTTCCGCAAGGCCAATCCGTCGGCGGCGCCGGTGTTCATCCTGGCGCTGACGTCGAAGACAATGTCGGCCAGTGCCATCTACGACGTCGCCGACACCGTGATCGTGCAGCGGATTTCGCAGGTGCCGGGGGTAGGCGAGGTCACGGCCAGCGGCGCCGACCAGCCCGCGGTGCGCATCGCGCTTAACCCAGTGGCGCTGTCGAATGCCGGCATTGCCACCGACGACGTCCGCACCGCCATCGTCAACGCCAATCCGCTGGGCCCGGTCGGTATCTTCCAGGGCTCGCGGCAGAGCGAGACGCTGTCGATGAACCCGCAGATGCGGACGGCGGCGCAGTTTCGCGACATCATCGTCAAGAGCTTGAACGGCAATTACGTCCGGTTGTCGGATGTCGCCGACGTCGAGGACGCTACCCGCAACAGCCGGTCGATCGCCTGGTTCAACAAGCAGCCGGCGGTGCTGATCCAGATCACCAAGCAGGGCGATGCCAACGTCATCGACACCGTCGATCGCGTCAAGGCGCTGATCCCCGATCTCAAGCAGTGGATCCCGGCCGGCATTGAAATTTCGGTGCTGACCGACCGTACCGGCACCATCCGCGCCAGCGTCGAGGACATGCAGTGGACGCTGCTGGCGACGGCCGTTCTCGTGATGATCGTGGTATTCGTGTTCCTGCGCCGGGGCACACCGACCATCGCCGCGGGCGTCTCGGTGCCGCTGGCGCTGGCCGGCACCTGCGCGGGCATGTGGCTCGCCGGCTTCTCGATCAACAATCTCTCGCTGATGGCGCTGGCGATCTCGGTCGGCTTCGTGGTCGACGACGCCATCGTCATGATCGAGAACATGTACCGTAATCTCGAAGAGGGCATGGCGCCGATGCAGGCGGCGCTCGAAGGCGCCAAACAGATCGGTTTTACGGTCTTGTCGATCAGCCTGTCACTGATCGCAGCCTTTACGCCGCTGATCTTCATGGACGGCCTGGTCGGCCGGTTGCTGCGCGAATTCTCGCTGACGCTGACGTTTTCGATCATCGTCTCCACCGTGGTGTCGCTGACGGTGACGCCGATGATCTGCGCGCAGTACATCAAGACCGGGATCTCAAGCACCGAGACCCGGTTCGACCGCGTGGTCGAAGGCACGCTGTCGCGCATCGTGGCGTTCTATGAGCGCACGCTGCACGTGGTGCTCGGCTTTCCACTGCTGACGCTGCTGGTGTTCTTCGCCACCATCGCTCTCACGGTCACGCTCTACATCAAAACGCCAAAGGGCTTTTTCCCCACCGACGACAGCGGTTTCGTGATCGGCGCGACACGCGCCTCGGCGGATGTTTCGTTTCAATCGATGCTCGGTCTGCAGCAGCGCCTGGCGGACATCGTGCTGGCGGATCCCGGCGTGCAGAGCATCGGCTCGATCCTCGGCGGCACCGGCGGCCCGGGCGGCGGCGGCGCCAATCGTGGCACCATGTTCATCAGCCTGAAGTCGCCCGAAGAGCGCGGTGGCGCCAGCACCGAGGATGTCATCAATCGTCTGCGCCGCAGTCTCGGCATGGTGCCGGGCATCCGGCTGTTCATGTTTGCCGCGCAGGACCTGCGCGCCGGCGGTCGCCAAAGCGATTCCAACTATCAGTACACGCTGACATCCACCAATCTCGACCTGTTGCAGAAATGGGCGCCGCTGGTCGGCAAGCGCATGGAGAGCGTTGAAGGGATCACCGACATCTCCAGCGACCGCGATCCCGGCGGTCTGCAGCTGACGCTCGCGATCGACCGCAACACCGCTTCGAGCCTCGGCGTGAAAGTCCAGGACATCGACAACGCGCTCAACAACGCGTTTTCGCAGCGGCAGATTTCGACCATCTACACCCAGCGCAACCAGTACAAGGTGGTGTTGGAGATCGATCAGAAGTTCCAGAACGACCCGTCCGACCTCGACCGCATCTATGTGGCTGGTGCCAACGGCGCGCAGGTGCCGCTGTCGGCCATCGTTCATCGCACGCGGACGCTGGCGGCGCTGGCGGTGTTTCACTCGCAGTCGTTCCCCTCGACCACGGTTTCCTTCAACACGCTGCCCGGCGTGCAACTCGACGCCGTCACCGCCAACATCCAGCGCGCCGTCGATGAACTGCACATGCCCGAAGGCATCCGCGGCAGTTTTGACGGCAATGCCGGCGACTTCAACAAGACCAGCGGAAGGCAGCCATTGCTAATCCTGGGCGCGCTGGTCGCGATGTATATCGTGCTCGGCGTGCTCTATGAGAGCCTGGTGCACCCTCTGACCATCATCTCGACGCTGCCGTCGGCGGGCCTCGGTGCATTGCTGGCGCTGCAGGTCACCAACACGCCGCTGACCGTGATCGCCTTCGTCGGCATCATCCTGCTGATCGGCATCGTCAAGAAGAACGGCATCATGATGGTGGATTTCGCGCTGGAGGCGGAGCGGCATCGCGGGCTGTCGCCGGCCGACGCCATCTTCGAGGCCTGCAGCGTGCGGTTTCGCCCGATCCTGATGACCACGATGGCGGCGATGTTCGCGGCGATTCCGCTGGTGATCGCCACCGGCCCGGGCACCGAACTGCGCCGGCCACTGGGCATCACCATCATCGGCGGATTGCTGATTTCGCAGATCCTGACCCTCTACACCACACCGGTGATCTACCTGCTGATCGACCGGCTGCGCAGCCGTCCCCAGCCGATGCCGCTGCCCGCGCCGGCCGAATAGGCATTTTGCGGCCGTCACGGCGGTTGAAGCTCCGGTCGGCGCGTCGTATAGCGGGCGATGTCAAAAATTTCAGAACTGCAAGCCGGTGAGCCCGAGGCGATCCCGGAATGTCCGCATTGCCACAAGCCGATGCCGCTGTGCATCTGCGACAGCATCACCCCGATCGAAAGCCGGATCGGCCTCTTGATCCTGCAGCATCCGCAGGAGCAGGACCGGGCGCTCGGCACCGCCCGGCTTGCCGCGCTGCATTTCAAGAACGCCGTGGTGAAGATCGGCCTGTCCTGGCCGAGCCTCGCCAAGGCGCTGGGCCGGCCGATCGCCGATCCGTCGCGCTGGGCGGTGCTGTATCTGGGTTCCGCCAAGGTCTCCGATTACGAGACCGACCGCGATCTCCTTGCCATCGACCGCAAGGGCGAGGCGGAGGAGAACCAGCGCGCTATCCTGAAGGACATTCAGGGCATCGTGTTGCTCGACGGCACCTGGAGCCAGGCCAAGGCGCTGTGGTGGCGCAATGCGTGGATGCTGAAGTGCCAGCGCGTCATCCTGGGCCCGGCCAAGCCATCGCTGTATGGGAAGCTGCGCCGCGAACCACGCCGGGATGGTCTCTCCACCATCGAGGCCGCCGGCATGCTGCTGTCCAACCTGGAAAAACGCCCGGAAATCGCGGCGACGCTGAGCGACGCCTTTGAGCGGATGCTGGCGAAATATCGCGAGGCACAAAGCGTGATGCCGGAACTGGCACCCAAGCCCAAACCCAAGCGCGATTACCGGCGCAAGAAGCGCGCCTGATTATCGGCCGCTGGGCGGCGGTCCGACGCCGGGCGTTCGCTCGGTGCTGGAGGGCTTGATGATGGACGGGAAGGGGTTGCGGAACAGGCCCCCTTTGTCCTCTTCCTCCGCCGGCGCCGACGGCGGGGCGTTTTCTGCCCGCGGCGGCGCCACTGGCGCTACCGGAACCGGCAGATTCTCGCATTTCATCCCGTAAACCAACTTGCCTTCGGCCGTTCGGCCGATCGGCGCGCAGGGATCGGCCCGTCCGGGCGCGGGTTTGCTCTGGGCCCAGGCGGGTGAGGCCATCAACAAAACACCGATCAAGACCCAAATTTTCATCATCACCTCGCTGCAGGAGGTCGCATGGTACGTCCGCGCCGGCAGTCCTGCCAAGCGAAGTCTCGCCGCCGCGCCGTGCCCGTCAGCGCGCACGCCCGAACGCTTCGGATCATTGATCTAAGTGATTGAAAGGATTGATGGAGGCCACGTCGGGAATCGAACCCGAATAAACGGTTTTGCAGACCGGCGCGTAACCACTCCGCCACATGGCCCCATAGGCGGTTTGTTACAGAGGGTTCGCCATTTAGGCAATGCCCTGTATCGCCAACCGGGCGATCCGCCGATTGGAACTCGTGACCGGCTCATTATGAAAGAGGCCTGCTGTGGGCAGGTGAGGGACGGCTAGGGCCATCGGCGGGCGTTCAGCAGGACGCGCACCAGCCATCGGGAAACGGCTCCAGCGGCCAGGTCGTGTCATTGTCATTGGCGGCCTGCGGAATCGGCGCGAAGAATATCGCCTGGCCGCGCAGATCGTCCTGCGCTTCCGCCGCGATTTCGGTCCTGACCGCATCCAGCAAAAGATCGAGTTCGGCTTCGCTCATATCCACGCTCCCTGTTAGAGCGCAATCTGGCGGAAACATTTTGTTGGCGCGTTGTGCGGATCGATCAAATTGTATCGATCAGGCCGTGTGATCGGCCATGGTTACCGAAGCATTTACGCGCGCAGATCAATTCGATCTGTTGGATGGTGATCGAACAATCGATCGACGACCACCATTGCAAGCGAGTGTCGTTCGGGTGTGCCGATTTACAATTGTATACTCCAAATCAAGGAACCCATGACATGAAATGGTAGACATGGTGGCAGTGTCGCGATTCGCGACCATGCGATGAGTCTTTCGCGTCCGACATCCACCACATTGCTGACCAAGAGGTGAAGCATGCGGCCCTCGCGTCGCGAATTTGTGAAGTGGGTGACGGCTACTGGCATTACGCTCAGCCTGTCGCGGATGGCGACAGCAGCGAGTGCACCGTTCGATTCGCATGAGATTTTGCCCGGCCAGGGCGCCTTCAACCCCGCGGCCACGGGTGCCGGCCGCGTCGATGGCGTCGCCAAGGTCACCGGCGCCAAGCTTTATGCCTCCGACTTTCGCGCCGTGGACATGCCGGGCTGGCCGGCCACCACGTCGCACGCGCTGCTGGTCCGCGCCCCCGATGCAACCCACGTCTATATCGGCATGGACCTCGCGCGCCTTAGCGGCCTATTGAAGCCGAGCGTGGTCGTCACCGCGGCCGAGATCGACGGCATCGGCCTCACCGTTCCCGCCTTCTACACCGGCGACCTGTTCTGCCCGGTCGGCAAGACGCCGCTCTATATGGGCCAGCCCGTCGCGCTGCTGATCTTCGACACGTTTGATGCGTATGACCGCGCGCGCCTGGCGCTGCGCGACAACACCTTTGTGAAGTTCGGCGAAGAGACCGGCCCGGTCTCGATGCCGCCCTTTGCCACATTCCGCTTTACCCGCGTCGCTGGTGCGACGCCGGATGCGCCCGACGTCTATTCGCCGATCATGGCCGGCTGGGTCAGCCCGGGCCGCATTCAGAACACCGAAATGCCGGTGTGGGCGCCGTTCGCCAAGGAAACGACAGACCCCTATGGCGTCGCCGCCCGCCACGGCGAGGCAATCCGCGCCACCCTCGATGCCAGCAATCCCGACCTGTTGGTGCTCGACCGCCAGTTCGACACCCAGTCGATCGATCCGATGTTCCTGGAGCCGGAAGCCGGCCTCGGCTGGTACGACAACAACAGCAAACAGCTCGAACTGGTGCTTGGCGTGCAGTCGCCTTACGACACCACGGAATCGATCGGCGAATTGCTCGGCAAGGCCAAGGCGCCGTTCAAGCCCGCGCGGATCCACTCGAACTACGCCCATATGGGCGGCGGTTTCGGCGGACGCGACCATACGCCGTTCGTGCTTTACGTGGCACTCGCCGCGATGTTCTTCCCTGGCCGCCCGGTGCGGCTGGCGCATGATCGCTACCAGCAGTTTCAAGGCGGCACCAAGCGTCACGCCATCAAGATGCACTCGCGCATCGGCATCGATCGCAAGACCGGCAAGATCCTCGCTTTCGCGGCCGACCATGTGCTGGACGGCGGCGGCCTCGCCAACTTCTCGCCCAACGTCGCGACCGTCGCGGCTAATGCCGCACTCGGCATCTATGACGTCCCGAAGGTCGATGTCACTACGGTGGCATTGCACACCCGCGGCGTAACCGCCGGCTCGATGCGCGGCTACGGCACGCTGCAGACGATGAGCGCCATCGAGGTATTGGTCGACGAGGCCGCCGTCGCGCTGAAGCTCGATCCGATCGACTTCCGCCGCCGCAATGCGCTGAAGCAGAACGGCCGCACCTTGGCTGGCAACCGCTACATCGTCTCGGTGCGCACCCCGGAAATTCTCGACAAGCTCGAGAAGCACGCGATCTGGCAGACCCGCGCCGCCGAGAAATCGAAGGCGAAGCCGGGCTTCCTGGTCGGCACCGGCGTCGCCTGCGCCACCAAGGATTACGGTACCGGAGCAGACTGTTCCAACGGCCGCGTCGAACTCGGCCCCGACGGTCGCATCGCGATCTGGAACGATCACACCGAGATGGGCACCGGCGTCAGCACCGCGTTGGCCAACCGCGTCGCGCTGCATCTCGGCGGTATCTCCGACGAAGTCGCGGTCGCCCAGGTCGGCGTGTTCGATGCGCTCGGCATGATCACCTCCGGCGATTCCTATGCGATGGACCAGAAGACACAGGACGCGCTGGAGAAGAACCCGCGCTGGGTGCCGGCGATCAGTTCGGCGACCTCGGCTTCGATCGGCGCCCATGTCGGCACCCACGCGCCGGCGGAAGCCGCCAAGGTGATCTTCCAGTTCGGCCTTTGGCCGGCGGCCCTGCTGCTGTGGAAGATCGCGCCGACCGATCCGCGCGCCAAGGACATGGCCAAGGCGCAGTGGAAGAACAGCGAACTGACGATGGCCGGACTGCCGCCGTTGCCGCTGAAGATGCTGGCGGCGACCGCGCATGCGCGCGGCCTGGTCACCGGTGCTGTGGCCCACAGCTTCTCGCGCTGGGAATGGTCGCGCGCGCGCTTCCTGCTCGGCGGCGTGCAGTACCGGGCCGAGATCGACGCGCTTGCGGTGCGCCGCAGCAATGGGCCCTTCCAGCGGCTCGACCGCGTCAGCGTCAAATTTCCGCCGACTGACAACAACCGCATCGGCACGTCGTACACCTCGATGTGCGGCACCGCCGTGCGGGTCGAGATCGAGAAGGCCACCGGCATCCTGAAGATCGCCAAGGCCTACAGCGTGCTGGAATGCGGCCACGCGCTGGTACCCGATCTGGTGCTCGGCCAGGCGCAGGGCGGCTTCGCGATGGGTTTCGGGTACGCGCTGCTGGAATCGCTGCCGCCCTACGAGGGCGGCCCCGGCAACGGGCAGTGGAATCTCGGCCAGTACCTGGTCGCGCGCGGCTCTGACCTGCCGCTGCACGATCTTGAGATCGAGATGCTGCCGCCGCTGCCGGACGAAAAACCGAAAGGCATTGCGGAAGTCGTCATGATCCCGGTCGTGCCGGCGCTGCTCAACGCCATCTTCGACGCCACCGGTCGGCGCTTCCAGTCGCTGCCGGTGACCCAAAGCCTGCTCAAGGGAGCGCTCGCGTGACCACACTCGCCATCACCATCAACGGACAGAAGCAAGCGCCGACCGAGGTGCGCGAAGATCTCACCATGAACGATTATCTGCGCGAGCATCTCGGCATGACCGGCACCAAATTCGGTTGCGGCGCCGCGCAATGCCTGAGCTGCGCCATCATCGTCGATAATCCCGACGGCACCAGCCACACCAGCCCGACCTGCATCGTGCCGGCCGCCAGCTTCAACGGCCAGTCGATCCGCACCGTCGAGGGCCATGCCAGGAATGGCGAACTCTCGACGCTGCAGAAGGCGTTCATCGCGCACTTCGCGTTCCAGTGCGGCTACTGCACCGCCGGCTTTCTCAACGAAGCGCAGGTGCTGCTGGAGCGTCTGGCAAAGACGCCGCTGCCGCGCGCCGAACTGGAGACCACGATCGCCGAAGCGCTCGACGGCCACATCTGCCGCTGCACCGGCTACATCAAATATCATGAGGCGGTGCGCGACGTGATTCTCGCCGATCCGAAACGCTATCTCGTCTGACCCAAGGGATTGCCGCGCTGACGCGCATCAGGAGCGACCGAAGATGACGCAGATCTGGGGCAGGGCGCGTGTGGCGGTCGCGGCGCTGGCGATGAGCATGCTCACCGCCTATGCGGTGGCCGACGTGTCTTCTGACAAACTCGCGTCGCCCGAAAGTTTCTCGGGGATTGCCGACACCGCCGCGCGCTCGGCCGCAATCTTCACCGAACTCGGCAAAGTCCTGACCAATCCGCGTTGCACCAACTGTCATCCGGCCGGCGATCGCCCGCACCAGGGCGAGAACAACCGCCTGCATCAGCCGCCGGTCGAGCGCGGCGCCGACGGCCATGGCGCGCCTTCGATGCGCTGTTCGATCTGCCACCAAGCCGCCAACTTCGATCCCGGCCGCGTCCCCGGCCATCCCGAATGGCATCTCGCGCCGCGCGAGATGGCCTGGGAAGGCAAGACCGTCGCCGAGATCTGCGCGCAAATCAAAGACCCCGCGCGCAATGGCGGCCGTCCGGTCGAGGAGCTGATCGACCATATCGGCAAGGACACGCTGGTGGGGTGGGCCTGGGCGCCCGGCTTTGGCCGCGCCCCCGCGCCGGGCACGCAAGCGCAGGCCGGCGCACTGGTCGAGGCGTGGGCCAAGAGCGGAGCGGCGTGTCCGGCGAATTAGGCCGTGACTTCATAAATGCGCCGGGCGGACTGATTGCCCGAATCCGCTCGTTAAGACCCAAGCCCCGCCGTTGGCTCTTGCGGGCTCGATCCATAGATCGTCACAAGAGCATTTTTAAAAGGACGGCTTGCGGGCTATTGCCACTGTCCTATGCTGGCTGCCGCCATCGGCAGCGGTCGGCTTTTTCTGAAAGATTTTAACGAATGGCGGTCGGCGTCGCATGAAGATCGCCATCGGGATCATCGCGGCACTGCTGGTCGCGGCTGCCGCCAAGCAGGTGAGTGCGGTACTAGCGCCGCTTGCGCTGACGTTCTTCATCATCGCCATCATCTGGCCGTTGCAGGACCGGCTGCAGGCGCGAATGCCGAAACTTCTCGCACTGGCGATCACTATCGTTGTTACGGTCGCGGCCTGCCTTGTCTTCGCCTCGCTTGCTGTCTGGGGCTTTAGCCGGGTGGGGCAATCATTAGTCGCGGATGCGGCGCGTTATCAGACGCTCTACTATAACGTGGTGATGTGGCTCGACGGTCATGGCGTCTCGGTCGCTGGGCTGTGGGCCGAACATTTCAACGTCACCTGGTTGTTGCGCGCGACGCAGCATGTGACCGGGCGCGTCAACACCACACTCAGCTTCTGGCTGATTACGCTCGTCTACGTCGTGCTGGGACTTCTTGAAGTCGAAGATATCAGGCGGAAGGTCGAAGCGCTCGACAACCGTACAGCGGCGCGCGTGCTGATCGACGGCAGTTCGGCGACTGCGGTGAAATTCCGCAAATACATGCTGGTGCGAACGCAGATGAGCGCCATTACCGGCCTGCTCGTCGGTAGTTTCGCCTGGATCACCGGGCTGCAGTTCGCTTTCGAATGGGGCATGATCGCCTTCGCGCTCAATTACATTCCGTTCATCGGTCCTTTCATCGCAACACTGTTCCCCACCTTGCTGGCGATGACGCAGTTCGGGAGCTGGCCCGCCGTTCTCGGCGTCTTCGCCTGCCTCAACATCATCCAGTTCGTGGTCGGCAGCTATGTCGAGCCGCGCGTATCCGGCACCATGTTGTCGATCTCACCTTTCGTCGTGCTGTTCTCGATTTTCTTCTGGACCTTTCTGTGGGGTCTGTTCGGGACCTTCATCGGCGTACCGATCGCGCTCGCTATTCTCACCTTCTGCGGCCAGCACCCGTCCAGCCGCTGGCTCGCCGATCTGCTCGGGGGACCCGTACAAACGAAGGCCGATAAGCTCTAGCTTCAGGCCTCGCCCGCAATCTCCACCTTCTCGGGTGGCAGCAGACAAAGCTGGCCGCCCGGACCGGCGGCGAGCGTATGGATGTAGAAATACGTCGACGCGTCATCGGTTGCGCCCATCACCGGCGACGGAGCGGAGACGATCTTCATCGGACCGCACGCGCCGATCCAGTCGATATGGCGATGACCGTGCATAACGACAACGCGGGGCGCGAAAGGTTCAAGCTTGCGTACGAACCAGCTGCCGTTAATGAGTGCGGTGCCGATCCGCTCGGAAAAGGCCGTGACCGGCATGGGATATTCCACCAGGTGGTGGTGCAGCGCGACGATCCACCGTGCCTCTGGAAAATGGCCCATCGCTGCGGCGAGTCGATGCATCTGTTCAACGGAGACAAGTCCGAGCGCGTTGGTGAAGGAGAAGTGCGTTTCGGCATTGGAGTTGAGGATGACGACGCCAAGGCCGTCCTCCCGATCGGGAGGCAGGATCATCGGAAACTGATCGTCGAACAGACCGCCGAGCCCGGCGGCGCGGCGCAAGCCGCCGTGCTCCGCGAAGGCCATGATCCGTTGGCGATGCGGCACCAGCGCCTCGTTGAGCGTCGCCGTGGGTCTCCCGGAGTCATCGACGCCCCACACGCGATCGCCCTGTACCGCCGCGATCGCCGACAGTGTCCGCATCTGCCGCAGCCGCTTGCCAGAGCTGAATGGCAGATCGAGCCGGGCCGGATTGGCGCGGTCGACGATGTTCACATCGTGATTGCCGGGCAGCGCGATCATGCGCGCGGCAAGCTCGGGATGCTTCGTTACCGCGTCGAGGAACTCGGCCCACTCCGTCGCGCGGCCGGCGTCGGTCATATCGCCGCTGATGAGCACGAGGTCGAGTGGATGAACGGCATGGATAGCGGCAAGGCGTGTCATGACGCGGTCAAGGCGCTCGTTGCCGCGCGGACCGCCGCGTCCGCTTTCGATGCGAAAACCATATCGCTCGCCGACCACGTGAAGGTCCGAAAGATGCGCGACGCGCCAGGCGCGGCCATCGGGCGGAGCGGCATCGAAAGCGGCGAGATCGCCCGGTTGATTCATGCTGGCGTCCGCGAAGCCCCAAACCAGCGACGCAACCGCGAGATAACCCGACGTCAGCATGACGGCGTTGGCAAGCGTCGGCACAACCAGATGATGCAGCAGCACGAGGTCGGTCACCACCCCTATCCAGCGCGAGGCCGGCCAGACGAGGATCGCGATCGATGTCGCGCATGTGCACAGCACGATGCCCGCACCGACAGAGCTCGCCGCACGCAGCCGAGCCCGCCCTGCAGCGGTTAAATTCCGTCCGAACATCAACTCCGCGAGATGGCGCAGCGCTTCGCGGCCAAACGCGTAACCGGGCTGAACGACAAGCGCATTGAGCGACCAGAAATTGATCTCGGCGATCCGAAACAGTGGCCGCCATCCGATCCACCCCAGCGCGACGATCGCGCTCAGCACCAATGCCGCGCCGATTTCCGTTAGCGCCAGAATGTGTCCGGATACGGAGGAGAGCCAGGCCGTCGCCACCAGCGGCGCGAGACCAAGCAGCACCGCCGGGAGCAGCAGCGAGACCGTCCAGGCGAACAGCAGCTTGGGCAGGCTGATTTCAACCAACAGACTGCCGGCGATCGCGAGCAGCGATCTTTGTCCGGGACTCGCGGCGTCATCATCGACATCGCCATGACGCGGGTCGACCAGCGCGGAAGCATTGCGTTTAGCGCTCGGTGAATCACGCCCCGCAGTCGACTTCGTCATGACGGAAGCCCACACCTTTTGCATCGGTCGCGGGATTGGTTTCTCCCGCGTAACAGAAGCTATCAGTCTCTCGCCGCAATATCAGCAGCAGAACTCCAGCGTGTCCTCGCACACAGGCTACGCTAAGCCGCTTCTGAGGGGACTGATTGGAGGAGGTTTGACTCGAAGGACGACCCTTCGGCCGGCCGCCGTTATTCTTGCCGAAGCGGAATGCGCAATTCCAGTGTTCACCCCGCAAAATTTTTCACAAATTTTTGTAGCAACACACACACGCCGCAAACCACATATTCTGGTTGCACGCTTGACTCCATGCAGACTCAAGCGTTTGCTCCGCGAACCGATTGAAAAGAGCTGACGAAATCCTTCAAGATCGCTTGTGCAGCGCGCAACTGATGTTGCCGCTGGTCCGGCGATCGGTGAGCGGGATTGTTTGAACAGGATTGAGGAGGGGTCCAATGGACTCGCCATCGATCGTGGAACAAGCCGAGCGGCCATATATCTCGACGGGGCATCTGCCCGAGCCCGAGACAGTACAGAAACTGGTGTCCGAAGCACACCAGCGCTTCAAACCGAATAGCGAGGGACAGAACTCGCAGGTCTACCCCGCGCTTGCAAGAGTACCGAGCGAGCTTTTCGGCGTTTGTGTCGTCGGCACCAGCGGAAGTGTCTACGCGGCCGGAGACATCGCGTATGAATTCTCGATCATGAGCGTGTCGAAGCCGTTCATCTTCGCGCTGGTGTGCGAGACCATCGGTCCGGAAGAGGCGCGTGACAGGCTCGGGACGAACGCCACCGGACTGGCGTTCAATTCGCTGGCCGCCATCGAACGCGGGGGCGGGCGGACCAATCCGATGGTGAATGCCGGTGCTATCGCAACGACGAGCCTGGTGCCCGGCGCGACCGCCGACGACAAATGGCACTTCATTCATGACGGACTGTCGCGTTTCGCCGGCCGCAAACTGCCATTGAACGACGAGGTCTATGCTTCGGCGTCGCAAACCAATTTTCGTAATCGCAGCATCGCCCGTCTGCTGGAAAGCTATGACCGGATCTATTGCGACGCCAAGCAGGCGACCGATCTCTACACCAGGCAATGCTCGCTCAATGTGAGCGCCAGGGATCTGGCGGTCATGGCCGCGACACTGGCTGACGGCGGCGTGAATCCCATCACCAGGGAGCGCGTGGTCGACGCTACTGTCTGCCACTACGCGCTGGCTGTGATGATCACCGCCGGACTGTACGAAACTTCGGGCGATTGGCTTTATGACATTGGCTTGCCGGGAAAGAGCGGGATCGGCGGCGGCATCGTCGCCGTTTCTCCAGGCAAGGGCGGCTTCGGGACTTTCGCACCCCCGCTCGACGCCGCAGGCAACAGCGTCAAGGGACAGCTCGCCGCGAAGTTCCTGTCCCAGCGACTTGGAATGGATTTGTTCGTCTCGAATGCAGAACCGTGAGGTGATGCATCCTCAGCGGTGATACGTCGCCGTTCATCGTCATAAACCTGGAGGCTAGGTTATGTCGGTACATGCCATCCCCATCTCGGGCGCGCAGTCCGAACCGCAAGCATCCTGGGTGCCGATGATCGCCATCGCATTCGGTCAGGTGCTGATGTCTTTCAACGTCGCCTCGTTGCCGGTCGCACTGGGCGGCATGGTGACGAGCTTCAATGTTGCGCCGACGACAATCGCCACCGGCATCGTGATGTATTCGATGCTGGTGGCCGGCTTCGTCATGCTCGGCGCGAAACTGAATCAACGGTTCGGCGCGTTGCAGGTCTTCCGTGCGGTCGTGCTCCTGTTCGGAGTGGCTCAGGTTCTGATGACCTTCAGCCCCAATGCGAGCGTGATGATCGCGGCACAGGGACTTTGCGGTGCAGCCGGAGCGGCGCTCGTGCCGTCGCTCGTCGCACTGATCGCCGAAAACTACCACGGAACCCAGCAGGCAACGGCGCTCGGCGCGCTCGGATCGGCGCGGGCCGGTGCCGGTGTCGCGGCGTTCCTGATCGGCGGCATCCTCGGAACTTATATCGGCTGGCGTCCGGCGTTCGGCATTCTCATCGCTCTTTCGGCCATCGTCTTTCTCCTGAGCTTCAGGCTCAAGCGCGACGAGGGACGCCCGGATGTCGAGATCGATCTGGTCGGTGTTGCTCTCGCGGCGGCGGCCATCATTCTCATCAGCTTCGGCTTCAACAACCTCAACCGCTGGGGCGTGGGCGTCGCGCAGGCCGCCGCACCCTTCAATGTCTTCGGCCTCTCCCCGGCGCCTGTCTTCATTGTGCTCGGCGTCGTGCTCGGCCAGGCGTTCCTGATGTGGACGCACCGGCGCGAGGCGGCGGGCAAAACGCCGCTACTTGCGCTTGCGGTGATCGATTCACCGCAGGAGCGCGCGGCCGTTTACGCCATGTTCGCCGTCGTCGCACTTGAGGCGATGCTGAATTTCTCCGTGCCGCTCTATATCCAGATCGTGCAGGGACGCTCGCCTCTCGCAACCGCAATCGCCATGATGCCGTTCAATCTTTCCGTCTTCTTTGCGGCGATGCTGATCGTCCGCTTCTACGACAGGCTGACGCCGCGACAGATCGGGCGCTATGGATTTATCCTGTGCGCGATAGCGCTCCTGTGGCTGGCCTTTGTCGTTCGCAACGACTGGAGCGAGTTTCCCGTGCTTATCGGCCTTGTCGTGTTCGGCATCGGGCAGGGATCTCTGGTGACGCTGCTGTTCAACGTGCTGGTCACGGCCTCGCCCAAAGAGCTCGCGGGCGACGTCGGTTCGCTGCGCGGCACCGCCAACAATCTCGCTGCCGCCGTCGGAACGGCCGTCGCCGGTGCGCTCCTGGTCGGACTGCTGAGTTCGGCCGTTTTCCACAGCATCGCCGAAAATCCCATACTGCCGTCCGAGGTGCAGTCGCAGGTCGACCTCGACAACATCACCTTCGTCAGCAACGATCGGCTGCGCGGCGTACTGGAACGCACCACGGCCACGCGCGAGCAAGTATCCGAAGCTGCCCGCATCAATACTGAAGCGCGACTGCGGGCGCTGAAGATGGGTCTCCTCATCATGGCGCTGGTGGCAATGCTGTCGATTTTCCCGGCCGGACGCTTGCCGAACTACCGGCCGGGAGAAATCCCGAGTGAGCCGCCCATCAGCAAGAACTCGGGATCGACCTGATCGAGGCCCACGGAACTGCATTGGGAAGGCGTCGACGAAAGGAGAGAACCGATGAATGCAATCGATCGCCGCAATGTGTTGCGGGGCATTCTGTGCGGTGTCGTTGCCACCAGCTTGGGCGTGAGCTCGCTGTCGAACACGGTCGAAGCCACGCCACTCGCCCTGGAAAAAGATCTGGCGAGGAAGGCGGATGATCTCAGGGAGAAGGCTCAGGCCGTTGCCAGCCGTCCGCCACGGCGTCCTCTTCATCCGCGCCGTCGTCGGCCACCCCGTCGGGTCTGCTGGTGGCGCAGAGGGCGCCGCGTGTGCGCCTGGCGGTAGAGACCGCTGGTTCAGCTGATTGCTGATGGCGTTCGCGCTTTGAGCGGCGGGGTATGGATCGCGTGGAGCATGCCTTTTGCGCTGCGCTCCTGATTTCGGTTGCTGCAGATGGAGGAAGATAACATGACCACTATCGACAACAGCTCACCGTTGCGGACCGGCAGCTTGTCCGCGCCGCCTTTTTGGGTTTGCGTTCTGCTTGGGATTGTCATGATCCTGGCGGGGATCCTGGTGCTAGGTGACGTGGTACTCGTCACCGTCATCAGCACAATATTTATCGGCTGGATATCCATTGCCGCGGGCGTCTTCGAAATCATTCACGCTTTCTGGACCAAGGGATGGGGAGGATTTGCATGGCAAATACTGCTCGGCGTTCTCTATGTCGCGTTCGGCGTCGTGCTGGTAAGCCAACCCGTCGCCAGCGCGTTGATCCTCACTTATGTCCTCGGCCTGATGCTCCTGATGTCCGGCATCATTCGAATCCTGCTCGGCTTCAACCATTGGAAGGACGCCGGCTGGATCATGCTGCTGTCCGGAGTGTTCGGAGTTCTGGCCGGCCTCGTTATTCTGACGGGATTCCCGATGACGGGTCTTTGGGTGCTTGGATTTCTCCTCGGCATCGACCTGATTTCTCACGGTATCGCGTGGTTGACTTACGCGTGGCAGCCTGCCGCGAGACCAACGTGACATAACACGGGGCGGGTGAAGAGGCGCGCCCAAGATCAGGTAGCTCCACAGTTCGGCAATTTTGGCAGGGATCGGAATAGCACCACGAGGTTATGCTGACTCGCACGAACTCTCTCGCTGCAATGCTGTGTGCGACCGCCATTGCGCGCGCAGATCAAAGACCCCGCGCGCAATGGCGGCCGTCCGGTCGAGGCCTGGGCCAAGAGCGGAGCGGCGTGTCCGGCGAACCAGGCCGCGAACTCCTAGCGCAGGGGCATCGGTGGTCGCGGCACCGATGCCAGCTCTGGATCGGCAAGCGGTTCAGCCGCGGTTGGCCGCTGCGGTTCAGCTTGTCGCGGCACGTAAGGTGCGGCGGGCTGCGGCAGCGTGGGATATGCTGCGGCTTGCTGGGGTGGAAGTGGCGGCATCGGTTTGCTCGCCCGCAGGGTGGTCGCCCGCCCCGGATGCGCCGATATCTTCGGCCGCAGGTTCTGCTCGGGAGCCTTTACCTCCGAGGCCCTGGTCTCGGAAGACTTGCTCTCGGAAGATTTGGCAGAAGCCTTGGCAATGTCGCGGGACATTTGTTGCTGGCTGGCCTTGAGTTCCTCGATGCTGGCCTTGAGCTGCTCGATCTCCTGCCGGGCGCTTGCGATATCGTTCGTCATCGAGCCGAGCGACGGCGCCGATCCAACCGATGGGGCGACGGCGCCGGGTGCGACGCCTTCCGGCGCGGTCTGGGCCGGAGATCCGGATTGCGCAGGTGTTGGGTTCGCAGGTGTTGGGTTCGCAGCCGTTGCCCCGACGGCAGGTGGGGTTGGTTGCACGGGGAGCGCCGGTTTTTCCAGCGGCAGGAGTGAAGCGAGCACGCGCTGTGGCGACCACCGCGCGATCATTTGTTCGGCCGTGCCGCCGTAGGACTGCCAGGCGATGGCAGCGGCACCCGTGCATGCTGCCATTAGCAACGCGGCAGTGACGCCGCGTGCTGCTTGCCCGCCCATCGTCCGCCAGCCAGCCTGGACATCGCCGACAGCAGCAGGACGAAGCGTCGGATCAACCGGTGGAACCACTGGGGCCGCGGGATGATCGATCCCCGTGCGGGTCTGCGGATTCGCAAAATGGCGCAAGCTGCGCGCCAGCTTGGCGAGCTCTTCATCCGAGGGCGTCATCAGGGCCACATCCGGCGCGACCACTGTGACATCGTGGGGATCATCGGTTGGCTTCGGGGTTGTTGTTGTAAGCATGGGCGCTCCGTACTCAGTCCAATGTCGGCGCATAGCAGCAGCCGGCGGATTTACGCGAGAGAACGTCGTTCCTGCCGAAGACTTCACTCCGGTTTGACCAAAGCAAGGCGATACGATGGAGAGTGGGAGGCCGCTTACGGGAAAAGCCTGCGGGAACCCAACTTAGAGGGCGCCAAGTACCTTTTTGTTCAAGTACCTTTGGTTCAAGTACCTTTTTGTTCAAGTACCTTTGGTTCAAGTACCTTTTTAGTTAGCGAGCGGAGCGGCTTTAGCGGACAGCCAAGAAAACGTGGCGATCGCGGGCTACAGGTCGGTCAGCCCGCACTCAGCGGCAAGGCAGTGGCCGTGGCCGTGACGAGCGCATTCTACATCGTAAGTTTCATTGGCGTGCGCGGACTGTTGGGCTGGGCCAGCGTTGATAAGCTGCCCGTCAGCTTCAAACTGTTGCAAGCGCGTATTGTGGAGCCGCATTCACTCGAAGGCGATCCAGGCTCGATCTATCTTTGGGTCGAGGCGCTCGACGAAGGCAATCGACCGAATGGTGTTCCCAGAGCGTACCGCATTCCATACAGCGACAAGCTCGCCGAAAAAACCGACAAGGCTGCGAGCGAAATCGCCGCTGGGCGCCCCCAGGGCGGTCGCGCCGCCGATTTTGGCAACGGTGAAGGCGGCCTCCTCGAAGCCGTAAGGGGGAGTACATCACCCCGAACGTTGTTATGGACACGTCGGGGGGCGATCCCTCGACGGGAGAGGGATTGGTCGGAGCCCCACGCGCTGGCGATGCGGTATCGTTTACTCCGCTCCTTCCGCCACGAATGCCGTCCAAGGACGAGCAATAGACGAAGACGGGGCGCCGGCGAGTTTCACGATGAACTATTATAGATGGCATCCACGTCAGCGGTAATTTTCCTTCCGCATTGGCTTAGGATAACCGCGTCCGGTTGAACCTTCGCGCATTTCCCATGACCCACACTGGTGGGCTTGGGCGAACGGAGGTCCATGACGAAGCATCGAATTCGAAAAGTGGCAGCAGCCGCACCACCAGCATTCGGGGAGGCGGAATTCGCATAGGCGCGTTCGAGTCAACTATTGGGATGAAACCGGCGAAGCCAGCGTGTTTGATTTAACAGGAGGTTGGTATGAATAAAATCACGACTGCCCTGGTTGTGGGCCTTCTCATTGGGCCCAGCGTTCCGCACATCGCACAAGCGCAGAGCGCGATCACCGATCAGGAAGCCCGCGCCATTGCGACGGACGCCTATATTTACTTCTACCCGCTGCTGTCGATGGACGTGTCCCGGAAGCAATTCACCAATGGCATCACCGATTTCAAGGGCCCGATGAACACATTCGTCAACGTGCCCGAGTACCCGCCGGCAAGTTTCAAAGGCGTCGTGCGGTCCAACTTCGATACTTTATATTCGGTCTCGTGGCTGGACATGACCAAGGAGCCCATCGTCATCACGGCTCCCGATACCAATGGACGCTACTACCTGCTTCCGATGCTCGACATGTGGACCGATGTTTTCGCGTCGCCGGGTTGGCGAACGACGGGCACCAAGGCCGGGACCTTTCTGGTGACGCCCCCGGGCTGGCGGCCGGATTTACGTGACAAGTTTGCTGAGGAATTCAAGCTTCCGAAGGATACGCAGCGGATCGAAGCGCCAACGCCTTACGTCTGGCTCATCGGCCGGACGAAGACGGATGGCCCGCCGGATTATGATGCGGTCCGTAAGATCCAGGCCGGCTATAAGCTCACCCTTCTTTCCGAATATGGCAAAGCGCCCAAGCCGGTCGAATTCAAGCCGGACCCAAGCGTCGATATGAAGACGCCGCCGAAGACCCAGGTCGATACAATGACAGCTGGGGTGTATTTCGCCAATGCTGCGGAGCTGCTCAAGCTGCATCCTCCTCATATCACCGACGAGCCGATCATCGCGCAGATGAAGAAAATCGGCATCGAGCCGGGCAAGAGCTTTGACATAGGCAAGCTCGATCCAGCCGTGCAAAGGGCGCTGGAAACCGCACCCCAGGACGCGCAGAAGCTGATGGCCTGGAAGCTGCCGACGCTGGCCCGGGTTGCGAACGGTTGGTCGATGAACACCGACACGGTGGGCGTGTACGGCAACTATTACCTGAAGCGGGCCATTCTCGCGCAGCAAGGACTTGGCGCGAATGTGGTCGAGGATGCCATTTACCCGCTCAATCTCGGCGACGAGTCCGGGAAGCCGCTCGACGGCGCAAACAAGTACACCATCACCTTCGAGAAGGGCACCACGCCTCCGGTGAATGCTTTCTGGTCGATCACCCTCTACGATCAGGACGGATTCCAGGTGGGAAACGCGTTGAACCGCTTCGCGATCAGCAGCTGGATGCCGTTCAAATATAACTCCGATGGCTCACTTGATCTTTACTTTCAGAACGAGAGCCCTGGAAAGGATATGGAAGCCAACTGGCTCCCGGCACCGAAGGGACCTTTCAATCTGACGATGCGCCTGTACGCGCCGAAGTCTGAGGCGTTGACCGGCAGATGGAATCCCCCCGCGGTCACGAAAGCTCAGGGGCTTCCAAGCCTGGCCGCTCAATAAATTTCGTCAACAGGACGCTTGGCTTCGCAACCCGTGGGGCCAAGCGTCCGTTCAATACGAATGTCAGCTGAGGGTCATTCGCATCGGTTTTGTGATGTCCGCGTCATGTCCGGTTAGGAAGTAATCCCGGAAATGCCGGTTGTCCGTGCGCTAGAACTTGTCGTCCAGCGCGCCACCCGCCAGAGCGCGTCCGCCGACCGGCGGGACCCGCGGCAATCGCACACGACTGAAGTCGCGCGACAGGAACGCGGACGACGTCGAGGGAAACGCGTTGATTGGCGGGAAGCCGCTGAACGGCACCTCGATGAGGCCCGACGCGGCGAGCAGGGCGGCGCAATGGGGGTACCATTCGGCATTGTCCAGAATGATCATGCCGCCCGATGCGAGACAGCCTATCGCGGCCTGGGTCGAGCGATACCGCTCTGCGCCATCGACCACGATCACATCGAATTTGCGGGCCAGCGAGATCGGCACATCGGCATAGCTGTGTCCGTTCGGCTCATGGATGATGCGAACGTTCGAGGGCGCCATGGCAGCAACGCGCGAGGCCCACGCGGCGTCCAGTTCAACGCTGACGACTTCCCTGGCGCGCTTGGCCCAATACAGCGTCGAACCACCGGCGCCAAATTCAAAGACCGTTGCCTGCGCAAAGTCGAGGCCGTTCAGGAATTCAATCATCGGATAGGTCAGCCACGGGATGAAATGGCCGTGGCCATCGACCGGCATGCCGGAGACCCGGCGCGAATGACCGTATCCGCTCAGGAACACCTGAAGCAGACGGCCGGCGGCAATAACCTGCCGCGGAATCAGCGTTTTGAGGATTTTCATCGCCGGATAGTGCCCAGCAAGCGGGCCATTCACAACCGACACAAGTTTTTTTCCGGAAACGCGGAGTGCGGCCGGTTTCGGCATGCATCGCATACATCAAAGACGGCTGGCGCCGCCGGTGAAACGGATCGTTGCCTGGCTTCACGTTGCTCCACAGGCTCTGCGGCCCGCAGAACTAACGTTGAGCCCGGGTCAGCAGCACACGCCGCGTCGATGGCGCCTTATATCGTCCTTACAATTCCATCGGCACCACGAGGCGGCCGATCAGCGCGGCCAGCTCATCGAGGTGATCGCTGTCGTGGTTCTCCACGACGGCGGCGAGGCGGACGATACATTCGTCGTCGCTGATGAAGGGCAGGGAGTGCAGGTCAGTGACGGGAAGCGCGCGATCGGTGTGAAGGGCTGGCATGGTCACCTCGTTCGATTCGGACTTGTTCGGGGTCACGGCGCTTAATGTCAGGGGTGAATGCGACGTTTTGGCGATGCACTCGTGGCGTTTCCGCACCGCAGGGTCGGCCATCGATGCCAGACATAACCGGGCATACCTGCAAAAGATCCCGTAACATCAGGCCTTTTCTGGCTTTTTCCGGAATATCGGCGCCGCCTGGGCCGGGCGCATTTCCTGCTTTCCAAGCCCGGATCGCTTTGTTATACGCTGCGGCCTGCGAACATCGCTTCGCTTGTTCCCTGGTAGCTCAGTGGTAGAGCATTCGACTGTTAATCGAATGGTCGCTGGTTCGAATCCAGCCCGGGGAGCCAAATCTTTTCTGCGCCAGAGCACGCTATTGCGCCTGAGCATGCTCAATCTCCCTACTCTGCGATCCATTATGGTCCTTTGCGCCGAGGCGGAGGAGCATCTAGGAGCGGATCGATCTCAGGTGTGATTTAGCGTAGCGGGCCGGCGAGCGCGCCGGACGACGAGCGGCAGTCAGGCCTTTCAATTTAAGCGGAGCCTCCGCTCGGACGTGCCGGCGATCGGGATGCACCGTTTTCGCTACCCGCGGCCTCGCCAAGACTCTGAAGATACAGTTCGATCACTGATCGCATTTCTCCAATAGCACCCTTCGCTTGGGGCGCCTGGCTTCTCGACACGATCGTAACCGTCTTGAAGAGCTGCATTAGGGTGAAAGCACATACCGGGACCTTCGAAGGTGCGATGATCGGGAAAGCGCGCCTGATTACCTGAGCGATAACGTTGAGGACACGCTGGGTCTGAATCTGCCGCTGCTCGGTCGTCACGCCGCCAGCGTCCGCAACGCTGATGGCAGCAGCATGGTCATCCTCCAGCTCGACCATGATATCCGCGGCGATGAGGGCAATCTGTTGAGCCGAAAGGAGCTCGGCGGCCTCCAATAGACTCGCGAAGGCGATTTCGAAGCGTTCTCCATAACGATTGACGATCGCGTCACCGATGGCTTCCTTGGTCGGAAAGAACCGATACAGCGAGCCAGCAGCTGTATTCGACTGAATTGCGATCTCCGACATAGTCGTCGCATCGAAGCCTCTCGTGCCAAACAGCACTTTAGCGGCATCAAGGATCACGGAAACGCGCTTTCGCCCATTCCGTCGAACCGGCTCAGCACCCACCTGCGGCGCGCTTGACTTATGCGAGATCATTCTCTAATAACCTTATGCGAGAAGTCTCTCCAGTATCATACGCACAGTTAGTTCTCAATGCACCGGCACTCACCCCAGGGTGGAGCCAGCGTGCGCGGAACCAGTTGCGCTTTAAAACCCCCCGCGAGCAGACGCGGCTTTTTTTGTTTCTAGAGACCAAGATGGATGAGAAATTGATTGCGCTCGTGTCAGGGGCAAATAAGGGCCTTGGCAAAGAGGTCGCCCGGCAGCTCGGCAGGCGTGGACTGCGCGTCTACCTCGCGAGTCGTAATCGGGCTCGAGGTGAAGAGGCCGCGAACGAGCTTATCGCCGAGGGCCTGGACGTAGTTCCGGTCCAACTCGACGTTACGAGCGATGAGAGCGTCGCCGCGCTCGCCCGGGACCTTCAGCGCTGGTATGGTCGGCTCGACGTTCTGGTCAACAACGCGGGCGTCCTCGTAAGCCGCCCGGCTTTCGAAATCACGTCGGCCGAGATGAAGGAGACCTTCGACACCAACGTCTTCGGTGTGGTTCGGATGGTCCATGCGATGCTACCGCTACTTCAGGCATCGAAGCAGCCTCGCATCGTCAACATCGCCAGCACAACCGCATCTTTGACACTGGCGAGCGACCCCACGACGATGTTCGGCCGAGAGGACACAATCATCGCCTACGCTTCATCGAAGTCTGCAGTGACGATGCTGACGGTACAATACGCTAACGCCTTTCGGCGGAGCGAGGCACACGCGCACATCAAGATCAATACCGCGACACCTGGATACATTGCGACGGACCTCAACAACTTCAGCGGTAATAGAACGGTCGAAGAGGGGTCACGCATCGTGATTCAACTCGCTACTCTTCCAGACGATGGATCTAGTACCCACTTTTCTTGGATCGTGAGTCGTGATTCAACATCGGGATGATACCCGAAGCAAGAGAAGTCCACCTTTCGCGGAAAGATCGCAAGGTGCTTGAGGCATGTTGCCGCTCGCCGATGACGTTGCAGCGCGATTTGAAGCGGGCGCGGATCGTTCTGTTGGCGGCGGCCGGGCGCAGCACCCGGTCGATTGCCAAGGAGGTCGGTGTTCAGCCGCGGATTGTCAGCCTTTGGCGGCATCGCTATGCCGACCATGGCCTTGAAGGGCTGCAGGACAAGCCGCGGCCTGGCAAGCGACCGATCTATACGAACGCCACCGACAAGCGGATTCTGAGATTACTGGACAAGCCGGCACCGGAAGGGTTTGCGCGCTGGACCGGGCCGCTGCTGGCCGAGGCGCTGGGCGATGTTGACGTCCAATATGTCTGGCGGTTCCTGCGCAACCACAAGATCGACCTCGTGGTTCGCAAGTCTTGGTGCGAGAGCAATGACCCGCACTTCACGGCCAAAGCCGCCGATGTTGTCGGCCTCTACGTCGCCCCGCCCGCGAAGGCCATTGTGCTATGCGTGGACGAAAAGCCTTCGATCCAGGCTTTGGAGCGAGCGCAGGGCTATCTGAAGTTGCCCAATGGCCGTGCCTTGACCGGTCAGAGCCACGACTACAAACGGCATGGCACGACAACGCTGTTTGCGGCACTCGAGGTTGCCACCGGAAAGATCATCGCGACGCATTCAAAACGGCGGCGGCGTGTCGAGTTCCTCGACTTCATGGACAGCGTCACCTTGGCTTTTCCGGACCGCCAGCTTCACGTCATCCTCGACAATCTCAACACCCACAAGAAGAACGAGCACTGGCTTAAGGCCCACCCCAACGTGAAATTTCATTTCACGCCGACAAGCGCATCCTGGCTCAATCAGGTCGAGGTCTGGTTCTCGATCTTGCAGGGGCAGTCGCTCAGCGGCGCGTCCTTCACCAGCCTCAAACAGCTCGAGAAACACATCGATGCCTACATCCAAGCCTATAACGACAAAGCTCAGCCCTTCGTCTGGACCAAGAAAAAGGTCCGTCAACGCCGCTTCAAAGGCCGACGTATCACTCAGCTATGATTCCGGGTACTAGCACTACTTTGGCACTTTAGGCTTCGCGATATCTGCAAGTAGCATGTCACAGTGAGGGCATCGTCGGGGTGGAGGTCTTGCGAAGAGGTCGAGGATTGCTTGCCTGATGGCCGGCATGCTTGGTTGTGGTGGCGGTCCCGAGATTCTTTTTTTTTCGTCCCGCTGCTTTAAGGCGGCGGGACTGTAGGAAGGCGTAGGCGATCATCGTCATCAAGGCATGTCGATGTAATCCGGTCCAGGATCTTCCTTCGAAGTGGTCGAGCCCAAGCTCTTCCTTGAGCTGCTGGTGGCCCTGTTCACAGACCCATCTGGCTTTGATAGTAGCCGCGAGTGTCTTGATGGTGGTATCGACCGGCAGGTTCGACACATAGTATTTTTGCTCCCCGGTCGATCGCCGCTCGCCGACGAGCCAGACCTCGTCGCCAGGCATGCACTGCACACGGTTATTGAGCATCCGGTGCTTATGGCCATCCGCAACCCGGACACGGCGGGCAGTGAAGAGACATGTCAGCCGACCTTTGGTGCCCCGCCGCCAACTGACCCTTTGCCATTTGCCTTCAGCCAATAACGCTTCAGCAGAGACCGGCGGCTGATCAGGGATGTGGTATTTGCGGGGCTTTCCGGTCTTCGCGACGGGGAAGATCAGGGCAATGTCGGCGGGATAGACGTTCTGGCGCCGCGACAGACCCACCGCCCACAGCAGACCGCGTTCGCTCAGAGCCTGACGGAAAGGCCCGCTGGAGCCGTACCCTGCATCGGCAAGCACATAGCCGAAACGCGCACCGGAGGCGATGACGCGGTCGATCTCCTCGATGGCAATCTCCGGCTTTGTCAGAGCAGTCTGTCTATCCTTCGGCACACGGGCCCGCGCCATGCGCTCAGGATCATTTGTCCAACTCTCGGGCAGGAACAGCCGCAGGCCCACCATCACCGGCACCTCCCGCGACGCCAACGTTAGCGAAACCAGCGACTGACAGTTGGCAGTCTTTCCGAGCGACGAGGCATATTGTGGCGCGACGCCAATCGAGTGACGTCCCTTCTTGGGCAACGCCGTATCATCTATGACAAGAAAACCTGCATCATCGCCAACCAATCTATCTGCCTCCTTCAGCAGGGCAGCCTCGAGTGGAGCAGTGTCCCAAACTCCGGCAGCGACGAAATGATGGAGCTGATCGTAACCGACACCGCTGGCGCGTGCTGCCATCGGCTGAACACTCTTGCGGTCTCCTGGACCAATCAAACCCGCGACATAGAGAGGGCACATCCGGGCCCGCGTCTTGTGCCGCAGCGCCGCGACAAACGGCGCAAGCCAGCGATCAAGATCAACTTGCCAGTCCACGTCCATAGATCGGCCCTCCGCCAGCCGACCTCCCATGAATCACGCAAACCTTCTCTTGGGAATCCCAAAAACTCGCCGCCGCTAAAAAATTGCCAAAGTAGTGCTAGCGGTGGCTTCTTCAACGATGCGGGAAGCGTTCCCTGGTAACCATCGACCGGGCTCGGGCGAGCCGGCGGCGGGTCACGATAGAGAAATTCTGCCCTTTCCAGGCTAAGGCATACAATCCTGCGACCACTGGCGTTGGCATCTTGTGCCCTCGGCAGCGGTCTTTTTTATTGTACATCATGCCGCTTTTGAAACCGCCACGCGATAGCGTCCATAGCCCACCTTCACGAGCAAGCCCTCCTCGCCATGCGGGCGAGGTAGCAGCGAGCAACGCCGATGTCGGTCAGGTCTTTTGTCCGGACTTCGCCCTTCTCAGGAGCGAGCAAGATGGCACGTTCTCTCAACGTTGGCTTGGGCCCGCCAGCCAGCGGAATTCGCTCAGCGCGATCGCGCTTGCGCATCTTTATTGAGGGCTCAAGCGTAGTTTTGAGAGGAATCGGCAGTTCAAAGTTCGCAGTTTCGTTCAGCCCGGGGAGCCAATACATCAACATCTGCAGCAGATGTCGCTCACGATACCGTTGCGGCCAAAATCCCCGGCGTTGTCTTTTTACGAAACTTGCATCAGACTTCTTGCATGAGGCTTGGCGCTGCCGTAATTCCTCGACGAGGAACTTCCAGCCGCTTGCAAGGGATCGCCCATGTCCGACTTTTCGACCGCCCGTCAGAAGATGGTGGATGGTCAGGTGCGTCCCAGCGATGTCACCGATCTGCGCATCATTGACGCCATGCTGGCGGTGCCGCGCGAGGATTTTGTGCCTGCCAGCCAGCGCGCCATGGCCTATCTCGACATCGATCTCGACATCGGCACGCCCGGCGGCTCGAAACGCTTCCTGATCAAGCCGGTCGTGCTGGCGCGGATGCTGCAGGCCGCCGACGTCAAGGCGACCGACAACGTACTCGTGGTCGGCTGCGCCACCGGCTATTCCGCTGCCGTGGTCGCCAAAATTGCCGGCAAGGTCACCGCCACCGAAGCCGATCCGGCGCTGGTCGCGAAAGCCGCCGATGGCCTGGCCAGGCTCGGTTCCTCCAATGTGGTCTTCAAGGCGGCAATGGCCGCGGACGGCTACGCCGGCAACGGCCCCTATGACGTGATCGTGCTGGTCGGGGCCACGGAAATTGTTCCCACCGATCTGTATCGGCAGCTGGCACCGGGCGGACGTCTGGTCGGCGTGTTCGCAATGACTCAACCGCAGCGGGCAATGATCGTCACCCATTCCCACGACGATTTTGGCAACCGGGCGCTGTTCGATGCCGCCGTGCCGGTGTTGCCGGGGCTCGAACGGCTGCCGGCCTTCGTTTTTTGATACCTTCGGCGGTAATATCGCCGCCGAAAATTACAAGTGTGGCTTGGATGCCCCATCGGCCAAGTTTCCATCGCGATCTCGCCACGAGAGGTTCCGTCTCGCGGTTGCGAGGAATATGGTGAGTGGAGACTCAACAGACTAAGACCTGATTCTGGGGCTGCGACGTGTGGCCGGATCAGTGAACGGCATGAATGGATTATCTCGGATGGGTGGCGTGAAAGTTCTGACGGGAGCGGCCGCTGCGGCCCTTTTACTGGCATTTGCTGGCGCGCCGCCGGCTCTCGCAGACACGATTGAAGCGGCGCTTGTCCGCGCCTACCAGAACAACCCGCAGCTCAACGCCCAGCGCGCTTCGGTACGTATCACCGACGAGAACGTGCCGCAGGCCCTGTCGGGCTATCGCCCGCGCGTCGCGGTGACGGCAAGCGGCGGTTATCAATACACCGACACGCTGGCTGGCGGCTCGAACGCGGTGGCGCATCTCACCGGCGCGCAGATCCCGCGCAGCGTCGGTGCCACAGTCACGCAGACCTTGTACAACGGCCAGCAGACCGCGAACCGTACCCGGGTCGCGGAAAGCCAGGTTTCGGGCGCACGCGAAGGTCTTCGCGTGCTCGAACAGTCTGTGCTGCTCTCCGGCGCCACCATCTACATGGACTACTTGCGCGACTCCGCCATCGTCGAGGTTCAGCGCAGCAACGTACGCGTGCTCGAACAGACGCTGAAGCAGACCCGCGACCGTTTCAATGTCGGTGAAGTCACCCGCACCGACGTCGCGCAGTCCGAAGCGCAGCTCGCCGCCGGCCGCACCCAGCAGTTGACCGCCGAATCCAATCTCACCACCACGCGCTCGAATTTCCGCCGCATCATCGGCAACGAACCGGTGGCTTTGGCCGCGGGCTCGCCGGTGGATCGCTTCCTGCCGGGCACGCTGCCTGGCGCGATCGATCTTGGCCTGACCGAAAATCCCAACGTCACGGCCTCGATGTTCGGCATCGATGTCAGCTTCCTCACGGTCAAGGTCAACGAGGGCGCACTGTTTCCGACGGTGACGCTGCAGGTTGGCGCGCAGCAGGCCTACGAGCAGACCATTTCAGTTCCGCGCGCTTTTACGACCTCCGCGATCGCCCAGGTTTCGGTGCCGATCTATCAGGGCGGCAGCGAATACTCGCTGATCCGGCAGTCCAAAGAGAACCTGGCGCAGCAGCGCCTCGCACTCGAGCAGGTCCGCGACCAGACCCGCGCCAGCGTCGTGACGGCGTGGGGCCAGTTGCTGGCGGGCAAGGCGCAGGTGTCGTCCGCGCAGGCCCAGGTGCAGGCGTCCGAAATCGCGCTCAACGGCGTGCGCGAAGAAGCCAAGGCCGGACAGCGCACTACGCTCGATGTCTTGAACGCGCAACAGGCGCTGGTGAATGCGCGCGTCGCGCTGGTCACCGCACAGCACGATCGCGTCGTCGCATCCTATGCGGTGCTCAACGCGGTCGGCCGGTTGTCGCCGACGGTGCTCAAGCTCAGCACCACCGTGTATGATCCCAGCGTGCATTACCATCAGGTGCGCGACAGCTGGGTCGGCGTTCGCACCCCCGACGGCCGGTAATCGGTCCTCACGTGCACGTGTCGCAGGGGCCGCTTCGGCGGCCCTTTGCTTGCAATCAATTGTTGCGATGACGTACCTTTCCCAGAGGTAGCAGAGCGATTCGTACCGCAGCCGGCGTGACGTCCGCTTCCAGCTATCGATCAAGCGGCGCTTGATCTGGGGACAAGTCAGGCTTGCGCGATGAAAAGTCCGGCCGTCACATCGAGAACCGGCAAATCCGGCTCCATCTGGTGTAAAATGTTGACGAGAGCGTTGATGATGCGGAGTCGGAAATGACGCAGCCTGCAAAGGTCCAGGAGCCCTCGATGGAGGAGATTCTGGCGTCGATCCGGCGCATCATCGCCGACGACGAAGCCAAGCCGGCTGTTGTCGAGCAGGCTGCTCCTCCGCCGCGCCCAGAGCCGCCAAAGGTGGTCGCCCCCGCGCCGAAGCCTGCCGCCATGACCAACATTCCACCGTCGGCGATTCCTGCGGCGCAGGCGGCCGCCGCCAAGGCCGCACCACCGCCGGCTCCAAAGCCGGCGCCACCGCCGATTCCGGAACCCGCCGCCACCAACAGCCAGGACGACATCGACGCGATGCTGGCCGGCCTCGACGCCGCCACCACCGAAGAAGAAATCCGCCCGCCGCTGCCCGATGGCGATGTGTTCGAACTGACCGACGACATGGCACTGCCGGACCCCGAGCCGGCGCCGTCGTTCCAGCACGTCGAGCCGGACGACGATCTTGAATTCGCAGAGGCCGTCGCCGCGAGCAACGAACGCCCGCGCGCACCGATGTTCGACCCGCCGTCCTACGATGCGCCGCCATTGCCGCCGCAGCAGAACATCCTGTCGCACACGACCGTCTCCGCCGTGGAATCAGCGTTCCACACGCTTGCCAATACCGTGCTGAGCAACAATGCGCGGACGCTGGAGGATCTCGTCAAGGAGATGCTGCGGCCGATGCTGAAGTCCTGGCTCGACGACAATCTGCCGGGCCTGGTCGAGCGCATCGTCAAGGCCGAAATCGAGCGGGTTTCCCGCGGCGGCCGCTGAGCCCCAGCCAGGCCGTTCCAGGCCTTCGTTTGGCCTCCCAAGGCCACTAAGAAGACGATTAAACCTGCCTTTATGTTGACTTGGGGCCCACCGGCGGGTTTCTAGCGCCTTCGGCATGGGCGTCTGCCAAACCCACAAAACTCCTGACCTGATTGCATTGTCATGATCGAAAAAAACTATCAGCCCGCTGACATCGAAGTCCGCATCGCGCGCGCCTGGGAAGACGCCGGGGCGTTCAAGGCCGGCCGCGCCGACCGCATCGATGCCGAGCCCTATACGATCGTGATTCCGCCGCCGAACGTCACCGGCTCGCTGCATATGGGCCACGCCCTCAACAACACGTTGCAGGACGTGCTGTGCCGTTTCGAGCGAATGCGCGGCCGCGACGTGCTGTGGCAACCCGGTACCGACCATGCGGGAATCGCGACCCAGATGGTGGTCGAGCGCCAGCTGATGGAGCGCAAGGAGCCCGGCCGCCGCGACATGGGGCGCGAGAAATTTCTCGAGCGGGTCTGGCAGTGGAAGGCCGAAAGCGGCGGCGTCATCGTCAACCAGCTGAAGCGGCTCGGCGCGTCCTGCGACTGGTCGCGCGAGCGTTTCACGATGGACGAGGGTCTGTCGAGCGCCGTCATCAAGGTGTTCGTGCAGCTGCATCGCGAGGGTCTGATCTACAAGGACAAGCGCCTTGTGAACTGGGATCCGAAATTGCTGACAGCGATCTCCGATCTCGAAGTGCAGCAGGTCGAGGTCAAGGGCAGCCTCTGGCATCTGCGTTATCCACTGGAAGGCAAGACCTTCAATCCGGATGATTCCACGACCTTCATCGTCGTCGCCACCACGCGGCCGGAAACGATGCTGGGCGACTCAGCCGTTGCGGTGAATCCCGATGACGAGCGCTACACCAACCTGATCGGCAAGCACGTGATCCTGCCTTTGGTCGGCCGCAAGATTCCGATCGTCGGCGACGACTATTCCGATCCGGAAAAAGGTTCCGGCGCGGTGAAGATCACGCCGGCGCACGACTTCAACGATTTCGAAGTCGGCCGCCGTCACAACCTGCCGCAGATCAGCATTTTGGACATCGAAGGCAAGCTCGCACTCGCCGACAATGAAGACTATCTGCGCGGATTGCCGGAAGGCTCGGCGCAGCTGGTCGAGGAACTGCACGGCCTTGAGCGATTTACTGCACGCAAGAGCATCGTCGCGCGGCTGGAGGATTTCGGCTTCCTCGAGAAGATCGAGCCGAACACCCATGCGGTGCCGCATGGCGATCGCTCCGGCGTGGTCATCGAGCCCTATCTGACCGACCAGTGGTATGTCGACGCCAAGACCATGGCGCAGCCGGCGATTGCGGCGGTGCGTTCCGGCGAAACCACCTTCGTGCCGAAGAACTGGGAAAAGACCTATTTCGAATGGATGGAGAACATCCAGCCGTGGTGCATCTCGCGCCAGTTGTGGTGGGGTCATCAGATCCCGGCGTGGTACGGGCCGGACGGCAAGGTGTTCGTCGCCGAGACCGAGGAAGAGGCCGTTGGCCACGCGCTCGGTTACTACACCGAGCAGGAAGTCATTACGGAAGAGCAGGGCCACGACATGGCGCTGGATCCGGAGAAACGCGCCGGCTTCATCACACGGGATGAAGACGTGCTCGACACCTGGTTCTCCTCGGCGCTGTGGCCGTTCTCGACACTGGGCTGGCCCGACGACAGCACCGACGTGGAGCGCTATTACCCGACCAATGCGCTGGTCACCGGCTTCGACATCATCTTCTTCTGGGTCGCCCGGATGATGATGATGGGCATGCACTTCATGAAGGACGTGCCGTTCCCGACCATCTACATCCACGCCCTCGTCCGCGACGAGAAGGGCGCCAAGATGTCGAAGTCGAAGGGCAACGTCATCGATCCCCTGCATCTGATCGACGACTACGGCGCCGACGCGCTGCGCTTCACGCTGGCGGCAATGGCGGCGCAGGGCCGCGACATCAAGCTGGCGCCGCAACGCGTCGAGGGCTATCGCAATTTCGCGACCAAGCTGTGGAACGCCTGCCGCTTCGCCGAGATGAACGAGTGCGCGCTGCCGGCAAATTTCGATCAGACCAAGGCCAAGGAAGTCGTCAACCGCTGGATCGCACACGAGACCGCGCGAGCCACGCGCGAGGTCACCGAAGCCATCGAGGCCTATCGCTTCAACGACGCCGCGGGCGCGGCCTATCGCTTCGTCTGGAACGTGTATTGCGACTGGTATCTCGAACTCGCAAAGCCCGTGATGATGGGCGAGGACAGCCCGGCCAAGACCGAGACCCGCGCGATGGTGGCGTGGGCACGCGATGAAATCCTGAAGCTGCTGCATCCGTTCATGCCGTTCATCACCGAAGAATTGTGGGCGGTGACGGCAAGCCGCGACGGCCTGCTGGCGCTGGCGCCGTGGCCGCTGAAGGCGAGCGGACTGACCCGCGAGCAGGAAGCGCTGATCATCGCCTCCGCCTCCAGCGATCCCCTGGTGGCGCCGATCATGCTCGATCCAGCTCCGGTCGCCGATTTCAGGGATGACGCCGCCGAAGCCGAAATCGGCTGGGTAGTCGATCTCGTCACCGCCGTGCGCTCGGTGCGCGCCGAGATGAACATCACCCCGGCGACACTGACGCCGCTGGTACTGGCCGGCGCCTCCGCGGAGACGCAGGCCCGCGCGCTGCGCTGGAGCGACGTCGTGAAGCGTCTCGCACGGCTCGGCGACATCTCCTTCGCCGACCGCGCGCCGGAAGGCGCGGTGCAATTGCTGGTGCGCGGCGAGGTCGCCGCATTGCCGCTGAAGGGCGTGATCGATCTCGGCGCCGAGAAGGCCCGGCTCGACAAGGAACTGGCCAAGGCCGAGGCCGACATCAAGCGCGTCGATGCCAAGCTGACCAACGAGAAATTCGTCGCCAACGCGCCCGAAGAAATCGTCGAGGAAGAAAAAGAGAAGCGCGACGCCGCCATCGCCCGCAAGGAGAAGGTGTTGGAAGCGCTGGAGCGGCTCAAGAACGCGGCGTAAGCAAAAACGGCTTGCTCAAAAACTTCGAGCCTCGAAGCCCGTAGCGCCACGGCAACTCTATTGCCTTGGTGATGCCGATTCGGATGCCGGCAACGACATCGGGCTCTTCCACGCGCGCATGAATCGCAATGGGCGGCGCATCCAGCGCGAGGCCGTTGAGCGCGTGGGTGATCCCGAGTGCCTGCGTCAGCTTGCCCGGTCCGGAACACAGCAGGCGCTCATCGTCCATGCCGCGGCGCCGTTTCATCGCAGCGATGCCATGGGTCGGCGTAAGCGCCCGGATCAGCACGGCGCTGGCTGAGCCCTCCTTCTCGCAGACCAAATTGACGCACCAGTGGATGCCGTAGGAGCGGTAGACATAGGCAAAGCCGGGCGGGCCGAACATCACCAGGTTGCGCGGCGTCGGGCCGCGGTAGGAATGCGCGGCGGGGTCGGTGTGGTGATAGGCCTCGACCTCGACGATGACGCCACCGACGCCATCGACCAGCAGCGTCGCTCCGATCAGCTCCGGCGCCACCTCATGCACGCTGCGCGCGAAGAAGCCGCGCTTAAGCGGCTTTCCCAGCCTTTGCCCATTGATTATGCGGTTTTGAGCCATTCAAGCCGGTATGCTAAGATGGGACGCTGTGTAAGGCGAGGGCGGGTTGCAGGACATCCCCCGGCGGATTACCTAAAGCTTCACTCAGAACGGACAGTTCATGGTCGTCGTCCTCGATACCGTCTCCGCCACCCAGCTTCGCCCGCGCCACCCGGAAAAGGTGAACCGGCCGGATTCGCTGTCGCCGCCGAAACCGGACTGGATCCGGGTCCGCGCACCGACCAGCCGTGGCTACGGCGACACCCGCAAGATCGTCAAGGAAAACGGCCTCGTCACCGTGTGCGAGGAGGCCGGCTGCCCGAATATCGGCGAATGCTGGGACAAGAAGCACGCCACCTTCATGATCATGGGCGATACCTGCACCCGCGCCTGTGCGTTCTGCAACGTCAAGACCGGCATGCCCAATGCGCTCGACGTCTCCGAGCCGGAGCACGTCGCGCTGGCGGTGTCGAAGCTCGGTCTCGCCCATGTCGTCATCACTTCGGTGGATCGCGACGATCTGCCGGACGGCGGCGCCGAGCATTTCGCGCAGACGATTCGCGCCATTCGCCAGAGCTGCCCGACCACCACCATCGAAATCCTGACGCCCGACTTCCTGCGCAAGCAGGGCGCGCTGGAGATCGTCGTCGCCGCAAAACCCGACGTGTTCAACCACAATCTGGAAACCGTACCGTCGGGCTATCTCACGGTGCGCCCCGGCGCGCGCTATTTCCATTCGATCCGGCTGCTGCAGAAGGTCAAGGAACTCGATCCGACCATCTTCACCAAGTCCGGCATTATGGTCGGGCTCGGCGAGCAGCGCCACGAGGTGCTGCAGGTGATGGACGACCTGCGCTCGGCCGATGTGGATTTCCTCACCATCGGGCAATATCTGCAGCCGACCCGCAAGCATCACGCAGTGATGCGTTACGTCACCCCCGATGAATTCGGCGGCTACGAGAAGGTCGCCTACACCAAGGGATTCTTGATGGTGTCAGCCAGCCCGCTGACGCGCTCGTCGCATCACGCCGGCGAGGATTTTGCGAAACTGCAGGCCGCCCGCGCTGCGCTGGCGCGCTGAGTTCCGCGATGCCGCAGTTTTCCAACAAGCGCCGCGTCCGCCACAGCGCCATCAAGATGTTCGATCTGGTCGCCGACGTCGAGCGCTATCCGGAATTCGTGCCGCTGTGCAAATCGCTGAAGATCCGCCAGCGCACGACAAAGCCCGACGGCACCGAAGTCGTCGTGGCCGACATGGTCGTGTCGTTCAAGCTGGTCCGCGAATCCTTCACTAGCCGTGTCACGCTGGATCGCGCCAATCTCAAGATCATGGTCGAGTATCTGCAGGGGCCGTTCAGCAGCCTCGCGAATCGCTGGACCTTCGAGCCGAAGCCCGACGACGGCTGCGACGTCGGCTTCTTCATCGCCTATGAATTCAAGAGCCGGATGCTGGCGATGCTGATGGGCACCATGTTCGACGCCGCATTTCAGCGCTTCGCCGCAGCGTTCGAGAAGCGCGCCGATGAGGTCTATCGGACACAGCGCGTTTAGTCTGTCGATCAGGATTTTTCAGGCTTCGGTTTCAGCGGTGCTGCCGCACGTCGTCGCTTCACCGCGGTCCGCCTTGGCGTGCGCGCCACGCGCGGGCGCAGCAGGCTGGCGGCTTCGCGGCGCTTGACCGGCGGTTGCGGCCCGCGCGCCAGTTCCATCAGCATCCGCAGGGCTTCGAGGACAGAACGTTGCCGCACCTGACTGCGGCCGATGGCGCCGAACCGGCATTCCTTGTGGACGATGCGGCCGTCGCGCGAAGCGACGGCGAAATGCACGAGGCCGACCGGCTTGCCTGGCGTCGCGCCGCCCGGTCCGGCGATGCCGGTGATCGAGACCGCGAGATCGACGCCGGCCTTCTCCAGCGCGCCGACCGCCATCTGCGTGGCGGTCTCCTTGCTGACCGCGCCAAAGCTGTCGAGCGTCGTCGCCTTGACGCCGAGCATCGCGCGCTTGGCGTCATTAGAGTAGGTGACAAACCCGCGATCGATCACATCGGACGAGCCGGGGATATCCGTCAGCGCCGCGGCGACGAGGCCGCCGGTGCAGGATTCGGCGGTGGCGATGGTGAGCTTGCGACCCCGGCAGAGATCCAGCAGCGCGCGGGAGAGGGCGCGGGGGTCGCTGCCGGTCATCTTACTCGCTCCAGGGCAGGCGGATGGTGGCAGCCGCCGTCGCGGCAATGCCTTCCTCGCGGCCGGTGAAGCCGAGCCGCTCGCTGGTGGTGGCCTTCACGGCGACACGCGACAGCGCCACGCCGGTGATCTCGGCTATGCGCGCGCGCATCGCATCGCGCAGCGGGCCTATCTTCGGACGTTCGCAGATCAGTGTCACTTCGAGATTGGCGATCCGGCCGCCACGCGCGGTGACGCGGTCGACGGCGTATTTCAGGAATTTGTCGGAGGCCGCGCCCTTCCACTTGTCGTCGCTCGGCGGAAAGTGCGAACCGATGTCGCCATCCGCCAGCGCGCCGAGGATCGCATCGACGAGCGCATGCAGGCCGACGTCGCCGTCGGAATGCGCGAGGAAGCCGCGCGTATGCGGCACGCGGACGCCGCAGATCATCAGATGATCGCCGTCGCCGAACGCATGGACGTCGTAGCCGGTGCCCATGCGGATATCGCCAAGTGCCGCGGCGAGGCGGGCTTCCTCGCGAACGAAATCTTCCGGTGTGGTGAGCTTCATGTTTGCAGGATCGCCTTCAAAGGTCGCCACCGTCAATCCCGCCCATTCGGCGAGCGCGGCATCGTCGGTGAAATCGCTGCGGCCCTCGCGGGCGGCGCGGCGATGCGCTTCAAGTATCACATCGAAACGAAAGGCCTGTGGCGTCTGCGCGATGCGCAGCCGGGCGCGGTCCGGCGTTGCCTCGACATGACCGGCATCGCCGACTTGCTTGATAGTGTCGGTGACGGGGACAGCCGGCACTGCGGCGCCAGTGAGTCGCGCTGCCGCGATCGCGCGCGCGATCAAATCGGGAGTAACGAACGGCCGCGCGGCATCGTGGATGAGCACGATGTCCGGCGCATGATCCGCCAAGGCTTCCAGTCCGGCATGCACAGAGGCCTGACGCGTTGCGCCTCCGTTGACCGGACTATGATACCGCAGGTCGCTGACGGCCTCGTTGAACATCACGGTGTCATCGGGGTTGAGTACGGGTTGGACCGCGAATATCTGTGGATGTCCGCAAAACGGCTCCATGGCCCGGGAGATCACCGTCCGGCCGGCGATGGTGCGGTATTGCTTGGGGCCGCCGGTACCAGCGCGTAGCCCGCGGCCGGCGGCGACGATAATGGCGGCAGTTCTTGGTGATTCAGTCATCATGTTCAGCTGATTAAGGGGTAAGCGTTCGGCGCACAGCCCTTAGCATGCTGGAATGCAAAAGCAGTATGATTACATTCTCGTGGGCGAATAAGCGCGCATTGCTGCACTGCACTTGCAAAATGATCAGACGTGTCTAAAGTGTAGGCATGAAGGTTGACTGCCCAACAAATGTGCGCATTATGCGCCCAATGTCCGCGATGCAGCGGAGACCCGAACGACGAGCAGGTCTGTGACCACCCCGAATTCTGCCAACCTCAAGCCATTGCGTATTGGCGATATCGAGATCGCCAACAGGGTCGTTCTGGCGCCCATGACGGGCATCACCGATGTGCCGTTCCGGCGGCTGACGGCCGAACTCGGCGCCGGACTTGTGGTGTCAGAAATGACCGCCAGCGCCGATCTCGTCAATGGCCGTCCGATGTCGGTGCTCCGCTGCGAGGCAACCGGGATCGGTCCGCATGTGGTTCAGCTGGCCGGCTGTGAGACCCGCTGGATGGCCGAAGGCGCGCGGATTGCGGAAGCTTCCGGCGCCGACATCATTGATATCAACATGGGCTGCCCAGCGCGGAAAGTCACCGGCGGCACCGGCCAGTCGGGCTCCGCGCTGATGCGCGACCTCGACCATGCCCTCAAGCTGATCGACGCGACCATTGCTGCCGTCAAAGTCCCGGTGACGCTGAAGATGCGGCTCGGCTGGGACGATCAGACGCTCAACGCTCCGGAGCTGGCGCGCCGCGCCGAGGCCGCCGGCGTCCAGCTGATCACCGTGCACGGCCGCACCCGCTGCCAGTTCTACAAGGGCGAGGCCGACTGGGGCGCCATCCGCGCCGTCAGGGACGCCATCAGCATTCCTCTGCTGGTCAACGGCGATATCACGTCCTACGACACGGCGCTCACTGCGCTCGACATGTCCGGCGCCGACGCCGTGATGGTGGGGCGGGGCGCCTGTGGGCAGCCCTGGTTGCCCGGCCAGATCGCCCGCCGCCTCGAAACCGGCATTGCCGAAGCCGTGCCGACCCTGGCCGTGCAGCTGAACTATCTCCGCAGGCTCTATGAGGACATCATCAGCCATTACGGCCTGCGCATCGGCCTGCGTCATGCGCGCAAGCATCTCGGCTGGGCGCTCGATGCCGCTGCGGCCACCAGCTGCGCGCCGACCGCCGTTCTGAAAACCTGGAAGCAGAAGATCCTGACCGCCGAAGATCCCGTCGGCGTGCATCGTTCTCTTGATAATGCGTTTGACGACTTCACATGGAGTGCTGCCGCATGACCGCTGTTGCAGAACACCGCCGCCCGATTCCCACCGACAGCGAGGCGATCCTGAACGCCTTGCCGAATCCCGTGCTGCTGATTGCGCCCGACGGCAAGATCGTCGACGCCAACATGGCCGCGGAATCGTTCTTTGAAATTTCCACGCAGTTTCTCCGGCGACAGTCGCTGAAGGAACTGGTGCCGTTCGGCAGCCCGTTGCTGGCGCTGATCGATCAGGTCCGTCTCAATGGCTCGCCGGTCAATGAATACAAGGTTGATCTGGGCACGCCGCGGATCGGCGGCGATCGTCAGGTCGATCTCCACGTCGCACCACTAACCGAGCGGCCCGGCCATATCGTGGTGATGCTGCAGGAGCGCACCATCGCCGACAAGATGGACCGGCAGCTGACCCATCGCAGCGCCGCGCGCTCGGTGATCGCGCTGGCGGCGATGCTGGCGCATGAGATCAAGAACCCGCTGTCCGGCATCCGTGGCGCCGCGCAGTTGCTGGAGCAGGCGGCATCCTCGGAAGATCGCATGCTGACGCGGTTGATCTGCGACGAGGCCGACCGCATCGTCACGCTGGTCGATCGCATGGAGGTGTTCGGCGACGATCGCCCGGTGGCGCGCGGACCCGTCAACATCCATTCCGTGCTCGATCACGTGAAACGGCTGGCGCAATCGGGCTTCGCCCGCAACATCCGCTTCATCGAGGATTACGATCCGTCGCTGCCGCCGGTGCTGGCCAATCAGGACCAGCTGATCCAGGTGTTCCTGAATCTGGTCAAGAACGCCGCCGAAGCCATCGCCGATCTCGGCTCCGACGGCGAAATCCAGCTCACCACCGCGTTCCGGCCGGGCGTGCGCCTGTCCGTTCCCGGCAAGAAATCCCGCGTCTCGCTGCCGCTGGAGTTCTGCGTCAAGGACAACGGCCCCGGCGTGCCGGAAGATCTGCTGCCGAATTTGTTCGATCCGTTCGTCACCACCAAACCCACCGGAAGCGGCCTGGGTCTTGCATTGGTTGCGAAGATTGTCGGTGATCACGGCGGGATCATCGAATGCGAATCCCAGCCACGAAAGACGATTTTCCGCGTGCTGCTACCGATGTTCAACTCCGCCAAGAACTTTGATCCGAGTAACGGCGATGTCCCGGCGACATCGCCGCACACCTCACAAGATGTAAGATGAGGACTAACTAATGGCTGCAGGTAGTATTCTGGTCGCGGATGACGATACCGCCATTCGCACCGTCCTGAATCAGGCCCTCTCGCGCGCCGGTTACGAGGTCCGCCTGACTGGAAACGCCGCGACTCTGTGGCGCTGGGTCAGCCAGGGCGAGGGCGATCTCGTGATCACCGACGTGGTGATGCCGGACGAGAACGCATTCGACCTGCTGCCGCGCATCAAGAAGATGCGACCGAACCTGCCGGTCATCGTGATGAGCGCGCAGAATACCTTCATGACCGCGATCCGCGCCTCGGAGCGCGGTGCCTACGAATACCTGCCGAAGCCATTCGACCTGAAGGAGTTGATCGCCATCGTCGGCCGCGCACTAGCCGAGCCGAAGGAACGGGTCGCCAGCCACGCCGATGACGGCGAGTTCGATTCGATTCCGCTGGTCGGCCGCTCGCCGGCGATGCAGGAAATCTATCGCGTCCTCGCGCGCCTGATGCAGACCGATCTCACCGTGATGATCTCCGGCGAGTCCGGCACCGGCAAGGAACTGGTGGCGCGCGCGCTGCATGACTACGGCAAGCGCCGCAACGGCCCGTTCGTTGCCGTCAACATGGCCGCGATCCCCCGCGACCTCATTGAATCCGAACTGTTCGGCCACGAGCGCGGCGCCTTCACCGGCGCCAACAGCCGCGCCTCCGGCCGCTTCGAGCAGGCCGAGGGTGGCACGCTGTTTCTCGACGAAATCGGCGACATGCCGATGGAGGCGCAGACCCGCTTGCTGCGCGTGCTGCAGCAGGGCGAATATACGACCGTCGGCGGCCGAACCCCGATCAAGACCGACGTGCGCATCGTCGCCGCCAGCAACAAGGACCTCCGGATCCTGATCCAGCAGGGTCTGTTCCGCGAAGATTTGTTCTTCCGCCTCAACGTGGTGCCGCTGCGTCTTCCTCCTTTGCGTGAACGGATCGAGGATCTACCCGACCTGATCCGGCACTTCTTCGCGCTGGCGGAAAAGGATGGCCTGCCGCCTAAGAAACTCGACGCCCTGGCGCTGGAGCGGATGAAGCAGCACCGCTGGCCCGGCAACGTTCGCGAACTAGAGAACCTCGCCCGCCGTCTCGCCGCGCTGTATCCGCAGGACGTCATCACCGGCTCGGTGATCGACGGCGAACTGGCACCGCCGGCGGTGGTTTCGGGCGGCAGCGCCCAGAACGGCGTCGATAATCTCGGCGGTGCGGTCGAGGTCTACCTCTCCACGCACTTCTCCAGCTTCCCGAACGGCGTGCCGCCGCCGGGCCTCTATCACCGCATCCTCCGGGAGATCGAGGTGCCGCTGCTCACCGCCGCGCTCGCGGCGACCCGCGGCAACCAGATCCGCGCGGCGGATCTGCTCGGCCTCAACCGCAACACGCTGCGGAAGAAGATTCGCGACCTGGACATTCAGGTCTACCGAACCGGCGGCTGAGCGCGTCAGCCTCGATCGAGCAATTCCAGGCCGTAAGCGGTAGATTCCGCGTGAAAGCGCGGTATTTGCGTTTTCCGCCACTGTTATGCGCCGCGGAATTGTCGTAATTGAGCAACATTGTTGTATGATTGCATCAGTGCGCTGTCGGTGCGATCCGATAGCGGCAAGCGTTCACGCTCACCAAATTTCCGGAATGACCAGCGCAGACACGTCGGCCCCAGCATTTGAACCGTCGTCGGCCGAGCCGCGCAGGTCGCCGCTGCGTCGGCTGTTCGCGCCGCTTGCGGTCGGTCTGGCGTTGATCTCGGCGTTTCTGACCTTCGTCGTCCTCACCGGTCTTACCCCGATCTCGCCGACCCACAACGTGGTCGTCACCTTCCTGCTGATCAACGCGGCGACCGTCTTCCTGCTGGTCCTCATCATCTCCCGGGAAGTCTGGAAGGTGGTTCAGGCCCGCCGCCGTGGTCGTGCCGCGGCCCGGCTGCACGTCCAGATCGTCAGCCTGTTCTCGGTGATCGCGGTGCTGCCGGCGGTGCTGGTGTCGATCGTCGCCAACGTCACGCTGGATCGTGGCCTCGACCGGTTGTTCTCGGGGCCGACCCGCGAGGTGATCGGCAATTCGCTGATCGTCGCCAATGCCTATCTGCATGAACATGCGCAGCTGATCCGCGGCGACATCCTGGGCATGGCTAACGATATCTCCCATGCGCGGCCTCTGTTCGATCAGGACCGCGGCACGTTCCGCAGCCTGCTGACGGCGAGCGCCACGTCACGCAACCTGCCGGGCGCGATGATTATCGACAAGGACCGCAATGTCCTGGAATCCGCGCAGACCGGCATCCGCCAGGATTTTACGACGCCGGCCGCGGACTTCCTCAAGAACGTCGACGAGACCGAGCCGCAGATCGCCGTCTTCATCGAGGCCAATTACGTCGCCGCGGTGATCCGGCTGCGCGCTTTCGACGACACTTTCCTCTATGTGGCGCGGCTGCTCGATCCGCGCGTCGTCGCCCAGTTGCGACAGACCCAGGCCAGCGTCGCCGAATATGCCGACCTGGAATCCCGAAGGCTCGGCATCCAGGTCGCCTTCGCGCTGATGTTCACGGTGATCGCCCTGACGGTGCTGATGTCTTCTGTGCTGATCGGCCTGAATTTCGCCAACTGGCTGGTGGCGCCGATCCGCCGCCTGATGGGCGCCGCCAACGCGGTATCGACCGGCGACCTGCACGTCCAGGTGCCGGTGATCCGGTCGGAAGGCGATCTCGCCCATCTCGGCGAGACCTTCAACAAGATGACGCAGGAATTGCGGACCCAGCGCGACGAACTGGTCAGCGCCAGCGACGTCATCGACAGCCGTCGCCGTTTCATCGAAGCGGTACTGTCGTCGGCGAGCGCCGGGATCATCGGCGTCGATGGCGCCGGTCTGGTCGGCATCCTCAATCGCTCCGCCGAGAAACTGATCGGCCATTCGGAATCCGAAACGCTCGGTCACCCCTTGTCCGAGATCATTCCTGAACTCGACGAGATGATGCAGAACGCCCGCGAGGGCAAGCAGCGGCTGGTGCAGGGCCAGATCACCATCACCCGCGACGGCCAGGAGCGTAATCTGTCGGTACGCGTCAGCGCCGAGCAAACCAGCCAGTCGCGCGACAGCTACATCATCACCCTCGACGACATCACCGAACTGGTGTCCGCGCAGCGCACTTCGGCCTGGGCCGACGTCGCCCGCCGCATTGCCCACGAGATCAAGAACCCGCTGACGCCGATCCAGCTCTCCGCCGAGCGCATCCGCCGCAAGTTCGGCAAGGTGATCATCGACGACAAGGCGATCTTCGAGCAATGTACCGACACCATCGTGCGCCAGGTCGACGACATCCGGCGCATGGTCGATGAGTTCTCACGCTTTGCGCGGATGCCGAAGCCGGTGATCGAGGGCGAAGACGTCGCCGATACCGTGCGCCAGGCGGTGTTCCTGATGCGGGTCGGCCATCCCGATGTGGATATCGAGGCCACCATCAAGGACGAGCCGATGCGGGCACGGTTCGACCGCCGGCTGATCTCGCAGGCACTCACCAACATCATCAAGAATGCCACCGAAGCGATCGAGGCGGTGCCCGCGGAAACGCTCGGGAAGGGCCGCATTGAGGTCATCGCCTTCATCGAGAACGAGGACATCGTGATCGACGTGATCGACAACGGCATCGGCCTGCCGACCGTGAGCCGTTCGCGTCTGCTGGAACCCTATGTGACCACGCGCGAAAAGGGCACCGGCCTCGGCCTCGCCATCGTCGGACGCGTTCTGGAAGATCATGGCGGGCGCATCGAACTGAACGACGCCTCGAACATCCGGCCGGGCGCCCGCGGCGCCTGGATGCGGCTGCGGTTCGCGATCTCCGGTCAAAAACCTGACGCGGAAAACGGCGAACCTAAAGCCGCGCCGCGCAACGAAATAAGACCTGAAGCCGTCACCGGCAGCTGACAAGACAGAGCATGATTCATGGCAAATGACATTCTGATCGTCGACGACGAAGCCGACATTCGCGATCTGGTCGCGGGCATTCTGGATGACGAAGGTTTTACGACGCGCACGGCGCGCGACAGCGATTCGGCGCTGGCGGAAATCTCCAACCGCCGCCCCAGCATGGTATTTCTCGATATCTGGCTGCAGGGCAGCAAGCTCGACGGCCTGCAGCTGCTGGAACAGATCAAGCGCGACAATGCCGAACTGCCGGTCGTGATGATCTCGGGCCACGGCAACATCGAAACCGCGGTCGCGGCGATCAAGCGCGGCGCCTATGACTTCATCGAAAAGCCGTTCAAGTCCGACCGCCTCATTCTCGTCGCGACGCGGGCGCTGGAAACCTCGCGGCTGAAGCGCGAAGTGAAGGAGCTGAAACAGCTGGCCCCGGTGGCGAGTTCGCTGACCGGCCGCTCCGCCGCGATGAACCAGCTGCGCCAGACCATCGATCGCGCGGCGAAAGCCAACAGCCGAATCCTGATCGTCGGGCCCTCCGGCGCCGGCAAGGAGCTGGCGGCGCGCACGCTGCACAATGCCTCGGGCCGCGCCGAAGGCCCGTTTGTGGTCATCAACGCCGCGGCGATCACGCCGGAGCGCATGGAAGTCGAGCTGTTCGGCATCGAGCAGTCCAATGGCGAGCAGGCCCGCAAGGCCGGCGCGCTGGAAGAGGCCCATGGCGGCACGCTGTTCATCGACGAGATCGGCGATATGCCGCGCGAGACCCAGAACAAGATTCTGCGCGTGCTGGTCGACCAGACTTTCCAACGGGCAGGGGGCACCTCAAAAGTTCACGTCGATGTCCGCATCATCTCATCGACCGCACGCAACCTCGAGGAAGAGATCGCCGAGGGGCGTTTCCGCGAGGACCTCTATCATCGGCTGTCGGTCGTGCCGATCCGGGTGCCGCCGCTCTCCGAGCATCGCGAGGACATTCCCGAACTGATCGAATATTTCATGGAACAGATCTCGGTCGCCACCGGCCTGCCGAAGCGCCAGATCGGCCAGGACGCCATGGCGGTGCTGCAGTCGCATGTCTGGCCCGGCAACATCCGCCAGCTCCGCAACAACGTCGAGCGCGTCATGATTCTGGCCGGCGGCGGCCCGGAGGTGATCATCACCGCCGACATGCTGCCGCAGGATGTCGGCTCGATGGTGCCGTCGATGCCGACCAGCAACAATGGCGAGCACATCATGGGCCTGCCGCTGCGCGAGGCACGCGAAGTGTTCGAACGCGATTATCTGATCGCGCAAATCAGCCGGTTCTCCGGTAATATCTCGCGCACCGCCGAATTCGTCGGCATGGAGCGCTCGGCGCTGCATCGCAAGCTCAAAGCCCTCGGCGTCGGCTAAACCTAACCCAAACCTCTCACTTCAACTCAAGCATCAGGAAGAACGATGTCGCGCATTGCCTATGTGAACGGTCACTATCAAAACCTGCGCGACGCCGCCGTGAATGTCGAAGACCGTGGCTATCAGTTCGCCGACGGTATCTACGAGGTCTGCGAGGTGATCGGCGGCAAGATGGTAGATTTCCCCCGCCACATGGCACGGATGCAGCGCTCACTCCGCGAGCTCCGCATCGCGGAAGCGATGCCGCTGGCGTCGCTCAAGATCGTGATGCAGGAAGTGGTCCGGCGCAATCGCATCAATTACGGCATCGTCTATCTGCAGATCAGCCGTGGCGTCGCCCACCGCGACCATGGATTTCCGTCGCCCGACGTGAAACCCAGTCTGGTCGTCACCGCCAAATCCCTCAACTTCGCGAAGAACCAGGAGACCGCCGCGCGCGGCGTCAAGGTGATCACAACAGCCGAAAATCGCTGGCCGCGGGTCGATATCAAGACCGTCGGCCTGTTGCCGAACGTGCTGGCGCGGCAGGAGGCGCGGGACAAGGGCGCCTATGAGGCGTGGTACGTCGATGCGGACGGCTTCGTCACCGAGGGCGCGTCCTGCAACGCCTGGATCGTCACCAGGGAGGGCAAGGTGGTCACCCGCACCGCCGAGCGCGGCATCCTGGCCGGCATCACCCGCGCGGTGCTGATCGAGGTGCTGGCGTCGATGCAGCTCAAACTGGAAGAGCGCAATTTTACGCCCGAAGAGGCCTATCAGGCGGCCGAAGCCTTCGTATCGTCGGCGAGTCAGATCGTGATGCCGGTAGTCAGCATCGACGGCAAGGCCATTGGCGATGGCAAACCCGGTGGTATCGCGAAACGACTGCGCGAGGAGTTCCATCGCTTTTCGGCAATTTCCTGAGAAACGACACGGTTTTAGGTACCTTTTTCCGGAACTGGCTTGCCTAAAAACCCTGCCTGCCGTCTAATCGCGGGGTCACGCTCCCGGAGGGGGATCTCAGGGAGAGCGGGGCAGCCAGGCGACACCCCGGAGAGGGTGTGCCAGGTTGAAAAAAAGCAACAAAACAGACTGCGGGATTAAAAAAAATGGCGGCAGACCGCGCACAAAATCTACAGGACACCTTCCTCAACCACGTACGTAAAACCAAGACGCCTTTGACGATCTTTCTGGTGAATGGCGTAAAGCTGCAGGGAATTGTCACCTGGTTCGACAATTTCTGCCTCTTGCTCCGTCGCGACGGGCATTCGCAGCTTGTGTACAAGCATGCGATCTCGACCATCATGCCGGGCGCTCCGATCCAGTTGTTCGAAGGCGGCGAGGACGCTCCAGCTTGAGCAAACTCTTGAGAGACGTCTGATTGGAACCCCGGAGCTTTGAAGGGGGCGCTGACCATCCGCGGTCAGCGCGGGGCGATTCGACAGGGCGGGTGGTGGTCATCGGCCCCTATCTGCGTATGCGGCGTGGCGACGCCGATGCGCAATCGGACACCTATGTTCGCAATTCAGAGGCCCGGCTAGAAGAAGCCGTCGGCCTCGCGCGCGCCATCGACCTCACCATCGCCGAAGCCGTCGCCGCGCCGATCGGCCAGATCCGGCCCGCCACCTATCTCGGCAAGGGCAAGGTCGAGGAGATCGTCGGCCTGATCGCCGGGCACGATATTGAACTGGTGGTAATGGACTGCGCGCTGTCGCCGATCCAGCAGCGCAATCTCGAAAAGGAATGGAACACCAAGGTGCTCGACCGCACCGGTCTCATTCTGGAAATCTTCGGCCGCCGCGCCAAAACCAAGGAAGGCGCGCTGCAGGTCGAACTCGCGCATCTCAACTATCAGCGCAGTCGACTGGTGCGGTCATGGACCCATCTGGAACGCCAGCGCGGCGGCTTCGGCTTCATGGGCGGCCCCGGCGAAACCCAGATCGAGGCGGATCGCCGGCTGATCGGCGACCGCATCACGCGGATCGAAAACGAGATCAAGAAGGTCCAGGCGACGCGCCGGCTACATCGCGCCGGCCGGCAGCGCGTGCCGTACCGCGTCGTGGCCCTGGTCGGCTACACCAATGCCGGCAAGTCGACGCTGTTCAACCGGCTGACGCGCGCCGACGTGCAGGCCGCCGACATGCTGTTCGCCACACTGGACCCGACACTGCGCGCGCTGACGCTGCCGCATGGCGGCAAGGCGATGCTGTCCGACACCGTCGGATTCATCTCCAACCTGCCGACGCAATTGGTCGCCGCATTCCGCGCCACGCTGGAAGAAGTGCTGGAAGCCGACATTATCCTGCACGTCCGCGATATCTCGCATGAAGATGCCGACGCCCAGCAAAGCGACGTCGACAAGGTGTTGCGTCAGCTCGGCATCGACACCGATGCCAGCGCGCGGATTCTCGAGGTCTGGAACAAGATCGACCGCTTCACACCGGACGAGCGCGAAAACCTCGCCAACATTGCCGCGCGCCGTCCGCCGGAAAAGCCGTGCTTCATGGTATCAGCCGAAAGCGGCGAGGGCATTGATGCGCTGCTCGATGCCATCGAGGAGCGGCTCGCCGCTAGCCGCATCACGCTGGACCTCTCGATCGATGCCGCCGATGGCGCCGGCGTCAGCTGGCTGCATCGCAACGCCGAAGTTCTGATGAAGGAACTGCACGACGGTCATTTCGACATGGTGGTGCGCGTCGACGAGACCAAGCGCGACGTGGTCATCAATCGGTTCAGCGCGGTGCTGCATCCGGTCGAACACTGAATTTCTGAACCGTCATTGCGAGCGCAGCGAAGCAATCCAGAAGCCACAATCGAAGTCTGGATTGCTTCGTCGCAAGAGCTCCTCGCAATGACGGCGTTCTATTTATTCTCCGCGGTCTTCGCCTCATCCCACAGCGCATCCATCTCCTCAAGCGACGCTTGCTGCAGCGTGCGCCCCCTGGCCACCAGCGCTTGCTCGATATAGCCGAACCGTCGCTCGAACTTGGCGTTGGTGCCGCGAAGCGCGAGATCGGGATCGGCGCCGACATGGCGCGCCAGATTGACCAGCGCGAACATCAGGTCTCCGGTCTCGGCCGCGACCTCATCCTGATCGCCGCGATCGAGCGCCGCCTCGATTTCATCGGCCTCTTCGCGGATTTTTGCCAGCACCGCGCGGGGATCGTTCCAGTCGAAGCCAACGCTGGAGGCTTTGCGCTGCAGAGCCATCGCCTGGGTCAGCGAGGGCTGGCCGGCCTTGATGCTGGCCAGCAGCGTTGAAGGTACCGCTCCGCCCGCCGGCTGCCGCGCCCCGCGCTCGGCTTTTTCTTCGGCCTTGATGCGATCCCAGACGCCCTTGACGTCCGATGGCGTCAGTTCGCCGTTGCTGTCGGCGAACACATGCGGGTGCCTCCGGATCATTTTCCGGGTGATCGCCTCGACCACGTCGCCGAATGCGAACGCATTCTGTTCCTCGGCCATGCGGGCGTGAAACACCACCTGCAGCAGCAGGTCGCCGAGTTCCTCGCAGAGGTCGCCGAGATCCTGGCGTGCGATGGCGTCGGCGACTTCATAGGCTTCCTCGATGGTGTAGGGCGCGATGCTCGCAAAATCCTGTTCGAGGTCCCACGGACAGCCGGTCACCGGCGTGCGCAGTCGGGCCATGATCTCGATCAGGCCGGCAATATCACGGGAAGGGGTCATGGCACACCAGGGCTGAGGAAAGTCCGGTTTTGTATGCCGCAGGATCGCTGGCCGGCCCAGCAAAAATGCGGGATTTTGCGCGTCTTTCACAGCGCGATGCGGAATGCTATGGCGTGCCCATGAGCGATCAATTCCAAGACCAAACCGCTTTGGTGCTGTTCTCCGGCGGCCAGGATTCCGCGACCTGTCTGGCCTGGGCGCTAGAGCGCTTTGCGCGCGTCGAAATGCTCGGCTTCAGCTACGGCCAGCGCCACCTGATCGAACTCGACAGCCGCGAAAAACTGCTCGCCGGCATGAAGGCGCTCAATGCCGACTGGGCCGTAAAACTCGGCGACAGCCATACGCTGGATATCCCGACGCTGAGCGTGATCTCCGACACCGCTTTGACCCGCGACGTCGCCATCGAGATGGGGGCAGGCGGACTGCCCAACACCTTCGTGCCCGGCCGCAATCTGGTGTTTCTCACCTTCGCCGCCGCTTTGGCGTATCGGCGCGGCATCACCCACATCATCGGCGGCATGTGCGAGACCGACTATTCCGGCTATCCGGACTGCCGCGACGACACCATTCGGGCGCTGCAGCACGCGCTCAACCTCGGCATGGACAAGAATTTCCATCTGCACACGCCGCTGATGTGGCGCGACAAGGCTGCGACCTGGGCGCTCGCAGAGGAACTGGGCGGGCAGGGCCTGGTCGACCTGATCCGCGAACATTCCCACACCTGCTATCTCGGCGAACGTGGCGCGCTGCACGACTGGGGCTACGGCTGCGGCAAATGCCCGGCCTGCGAACTACGCGCCAAGGGCTGGAACGAGTATTCCGCCAGCGCCGTCTAATGCCTGAAATCGTCTGGTCTTAACTCGATCGGCGCGCCATGCGGCGTGCGGTCGGCGGCGTGGTCCCAGGCGTCGCGGTAGCGGTGCAGGGTGGCGGCCGTGGTGACACCTTTCTCGGCGATCAGGTTTTCCAGCGTCGCCAGCCAGTGCCGGTAATAGGTTTCGCCGGTGTCGGCATCGCCGGCCGCCTGCGCGCGTTTGATCTCCGCGGCCAGCGCGGCCGCCCATTCGGTCCAGGTGAACACCCCGCGCGCATGCAGGGCGAGCGCCATGGCAAAAGCCTGCGCCTCCCAGGGCTCGCGGAACACCGGTCCTTCTTCATCGCGGGGAATGCTGGGCACCGCGACCGTGGCTTCCACCGCCGCCTGCGGGTCGAGCGCCATCACGCCGGTTCCAGATACGGCTCGAACGCCTCGACGGAGACCTTCAGGGTCGGATCGCCATCCGGCCCCCACAATTCGGCGCCGTCGAACACCACGGTGTAGAGCCATTGCGGATTCTCGCCGGCGTCATTCGCGACGGTGTCGGGAAACACATGGCAGCCGTGGTCGCGCTCGATCACGCCGACATGTCCGCGGACATAGCGGGGCAGGCGTGTATGGGTGGCGGGATGGATGTTCCTCGCGCGCACACGATCGCCGGCCCTGAATTTGGCGGGCGCGGGCGCCGGACGACCGAAGGCGCCGCGGATCATGATGCGTTCGACGTCATCGAGCTTGAACCCGCCGCGCTTCAACGGCTTCGGCGGTACCGAAGCATGGCCGGCCTCGATCTCGTCGCGCGCAACGTATCCCTTGTCCATCAGCAGGTCTTCGAGCCCGAGCAGCCATTTCTTGTAGTAGCTGCTGGACAGATAGACGTCGGGTGGCAGCGTCTCGCGGAAGAAGCGCGAGGCATCGATGTTGAAGGCACCGGCGGCGCCCATCGCACGCACCATCGCCAGCACGCGGGCTTCCCATACGGCGTGAAACATCGGTTCGTTCGGTTCCGGTTCGACCTTGCCGAAACCGTCCATGCCGCCCATGTCGTGAACGCCATTCATGACGGCGCGCCGGGTGTTTTCGGAAGACCGGTGCCGATCATGGAGTCACGTGTCACAAGCTCCGCAAGCTGCAGCTCACTCCAGCCTTCCGTACCTTCGGGGCGCATCGGCAGCACCAGGAAGCGCGTTTCCGCTGTGGAATCCCAGACGCGAATCTCGATGTCCTTCGGCAGGCTGACGCCGAAATCCGCCAGCACGCCGCGCGGATCCTTGACGGCACGCGACCGATAGGGCGCGGCCTTGTACCACACCGGCGGCAGCCCGAGCATTTCCCAAGGGTAGCAGGAGCACAATGTGCAGACGACCATGTTGTGACGCTGCGGCGTGTTCTCGATCACCACCAGATGGATCGCCGACGCGGCTGACATGGCCGAGCGTGCTGACGGCCTTGGTGCCGTCATCCAGCAAGGCCTGCCGGAAGGCTGGATCGGTCCAGGCCTTGGCGACCACCTGCGCGCCATTGTGCGGGCCGATCTTGGTCTCGTAGGCTTGGATGATGGCGTCCAGCGCCGCCGGCTCGACATAGCCTTTTTCGGTCAGGATGCTCTCGAGCGCGCGCACCCGCAACTCGGTCTCGGACAGCTCGGAATGGTCGTGATCATGGTGGTGGTCGTGATGGTGATCATGCTCGGTCATGCCGGCACGATAGGCGAAATGTGATTGATCTGTCGAGAGTTCCGGGACTCAGATAGACCTTGTGAATGGCTGTTCCCGCACCCCGCGCGCTGGCGATCGCGCCCTTCATTCTGGTTGCTGCATTGCTTGTGGCATCGGGTCATGCCGAGGCGGCCAATGGCGCCTATGCCGTCGATGCTGCCGACATCTCCGACCTCGGCTCCTGCAAGATCGAGAGCTGGCTTTCGACCGCCACCAACAGCGATTTCTCGGCGGTCGCCAATCCATCCTGCGTGGTCGAGATCGTCCGGCCGGTCGAGTTGAGCGTGATGACCAACCGCTCTCGCTCCGATGGCGACTGGAGCACCAGCATCGCGCCAAAAGCCAAGATCAATTTCATTCCCACGGGGATTGGCACCTTTGGCGTGTCGGCGCTCGGCGGCGGTGCGTTCGACGCGCTGACCGGCCAGAACACCTCCATGTTCGGCGAGATTCCCGCGACCTATCGGTTGTCCGAGATCATGCGGATCAATCTCAACGCCGGCTGGCTGTGGGACCGCACCGTCGATCGGCATTATTTCACCTACGGCGTCGGCTTCGACTGGAAGCTGACCGACCTGTTTCAGTACACCATCGAAATGTACGGGCAGGCCGGCGCGTCGGAAATTCGCAGCGTGGTGCAGCCGAAATTCCAGACCGGCATTCGCTACCGGCCCAACGAGATTTTCTCGATCGACGTGATTTACGGCCACAACATCACCGGCGAGAACGCCAACTGGATCACGGTGGGCACCACCGTCCGGTTTCCAGCACCGGAAAATCCGCACGAATCGTCGTCGCATTTCTGATCTATCGTTGTGTAGAATGGCGGGCAGGGAGCGCACGCGTTGGGTAGCCTTGTGGTGATCAGAAAGTGCCGAGGCTGGCGCTTCGGCGCAGGCTGCTGGATCGTGTTGGCGGTCATGACGACGGGATGGTTTGCCCCGCCGGCAACAGCCGCCAATAATCTGCTGTCCGAACGGCCTGACCTCACCGGCTTTTCCGCCAGCGGACTTAACCGCGTCACCGTGCTCCTCGATGGCGAAGTGGCGCAGGGAAACCTCGCCGGCGCCATCATGCTGATCCAGCATCGGGGCAGGCCGGTCTATTATCAGGGTTTTGGCGTCCGCGATCCGCAGACCCAGGCGCCGATGACGACGGACACGCTGTTTCGGCTGTATTCGATGAGCAAGCCGATCACCAGCGTCGCGGCCATGATGCTGGTCGAGGAGGGCAAGCTCTCGCTCGATGATCCCATCTCGAAGTTCATCCCATCCTTCGCCAATGCAAAGGTCGCCATCGAGCGCGCCGGACCGGACGGCAAGCCCGTGCTCGATCTGGTGCCGGCGCGGCGACCGATCAGCGTGCTCGACCTGATGCGGCAATCCTCCGGCATCATCTCGATCTTCAGCGAACTCGGTCTCGTCACGAAGCTCTATGTCGACGCCAACCTGACGGCCGGCGATTTCGACAACCGCGAGTTTGCCGAGCGGCTGGCGAAACTGCCATTGGCCTATCAGCCCGGAACAGTCTGGGATTACGGCCATTCGACGGACGTGCTCGGCCGCATCATCGAGGTCGCATCGGGGCAATCGCTGTACGACTTCGAGAAGCAGCGGCTGTTCGATCCATTGCGGATGCTCGACACCAGCTACTACGTCACCGATCCGCAGAAAGTCGCCAGAATTGCGCAGCCGATGCCGCATGACCGCATCATCGGCAATGAGAGCATCAGCGATCCCACGGTGGTCCGGAAATGGCAATCCGGAGGAGGCGGCCTCGTCTCGACAACGCAAGACTACGCCCGCTTCCTGCAGATGCTGCTCAACGAAGGCACGCTCGACGGCAAACGCTACCTGACACCAGAATCGGTGCGCCTGATGAAGAAGAACGAAGTCTCGCCGGCGACCGACGTTAAACCCTGGGCGTATTATTATCCCGGCGCCGGCTTCGGCTACGGACTCGGATTTGGCGTCCGCATCGCGCCGGGCTCGGATGGCGTGCCGGGCTACATCGGCGAGCTGGCCTGGGGCGGCGCGGCCGGAACCTATTTCTGGGCCTATCCGGACCAGGACATGGTCATGCTCTTGATGGTCCAGACGCCGACCCAGCGCGGCCGCATCCAGCCGATCCTGAAGACACTGGTCTACGAGGCAATCGAGAAGCAGCTTCCGCCATTCGGCTCTCCCGATCTGAACAAGTGACTGCAATTGCGGTCCATACGGATTCCAGGCCGGCGATCGAGCAGAATTTGGCCCGATGTTGCAAAGATTAGTTATCGTCGGTGCCGAGGTTTGTTCGGCCTTCCTCGAGGGATGACCCGGGCGAACTGACGGTTATCCATTTTAAATATCGAACATTTAATTTAAAAAAATCCCGCGACAGGAAACGCGCTAAATTGCCGCACAAATTTAATTTTAAATTTCCAACTTTCCCATTTTAAATTAACATTTAATATCGTAAAATATTTATTTCCGGCCGGACTGCTTCGGGGAGTGCGCCTGATGTTAGGGCATGGGTCAACCTCGTTAATCGTCCCTGAAAACGGTCTAGCGCAGCTCTTCGGCATCGCAGCAACCGTCGACACCGATTACTCCCCATCGGATTTAACGGTGACGGTAACGGCGTTGCCATCCCACGGTACGATGCTGCTGGCCGACGGCGTCACCCCGGTGAGCCTGGGGCAGAACGTCACCCTTGCGCAGTTCACGACGTTGACGTTCAGACCGGCGATGCACGGTGATTCCAACGGCTTGCGCTTCGGATTTGCCGTGGTCGGCCCAGTCGGCGCAGAAGGCGAGGCTGGAAGCAGGCATCCGATCAAATCTGCGTCGGCACAGCCGCCGGCGAACTGGCTGGTACTGAACGTCCCGCAGAACAGTAAACCGAGGCTCATTGGCATCCCGGCGCCAGCTGACTTCGACTATCCGATATCGGAATCATGCGTCAGGATCACCGAACTACCCTCGAATGGGATCGTGTTGCTCTCCGACGGGACTACCGTGGTCGGGCAGGGGCAAACTCTGACCGTCGCGCAGCTAACAGGATTGATGTTCAGATCGGCCGCCAGTGCATCCGGACAAGTTTCCAGCCTGAGCTACAGCATTTCCGGTTCTGCGGGAGAAACTTTCGCAGCTTGCGTGTTGCTGGTCGTCGGTCCCGCTACGCCTGCACTGTGCACCCCCATCTATGACCGCGGGGCGGGCAACAACATAGTCACCTCGGTCGCCATCGCGGCACTGCTGGAGGCAGCTCTTTCCTCATCGGGGTTGGCTGCGTCAGGGCTGCCGACCGAGGAGAAGAACATAGTGCCGTCGGATGCCGGCACACAGCAGAGTGACGCACAAAATCTGAATGTGGCTCAGGTCACAGGCGAGATGCAGCCATTCGACCTCTTAGCGCAAGCGTCGAATCTCGAAACAGAGGCCACAAATTCCACAGGTCCAAGCACGACTGCGACCGATAGTGCGCCTGCACGGAATATCGGCTCGAGCAGCCTCCCGCTTGCCACGACTCCCGCATCAACCTCGATTTTGCAAGGCAACGGGGCGACCGAGATAAAAGCGCCCAGCGATGTGGCCGTTTCCTTTTTACAATCGACAGCCGCGGCTGACGTGTTGCTGGCACCGCTAATGAACGCGGCTGCGCCGACCGCGGGCAACAGCTTGATCGCACCGCAGCTCATGAGCCTGTCGGTCACACCCACGCCGGGCAATACCTCACAGACTTCGACATCTGCTCCGACGGCTTCGGCAAGCAGCACGTCGGCAAGCTTTGCAGCGCTGGCCGCCGGTTCGAACGCCATCGCACTCGAAAACATGAAGCAGGGTACGCCGGAGAGCGAATGGCTCATCGATCGGGGTGACCCCAGTATCGAGGGCTTTGCGGCGCAGTTTACAATTAATCACGGGCAGCGGGTCGATTTTAAGATCAACACGAACTCCACCAACTACCGCATCGATATTTACCGCATCGGTTACTACAACGGAGATGGCGCCCGAAAAGTGGCGACCATCGATCGAAATCTCGCGACGGCCCAGGTTCAGCCGGCTCCTCTGTTCGATTCAACCAGAAGATTGGTGGACGCAGGCAATTGGTCGGTGTCCGCCTCGTGGAATATCCCGGCCGACGCAGTGTCGGGCGTATACTTCGCGAAGCTGACACGCCTCGACGCCCATGGCGGCGCGAACATGATTCCGTTTATTGTTCGCGACGATGAGAACGCGAGTGACATTACGTTCCAGACCTCCGACACGACCTGGCAGGCCTATAACTCGTGGGGCGGATACAATTTTTACGGTGGAGTCAACGGCCGGGATGGGCGCGCCTACGCCGTCAGTTATAACCGCCCGATCGTCACCCGCGACGGTGGCTTTTCGGCAGGACCGCAGGATTTTATCTTCGGGGTCGAATATCCGGCGATCCGATGGCTCGAGCAGAATGGATACGACGTCAACTATATTTCCGGCATCGATACCGCTCGATCCGGCGCGCAGCTCCTCAACAGCAAGGTTTTCCTGTCGGTCGGCCACGACGAATACTGGTCCGCGGACCAACGAGCCAATGTGGAGGCGGCCCGCAACGCTGGCGTTAATTTAGCATTCCTGAGCGGCAATGAGGTCTATTGGCAGACGCGCTGGGAATCGAGCATCGATGGCACCGGCACGCCCTATAAAACCCTTGTGTCCTACAAAGAGCGTTGGGCAAACGCCAACATCGACACCAATGGCACCACATCGACATGGCGTGATCCCGAATTAGGATCGGGCCGCCCTGAAAATGGACTCACCGGCACAATATTCACGGTCGATTCTTACCGACTCGATACCATCACCATTCCATACAATCTCTCAAACTTCCGTTTCTGGAAAAATACCGCGGTTGACAATATTCAGCCGGGCCAAGTGTATTCGCTGGTGCCAAATCTGCTCGGCTACGAATGGGATTCGGATCTTGACAACGGGGCTCGTCCGGCCGGATTGATTGCTCTGTCGTCGACAACCGTCAATGTCGATCAATTGTTGCTCGACTACGGCAACACAACCGGCCCAGGCACTGCAACTCATAGTCTGACGCTGTACCGCGCGCCGAGCGGTGCACTGGTGTTCGGTGCAGGCACCGTCTACTGGTCGTGGGGCCTGGATGCGAACCATGACCTTGAGACAACACCCACGGATCGGAATGTTCAGCAGGCGATGGTCAACCTGTTCGCCGACATGGGTGTTCAACCCAGCACGCTGATGACGAGCCTCGCGATCGCCTCGCAGACCACCGATAACACCAAGCCGACGACGACCATCACCTCTCCGACCGCGAGCGGATCCTACACTGCCGCGCGGCCGATCGTGATCAGCGGCACCGCCGCCGATGCAGGGGGCGGATCAGTTGCGGTTGTCGAAGTGTCCACGGACGGCGGCACAAGTTGGCATCGCGCGACCGGATTTGAAAATTGGACCTATACCTGGGTTCCGCTTGCAGGCGGCACCTACAATATCAAATCGCGGGCCGTCGACGACAGCGTTAATCTGGAGACGCCGGGTGCGGGCAGGACCATCACCGTCGCAGCAGCGCCGGTATGGAGCCTGTTCTCGCCGTCAGCTACTCCGGCGATTACATCCGACACTGACGTTGGCTTCGTGAACCTGGGAGTGAAGTTCACGTCCTCGCAGTCGGGCACGATTGCAGGCATCAAGTTCTACAAGGGACTGGGTGACGGCGGCACTCACGTTGGTTCTCTGTGGAGCGGCACCGGCACTCTGCTGGGCAGCGCGACATTTACCCAGGAGACCGCGGGCGGCTGGCAGACAGTCACGTTCAATAATCCGATCTCGATCACGGCGGGAACGACCTACCTCGCCAGCTATCGCAGCAGCGGTCACTACGCGAACACTGGCAATTACTTCGCCGGAACATTCACCAACGGTCCGCTGACAGCGCAAGTCGGAAATGGCTTTTACACCTATAGCGCCAATAGTGTGTTTCCGACCACGGCCTCTAACGGCACCAATTATTGGGTGGATGTGATCTTCGCCCCGGTCAACACCCCCAATCAGCCGCCTGTTGCAGTTAACGATAGTGGATTCACGGTCACGCGCGACACACCAATGACCTTTGCGGCCTCCGTCCTTCTGGCCAACGACACCGATCCGAATGGTGATATTCTTTCTATCACCGGCGTAAGCACGGCGTCGGGCGGTTCGGTCAACTTCAACAGCCAGACCAATGTCGTCACCTTCACGCCGAACGCCGGCTATACCGGTCCGGCGAGCTTTAGCTACGCCATATCTGACGGCCGTGGCGGAACCGGCTCGGCCATCGTCAACATGACAGTGGCGCCGCCATCCAACACCGTGAGCCTGTTCTCGAGCTCTGATACACCGGCGATTCTGTCCGACCCGGACACGAGCCAGATTAATCTCGGCGTGAGATTCGTATCCTCGTCAGCTGGCGCCATTACAGGCATCAAGTACTACAAAGGTGCCAGCGATACCGGCACCCATGTGGGCTCGCTGTGGACCAGCACCGGTACATTGCTGGGGAGCGCGACGTTCGCCAGCGAAACGACGAGCGGCTGGCAGACCGTCACGTTCAATAATCCGATTTCAATCACGGCAGGCACAACATACGTCGCCAGCTATCATAGCAATGGCCACTACACTTCCACGGGTGGCTATTTCGGGACTGCTCGCGTCAGCGGTCCGCTGACAGCACCGGCCAGCGGCAATGGCGTTTACACCTACAGCAACAGCAACGTGTTCCCGACCAGTACATTTGGCGCGACCAATTACTGGGTGGACGTCCTGTTCAGCGCCCCCAACCAGCCGCCGGTTGCTGTTAACGACAGTGGATTCAGCACCGCGCAGAATACAGTGCTCACCATTGCAGCATCGGCCCTGCTGGCCAACGACAGCGATCCGAACGGCGATACTCTGACGATCACCGGCGTGAGCGGCGCCGCGAACGGCACGGTGAGCTTCAACGCCCAGGCCAATACCGTCAGCTTTACTCCGACAGCAGGCTATGCCGGTTCGGCCTCCTTCAACTATTCCATCTCTGACGGGCGGAGCGGCACGGCCAACGCGGCGGTCAGCCTGACGGTGAACTCTTCGGTTAACCAGCCACCGGTTGCCAACAACGACAGCGGATTCAACACCGTGCAGAATACGGCGCTCACCATTGCAGCGTCGGCCCTGTTGACCAATGACACCGATCCGAACGGCGATCCCTTGACGATCACAGGCGTGAGCGGCGCCGTCAACGGCACGGTGAGCTTCAACGCTCAGGCCAACACGGTCACCTTTACTCCGACGGCCGGCTATACCGGCGCCGCCTCCTTCAATTACGCAATCTCCGACGGGCGGAGCGGCACCGCAAATGCGATAGTCAGTCTGACGGTGAATGCTCCGAGCACGAGCCTGTTCTCGAGTTCGGACACACCTGCGGTTCTCTCCGATCCTGACACGAGCCAGGTCAATCTCGGCGTGAGATTTGTATCCTCGTCAGCAGGCTCCATCACAGGCATCAAGTACTACAAGGGCGCCAGCGATACCGGCACCCATGTCGGCTCGCTGTGGACCAGCACTGGCACATTGCTGGCGAACGCGACATTCACCAACGAGACGGGGAGCGGCTGGCAGACCGTCGCGTTCAGCAGCCCGGTTTCGATCATTGCGGGCACAACCTACGTCGCCAGCTATCATAGCAATGGCCACTACACTTCCACGAGCGGCTATTTCGGAACTGCTCGCATCAGCGGTCCGCTGACAGCACCGGCCAGCGGCAATGGCGTTTACACCTACAGCAACAGCAACGTGCTCCCGACCAGTACATTTGGCGCGACCAACTACTGGGTGGATGTCCTGTTCAGCGCCAGCGGCGCCGCCAATCAGCCGCCGGTTGCTGTTAACGACAGCGGCTTCAGCACCGCGCAGAATACGGCACTCACCATTGCAGCGTCGGCCCTGCTGGCCAACGATACCGATCCGAATGGCGATCCTCTGACGATCACCGGCGTGAGTGGCGCCGTCAACGGCACGGTGAGCTTCAACGCCCAGGCCAATACCGTCACCTTTACCCCAACGACCGGTTACACAGGGGCGGCCTCGTTCAACTATTCCATCTCTGACGGGCGAAGCGGTACGGCCAACGCGGCAGTCAGCCTGACGGTGAACTCTCCGGTTAACCAGCCGCCGGTTGCTGTTAACGACAGCGGCTTCAGCACCGCGCAGAATACGGCACTCACCATTGCAGCGTCGGCCCTGCTGGCCAACGACAGCGATCCGAACGGCGATCCTCTGACGATCACCGGCGTGAGCGGCGCCGTGAACGGTACGGTCAGCTTCAACGCCCAGGCCAATACCGTCAGCTTTACCCCAACGACCGGTTACACAGGGGCGGCCTCCTTCAATTATGCAATCTCCGACGGGCGGAGCGGCACCGCATCCGCCAATGTCGCACTCTCAGTGACGGGTGCGGCAACTGTGAGCTTGTTCAGTGCAAGCTTCACACCCAGTATTGTTAGTGTCGCCGATCCCAACGCGGTCGAACTCGGGCTCAAGTTTCAGTCCTCCAGCGCGGGTCAGATCACCGGTATCCGCTTCTACAAGGGGCCACAAAACACTGGCACCCACGTTGCAGATCTCTGGAGCACCACAGGAACACTGCTTGCCACCGCGACCTTCACGAACGAAACCGCGAGCGGATGGCAGCAAGTCACCTTCGCGAACCCTGTGACGATCGCGGCGGGGACGACTTATGTCGCTTCCTACCACACCAACGGCAACTATTCGGCGGACCCAAATTACTTCGCGACCGCCCATACCAGCGGCCCGCTGACGGCCCCGTCAAGTTCAGCCAGCGGCGGCAATGGCGTGTACGCGTACGGCAGCGGCGGACTTTTCCCCACCAACACGTATAATTCGAACAGCTACGGCGTCGATGTCCTCTTCAGGGCACAGTTGGTAGCATAGGAGAGCGGCCATGCATGCGGAACTTTACACGGATGGAATTGACGAGATTACGGTCAGCGGCACGATTGTGCGCGTCGATCTCGTGAGCCTTTCGCCGACCGAGCGCGATGCCAACAACGCTCCGAAGAAAGTCTTTCGACAGCGGTTGATTTTTTCGACCGAAGCATTCGCGAATTCTGTCGAGGTCATGCAGAATGCACTTCGGGGTTTGGTCGAGGCTGGAGTGATCAGGCGTAGTGAGCCAAGGCCGGCGATCGAAACTCCGCATCCAGGCCCAGGCGGCGTGCGCCCGGTTTCATCAAATACAAGCAGTTCGCAGCCGCCGAATGTCTCGGTGAATTTCCACTGAAGTCAGATGCCGCGTACTGCATAATGATCGGTTGGCCGTCCGCTGAAGACACGATCAACCGTTCCACCGCGCAAGCCAGCGCCACCGACAGGAGGGCGCTTGGGCACGTCGATATGTTGCAAGCCGTCGGCAACGAGAGCAGGGCACCGCGATCGCCTTCGCCAAGAAGGCCGAGTTGGCCCGGCACGGTGATCTCATCGTCAATCCTGACGTGCCGGCTGAACAATGGGGAAGGGCATGCCTTCCTGATTTCCGGTGAGGGCGTGCTGGACAACCGCTTCGGCCTCCCTGTTCGTTACGGCCAAAGCCGCGGCTTGCACGCGCTTGACGGCGGGTTGGCGGGCCTATTCTCGGGTCTGTAGGTGGAAGAGGCGGTCGAAGTCTTCCTCAAGGCCAGAAAAGGCAAAAAAGTATAACGCTGGAGGCTTCGAAGCCGCGTTCGCCGAGCTGTAGCGGCGCCGGCTTGAATGAGGCCAAGTCCAGTCTTTCTCCCAACAATCCGGTCCAACATCGACGGGGAGATGCTTTGCGGCTGTTCGTGAGCCACGAGACTCCGATTGAGCCAGATAGACTCAACGGGAAGCAAAAGCGACACGTTCCATCCCAAGCCCACATCTCGGATTCGCATAAGGTATATTATGGAATATATTATCCCCAAGTGATCTCAGGGACTTAGTTCAAAATGTTCGCAAATCTGCTGGGATCGCTACGGATATGCCGGCAGCAGCCCGTGGGCCGCGAAGCCGCCATCGACGTTGAGGATGTGCCCGGTGACGAAGCTGCTCTTGCGGTCGTCGAGCAGGAACACGGCGGCGCCGGCGACTTCCTCAGGCTCGGCGTAGCGGCGCTGCGGCACCGTCTGCAGCCAGCCCGCGCGGGTCTCCGCGGTGTGCATCGCCTGGACCATCGGCGTCTCGAACGGGCCCGGCGCGATGGCGTTGACCCGGATCTTGAGCGGCGCCAGTTCGCACGCCATCACCTGGGTCAGCGTGACGACGCCACCCTTGGAGGCGCCATAGGCCGATCGGCCGACATTGCCGCGCAGACCGGACACCGACGCGATATTGACGATGGCGCCGCCGCCATGGGCGCGCATCAGCCGGCCGGCCTCGCGGGCCACCGCAAAGGTGCCGACCAGGTTGATGTCCAGGATCTGCCGGAACAGCTCGACTGATGTGTCGAAGAACGGCACGTCGCGGCCGATGCCGGCGGAATTGACCAGGCCGCGCACTGGGCCGAAACCAGCTTCGCAATCCTGCAGTCCGGCGACCACGGCGGCTTCATCGGCGACGTCCATGACGATAGATTTGGTGACGCCGGGACGAAGGGAATCCAACTGGGCTTGCGCGGCATCGAGCGCGGGCCGGGTGAGGTCGGCGATGATGACCTTCCACCCCTCGCCCACCAGCGCCTTGGCAATCGCCAACCCGATTCCCGACGCGCCACCGGTGACGATCGCTGCTTTTTGGTCTTTCATGGTGCCATCCAACATTTCCAGATGCCGGTCTTGCCGCCGGCGGCATCGCTTCCTGCGCGATGCTTCCCACAAAAACCGGCGCTGCAAAAGCGGTCTGCGCCTTTGGCCTTACAGCCGAAAAAGCTTGACCGGCCGGCGATAGCGTGATGACCAGACGGCAAGGGATCCTCAGGGTGGATCCCTCAAAAACAACAAGTGGCAGGGAGAGATCGGATGAGCGTTTCACGTCGGACATTGTTGAAGGCATCGGCCGCGGCGACCGTGTTGGGCGGCGTCGGTGCGCCCTTCGTGGCGCGCGCGCAGAGCGCCGAATTCGTCTACAAATATGCCAACAACCTGCCCGACACCCATCCGCTCAACGTCCGTGCCCGCGAGATGTCGGCAAACATCAAGACCGAGACCAACGGCCGCGTCGATCTGCAGGTATTTCCGAACAACCAGCTCGGCTCCGACACCGACATGTTGAGCCAGATCCGCTCCGGCGGCGTCGAGTTCTTCACGCTGTCCGGCCTGATCCTGGCGACACTGGTGCCGGCCGCCTCCATCAACGGCATCGGCTTCGCGTTTCCTGACTATGACACCGTCTGGAAGGCCATGGACGGCGAACTCGGCGCCTATGTGCGCGGCGAAATCACCAAGGCCAACCTCGTGGTGATGGACAAGATCTGGGACAATGGCTTCCGCCAGACGACCTCCTCGACGCGGCCTATCAACGGTCCCGATGATTTGAAGGGTTTCAAGATCCGCGTGCCGGTGTCGCCGCTGTGGACGTCGATGTTCAAGGCGTTCGACGCTTCGCCGGCCTCGATCAATTTCAGCGAAGTCTATTCCGCGCTGCAGACCAAAGTGGTCGAAGGCCAGGAAAACCCGCTCGCGCTGATCTCCACCGCAAAGCTGTACGAAGTGCAAAAATACTGCTCGCTGACCAACCACATGTGGGACGGCTTCTGGTTCCTCGCCAACCGCCGCGCCTGGGAAAAACTGCCGGAAGAGCTGCGCACCATCGTGGCCAGGAACATCAATGCGGCGGCGGTCAAGGAACGCGGCGATACCGAGAAGCTCAATGCCACCGTGCGCGAGGAACTGACGGGCAAGGGGCTGCTCTTCAACCAGCCCACGGTGGTGCCATTCCGCGACAAGCTGCGCCAGGCCGGATTCTATGCCGAATGGAAGGGCAAATACGGCGAACAGGCCTGGGCGCTGCTGGAGAAATCCGTCGGCAAGCTGGCGTAACAGGACATCATGGCCCATGCCGACATAATCCGTCCGGCCGCGGGCGAGGCGACTGACGTCCCTCGCCCGCGATCGTTGCTGTCGTCGCTCGACGCCATCCTTGGCGCGCTCGTCGAGATTCCGGCCGCACTTCTGGTGGTGGCGGAAATCATCATCCTGTTTGCCGGCGTGGTGGCGCGCTACGGCCTCCACCGGCCGCTGGTATGGTCCGATGAACTAGCGTCGATCCTGTTTCTCTGGCTCGCGATGCTCGGATCCGCTGTCGCGTTTCGCCGCGGCGAGCACATGCGGATGACCGCGCTCGTGGCCACGGCAAGTCCGGCGATGTGGGCATTCCTCGACCTGATCGCGACCTGTTCGGCGCTGGCGTTCCTCTTGATGATCGTCTGGCCGTCCTGGGAATACGCTTACGAAGAAAGCTACATCACCACGCCGGCGCTGCAGATCGCCAACAGTTTTCGCGCAGCGGCGTTGCCTGTCGGCATCACCATCATGTCGTTGTTCGCCCTGCTCCGGCTGCTGCGCTACGGCAATGCGCGCACCGTGCTCTATGCGCTGGCGACCGTCGCGGCGGTGATCGGCCTGTTCTGGCTGGCGCAGCCCGGACTGCGTCAGCTCGGCAACATCAACCTGGTGATCTTCTTCGTCGGCGTCGTCGGCCTGTGTGTGTTCGCCGGCGTGCCGATCGCCTTTGCGTTCGGGCTGGCGATCTTCGGCTACATGGCGCTGACGACGCATACGCCGATGATGGTGCTGGTCGGTCGCATGGACGAGGGCATGAGCCACCTCATCCTGCTGTCGGTGCCGTTGTTCGTCTTCCTCGGGCTGCTGATCGAGATGACCGGCATGGCCCGCGCCATGGTGGCGTTCCTCGCCAGCCTGCTCGGCCACGTCCGCGGCGGTCTGCATTACGTGCTGCTCGGCGCGATGTATCTGGTCTCCGGCATTTCCGGCTCGAAGGCCGCCGACATGGCCGCCGTGGCGCCGGTGCTGTTTCCGGAAATGAAGGCGCGCGGCGCCAGACCGGGCGATCTGGTCGCCCTGCTCGCCGCCACCGGCGCGCAGACCGAAACCATTCCGCCAAGTCTGGTGCTGATCACCATCGGCTCGGTCACCGGCGTCTCGATCTCGGCGCTGTTCACCGGCGGATTGCTGCCGGGTGTCGTGCTGGCGATCACGTTGTCGGTGTTGGTGTGGTGGCGCTACCGCGGCGAAGACCTCAGCCACGTCCGGCAAGCCTCCGGCCGCGAAATCCTGAAAGCCTTCGTGATCTCGCTGCCGGCGCTGGCGCTGCCCTTCGTGATCCGCTTCGCCGTGGTCGAAGGCATCGCCACCGCCACCGAGGTTTCCACCATCGGCATCGTCTACGCGCTGATTGCCGGCATCCTGATCTATCGCCAGTTCAACTGGTCGCGGTTGATGCCGATGCTGGTGGACACCGCCTGCCTCTCCGGCGCGATCCTCTTGATCATAGGCACCGCCACCGGCATGGCCTGGGGCCTGACCCAGTCCGGCTTCTCCCGGGCGCTCGCGGCGGCCATGACCGGCCTGCCCGGCGGCGGCGCTACCTTCATCGCGGTGTCGATCGTTGCCTTCGTCATCCTCGGCAGCGTGCTCGAGGGCATCCCGGCCATTGTGCTGTTCGGACCGCTGCTGTTTCCGATCGCCCGGCTGGTCGGCGTTCACGAGGTGCACTATGCGATGATCGTGATCCTCGCCATGGGCATCGGCCTGTTCGCGCCGCCGTTCGGTGTCGGCTATTATGCCGCCTGCGCGATCGGACGAGTCGATCCGGCGGAAGGTATCCGGCCGATTCTCGGCTATCTGCTGGCGCTGCTGGTCGGGTTGATCATCGTGGCGATCTTCCCGTGGATATCGATTGGATTTTTATAAAACCTTCGATAATTCAGAATCTTGTGCAGCAATTTGGTGGGTTTCGATAGCCTTATCGATCAAGCCATTGATACATGAGAATGACGATCCAAGCCATTGAAGTTGCAGCGGGAGATTCCCATGGTCGATCAGGGGCACTACAGCGTCGGACTGGACAAGACGCCCGCCAACTTCGTGCCGCTGTCGCCGCTGAGCTTCCTCGCGCGCAGTGCTGCGGTCTATCCGGACCACATCAGCACGGTCTATGAAGGCCGCCGCTTCACCTGGGCGCAGACCCATGAGCGCTGCCGGCGCTTCGCCTCTTTCCTGACGTCCCGCGGCATCGGCCGCGGCGACACCGTGGCGGCGATGCTGCCGAACCTGCCGGCGATGAACGAGGCGCACTTCGCGGTGCCGATGGCCGGCGCCGTGCTCAACGCACTCAACATCCGGCTCGACGCGGTGTCGATTGCCTTTCAGCTCGACCATGGCGGCGCCAAGGTGCTGCTGGTCGATCCCGAATTTTCCGGTGTGATCACCGAGGCGCTCGGGCTGATGAGCAGACCGAAGCCGCTCGTGATCGATGTCGATGATGCCGCCTACGCTGGTGGAACGCGGATCGGCGCGCTGGAATACGAGGACGCCGTGGCATCGGGAGATCCCGGTTTTGCCACAAGCTCGCCGCAAGACGAATGGGACGCCATCGCGCTCGGCTACACCTCGGGCACGACGGGCAATCCGAAGGGGGTGGTGACCCATCACCGCGGCGCCTATCTCAACGCCGTCAGCAATATTCTCGCCGCCAATCTCGGCCAGCATCCGGTCTATCTCTGGACGCTGCCGATGTTTCACTGCAACGGCTGGTGCTTCCCCTGGACCGTCGCCGCGACCGCCGGCATCAATGTCTGCCTGCGCAAGGTCGATCCCACCAGGATCTTCGCGCTGATCGCCGAGCACGGCGTCACCCACATGTCCGGCGCGCCGATCGTCTACAACACGCTGATCAACGCACCCGATGCGCCGGCCTATGCCGGCGGCCGGGTCGTGCAGGGATCGATCGCCGGCGCGCCACCGCCGATGGCGGTGCTGTCCGGCGCTGAGAACATCGGCATCAAGCTGACTCATGTCTACGGCCTCACCGAAGTCTACGGCCCCGCCTCGGTCTGCGCCGAGCAGCCCGGCTGGGACGATCTGCCCGCCGACCAACGCGCCAGACTGAAGCGCCGGCAGGGCGTGCCCTACCCGCTGCAGGAAGCCGTCACCGTGATCGATCCGGAAACGATGCTGGAGGTGCCGCGCGACGGCGAGACCATCGGCGAGGTCATGTTCCGCGGCAACATCGTGATGAAGGGCTATCTGAAGAACGAGAAAGCCACCCAGGAAGCGTTCGAAGGCGGCTGGTTTCACACCGGCGATCTCGGCGTGCTCGATGAATACGGCTACGTCATCATCAAGGACCGCTCCAAGGACATCATCATCTCCGGCGGCGAGAACATCTCGTCGGTCGAGGTCGAGGACGTGCTCTACCGGCATCCCGCCGTGCTGTTCGCCGCCGTGGTGGCGCAGCCCGACGCGAAATGGGGTGAAGTGCCCTGCGCCTTCATCGAATTGAAGGCCAACGCCACGGCGACCGAGGCCGACATCATCGCGTTCTGCCGCAGCCAGATGCCGGGCTTCAAGACGCCGAAGGCCGTGGTGTTCGGCGCCATCCCGAAAACCTCGACCGGCAAGATCCAGAAATTCATGCTGCGCGATCAGGCAAAATCGACGAAGGCGTTTTCGGGGTAAGCCCCTTCGAGCCAAGAAGTGGGGGCAGCAACGACCCACGCTTCGTCATTCCGGGATTCGCTAGCGCCGGCCCTCGCCGGCGATGGCGAAGACCCGGAATCTCGATGTGTGAATCACTTCTGGATTCCGGGTTCGCCCGCGCAAGGATGCGCGTGCGCCCTCAGCCGCTCCGATTGGAGCGGCGGGGAATGACAGTGTGGGGCTACTCCAGCGTCAGCCGCATGCCGTCATAGGCCGGGATCACGTTGTCAGGCAGGTTCTTGCGCACCACCTCGTAGTCGAGGTCGGCATGCATGTTGGTGATGACCGCGCGCTTCGGCTTGAAGCGGTCGATCCAGGACAGCGCATCGCTGAGGCTGAAATGGCCGGGATGCGGGGCGTAGCGTAGCCCGTCGATGACCCAGAGGTCGAGATTTTCCAGCGCCGACCAGCTCACCGGCGGGATATCGCTCACGTCGGGCGTGTAGGCGGCATTGCCGATGCGGTAGCCGAGCGCGGGAATGTTGCCGTGCTGCATGATGAAGGCCGACAGCGTCAGAGAACCGCCCTTCCCTTCGATCGTGCGGCTCTCGCCGGCCTCGATCGATCGTTGCTCCAGAATGGGCGGATAATCGCTGCCTTCGGGGGAGATGAAGCAGTAGGAAAACCGCGGCAGAATATCCTTGGCGGTCGACTGGTTGAAATAAAACGGGATGCGCCGACGCTGGTGCAGCACCACGGAGCGCAGGTCGTCGATGCCGTGGGTCTGGTCGGCGTGCTCGTGGGTCAGGAACACCGCGTCGATATGATAGACCTGCGCGTCGATCAACTGCTCCCGCAGATCCGGCGAGGTGTCGATGACGACGCGGGTGATGCCATGTTCGGATTCGGCTTCCGCCATAATCGAGCAGCGGCGGCGGCGGTTTTTTGGATTGGTCGGATCGCAGGCGCCCCAGCCCAGCGCCGGGCGCGGCACGCCGGCCGACGATCCGCAGCCGAGGATGGTGAGCGTCACCGTCATGCGGCGGCATCCAATGCCGGCACCTTGCTGAACAGGCGGAAGAAGTTCTCCGTGGTCTGCCGCGAGATCTCTTCCAGCGACACGCCACGCGTTTCCGCCAGCACCTTTGCGGTCTCCACCACATAGGACGGCTCGTTGCGCTTGCCACGGAACTTGCCGGGGGCCAGATACGGCGCGTCGGTCTCCACCATGATGCGATCGGCCGGCAACTCGGCGGCGAGATCGCGCAGCGCCTGAGATTTCTTGAAGGTCAGAATGCCGGTAAAGGAGATCGACAGGCCTAGATCGATCGCCTTCATCGCCAGCTCGCGCCCGCCGGTGTAGCAGTGCAGCACCGCGCGAAACGATCCCTTCGCCATCTCGTCTTCGAGAATGCGGCCGCACTGCTCGTCCGCTTCGCGGGTATGGATCACCAGTGGCAATCCGGTCGCGCGCGCCGCGGCGATATGGGCGCGAAAGCCGCGTTCCTGCGCGCCTGACGAGCCGTGTTCGTAAAAGTTGTCGAGACCGGCCTCGCCGAGCGCGACCACCTTCGGATGCCTGGTCAGTTCGATCAGCTCTTCGGCGGGAATGCCGTCTTCCTCGTCGGCCTGATGCGGATGGGTCCCGACCGAGCAGTAGACGTTGGGAAAGCGTTCGGTGATCGCCAGCAGCGCCGGCAACCGCCGCACCCGCGTCGAGATCGTCACCAGCCGGCCGATGCCGACAGCCTCGGCACGCGCGACGATGCCGTCGAGATCGTCGGCGAAGTCAGGAAAATCGAGATGGCAGTGGCTATCGACAAGCATGGGTTCTGTTCGCTCAGGCCGACGCTGTCGGCTCGATGTAGCGCGGGAATACGCCGGTCGGCGCCGGCAGCGCGGTGCCCGGCTTGATGCGGGTGGCGCCGCCGAGGGCGGCGAAGTCGCGCTCGTCCGCGGGAATACCGAGCACATCGAGCAGCTTTGCGGCCGAGTCCGGCATCGCCGGCTGCGCCAGAATAGCGACCTGACGAACCACCTCCGCGGTCACATATAGCACCGTGCGCTGGCGCTGCGGATCGGTCTTGGCCAGCGCCCATGGCGCCTCGCCCGCGAAGTAACGGTTGGCTTCGGCGACCACGGCCCACACAGCATTCAGCGCCTGATGGATCTGCTGCGTGCTCATCGCGGTCCGCGCCAGCTCGATCATGCCGTCGGCCTGCGCCAGGATCGCCTTGTCGTTGTCGGTGAAGTCGCCGGGCTCTGGCAACACGCCGCCATACTGCTTGGCGATCATCGACAGCGAGCGCTGCGCCAGATTGCCGAGATCGTTGGCGAGATCGGCATTGGTCCGGTTGACGATGGCCTCGTGGTTGTAGCTGCCGTCCTGGCCGAACGGCACTTCGCGCAGCAGGAAGTAGCGCACCTGATCGACGCCGTACTGGGTGGCGAGATTGAAGGGATCGACGACGTTGCCGACCGACTTCGACATCTTCTCGCCCTTGTTGAACAGGAAGCCGTGGGCAAAGACGCGCTTTGGCAAGGGAATGCCGGCCGACATCAGGAACGCCGGCCAGTACACCGCATGAAAGCGGATGATGTCCTTGCCGATGATATGGGCGTCGGCGGGCCAGTAGCGCCAGTTCTCCGCGCTCTCGTCGGGAAAGCCGACGCCGGTGATGTAGTTGGTCAGCGCATCGACCCACACATACATCACGTGCTCGGGATCGTTGGGTACCTTGACGCCCCAGTCGAAGGTGGTGCGCGAGATCGAGAGGTCCTTCAGTCCGCCTTTGACGAAGCTGACGACCTCGTTCTTGCGCGAATCCGGCCCGATGAAATCCGGCTGGTCGGCATAGAGCTTCAGCAGTCTGTCCTGATAGGCGGCGAGCTTGAAGAAGTAGCTCTTCTCCTCGACCCACTCCACCGGCGTGCCCTGCGGGCCGCGCCGCACCTTGTCCTCGCCGACGACGGTCTCGTCTTCGGCGTAGTAGGCTTCGTCGCGCACCGAGTACCAGCCGGCATAGCTGTCGAGATAAATGTCGCCATTGTCGGCCATGCGCTGCCAGATCGCCTGGCTGGAGCGATGATGTTCGGCTTCGGAGGTGCGGATGAAGCGGTCGAACGAGATGTTCAGGACGCGGTCCATCTCCTTGAACTGCGCCGCGTTGCGCGTCGCATAGTCCATCGGCGAGACGTTTTCGCGCGCTGCGGTCTGCATCATCTTGATGCCGTGCTCGTCGGTCCCGGTGAGGAAGAACACGTCCTTGCCGTCGAGCCGCTGAAACCGCGCCAGGGCGTCGGTGGCAATCGCCTCATAGGCGTGGCCGATATGCGGCACGCCGTTGGGGTAGGCGATCGCGGTCGTGATGTAATAGGACCCGCGGGACAAATTCTTTGCATTCGCCATAGCTGCGAAAGCCTTTCATCGCATTTCAAGACAACGCCGGGGCGGCACGGCTGACGTCAGCGCGTCGCTTCCGCGAGAAGCCCGAATACGGAGAAAACCAGCGGTTTTCGCTCGAGATTGTAGGATTCGGTCTCGCGCGCGGCACGGTTGATCTTTTCCCATACCTCCGCCAGCCGCGCAAGGCGCGGCAGATTGGCGTTGGCATGGGCATCGTCGGCCCGCATTCGCTCGCCGATCCAGCGATCGACGCTGTCGACGAAAGCGCCGAGCGCGACACGGTCGCTGCCGCCCAGTGCGTCCCCCAGCGCGTGCAGCTCGCGCGGATCGACATGCGGCAGGGTGTTGAGGAGGGCCGCGGTGCGCTGATGCAACTTGAGCGCGCCGCCGCCCAGCAGGTTCAGGGCGCGCGACACGCTGCCTTCGGAGGCCTGCGCCGCCTCTTCCAGCACGGGATCGTTCTCCGACACCTGCACAGCCTGCGCCGCGGCATGGATCACGTCGTCGATCCCCAGCGGACGCAGCGGCAGCTTGCGGCAGCGCGACTGGATGGTCGGCAGCAGACGCGCCGGCGCGTTCGTGACCAGCAGGAACAGCGAGCGCTGCGGCGGCTCCTCAAGCACCTTGAGCAGCGCATTCGCAGCATTGGCGTTCAACTCGTCGACGGTATCGACGATGCACACCCGCCAGCCATCGACCGCCGCGGTCGAGCCGAAGAACGAGATGGTCTCGCGGGTCTCGTCCACGGTGATGACGGTGCGCATCACGCCCTTGTCGTTGAGCGACCGTTCCAGCGTCAGCAGCCCGCCATGCGCGCCGGCGGCGACGTGGCGCGCGACCGGGTGCGAGGGATCGATGTCGAGGGTTTCCGCGGATTGCACCTGCGCCGAAAGCGGATCGCGGTGCGCCAGCACGAAGCGCGCCATCCGGTAGGCCAAGGTCGCCTTGCCGATGCCCTGCGCGCCGCCGATCAGCCAGGCGTGCGGAATCCGCCCGCCGCGATAGGCGTTGAGCAGCGTCTGTTCGGCTTCGTGATGCCCGAACAACGTCATGGTCTCGCGCGGGTGCGGCGCCGCGATCTGTGGTTCGGAGGTGCGGGCGCTCATGCGGATGCGGTCTCGTTGCGGGCTGGGGTGGCCGACAGCAGCCGATCGCTCACCGCGCTCCAGATCTGGCCCGCGACGGTTGCAGCATCGGCATTGGCGTCGATCAGCACGCAGCGCTGCGGTTCGCCCTGGGCGATCTGCCGGAAGGCCTCGCGGAGCTGACGGTGAAACTGGACGTCTTCGGCCTCGAACCGGTCCGGCGTGCCGGTGCCGCGGCGCGCGGCCGCGCGCGACATGCCGATCTCCACGGGGACATCGAGGATCACGGTGAGATCCGGCTTGAGACGGCCGATGGTGACGCGCTCCATCGCGTTGAGAACGCCGGGCGCCACCTGCCCCAGCCGGCCCTGATAGGCGCGCGTCGAATCCGAAAAGCGATCACACAGCACCCAGATGCCCTGCTCCAGCGCCGGCTGAATGACCGCATGGACGTGATCGTCGCGTGCCGCTGCGAACAGCAGCGTCTCCGCCTCCGGCCCCAGCAGCTTGCCCATGCCGGACAGCACGACATGACGAATGATCTCGGCACCCGGCGACCCGCCGGGCTCGCGGGTGACGATGGCGCGCAGCCCTTCCGCATCGAGGCGGTCGGCCAGCCTCTTGATGTGCGTCGACTTGCCCGCGCCCTCGCCGCCCTCGAAGGTGATGAAGCGCCCGCGGTCCGGGGCGCTGATGGCGGTATTCTCGGCCATGATCAAAGCTTCTCGGCGCCGGCGCGGAACAGCCCGACCACGAGTTCACTGGCACCATCGATCGCCCGTCGCATGGTCGATCCCGTGCCGACGGCTTCCGCCGCATAGACCGGCGCCTCGACGGCGACGTTGGCGCCACGCCAGACCCGGACGATGCCGACCGGCTGTCCGGCTTCAATGGGTGCACGTACCGGACCACTATAGACGACACGCGCGATCAGCTTGTCGGTGCCGTTCTTCTGCACCATCACCTTGATCGGCTCCTTGCCGGCAAGCGCAACCGAGCGGCTTTCGCCGCCGAACACCTTTGCGAAGCCGACCGGCTGCTGTGCCGCGAACAACGTCCGCGCCTCGAAACTGCGAAAACCCCATTCCAGCAGTTTCTTCGCTTCGGTGACGCGATCGTCGGGGTCATCGACACCGTTGACCACCACGATCAGCCGCATGCCGTTCTGCACGGCGGAGCCGACCATGCCGTAACCGCCCTCCTTGGTGAAGCCGGTGATCCCGCCATCCGCGCCCTCCAGCACGTTCAGCAGCGGATTGCGGTTCTGCTGGCGAATCTTGTTCCAGGTGAATTCGCGCTCCGCGAACAGCTTGTAGAAATCCGGATAGGCCTGGATGATGCGGCGGGTCAGCTTGCCGAGTTCGCGGACCGACATCTTGTTGTCGGGATCTGGCAGACCGTTCGAATTGGCGAAAGTGGATTTCGGCAGGCCCAGTTCACGGGCTCGCTTGGTCATGACCTCCGCGAAGGCCTTTTCGCTGCCGGCGATTCCTTCCGCCAGAATCATGCAGGAATCATTGCCGCTCTGGATGATGGCGCCACGCAGCAAATCGGCGACGGGAACGCGGCTGTTCAGGGCAGCAAACATCGTCGCTCCGCCCGCCGGCGCGCCGCCCTTGCGCCAGGAATTTTCGCTGACGCGGTACTCGTCGGTGAGCTTGATGTCGCCGCGCTGGACGGCATTGAACACGATTTCGGCGGTCATCAGCTTCATCATGCTGGACGGCGCGCGCAATTCGTCGGCGTTCTTCTCGAACAGCACGCTGCCGCTGCCGGCCTCGATCAGGATCGCGGTCGGCGCATCGGTGTCGTAGCCGTCGTCGGCCTTCTTGGCGCCTTGCACGCTGTTGTTGGCGGCATACGCAAACCCGCTCAGCGCCATGCCGGCCACGACGACAACGGCCAGCAGAGTGCGCCAGCGCAACGCTGCTTTCATAACCGGTCGGTCAAACGCAATGAAAATCGGTGCCATGAGCATGGTGTCCTGCGCGCCGTTCTAACAGGGGAACGGGGCTCAAACAACGATGCTCAGTACAGCCCGCGGCCGGACAGGATTTCGCGGGCCTCATCGACCGGTGCATAGCCTGCGACGGGCGGCTCGCGCGGCGGTGCGTAATTGCTGTCGTTCTCATACGATACCGCGCGGCGATTTTCGACCATGCGGGTACCGGAACGAACACGGCCGGACGCCGACAGTTCCGATGTCGCGTTGATGGAGGCGACGTCGGCCGACGTGTTGCCGAGTGTATAGGGCCGCCCCTCCGGCAGCGGGACATCGCCGCGGGCGATGCGGCCCGGTGCCGCCATTTCCGGAACGAAAGAACGCGCGGAGGCAACCCGCACCATCGATGGCGAGGGCGCCGGTTCGCCGGTGCGCAGTGTGGCGACCAGCTGGCGGTCGTCGGAGCCTTCCAGCGGCGCGCGCGCGACGTATTCGACCCGAACCTTGGCGATGCCATTGCCCTTGAAATCCAGCAGCTCGGCGGCGCGGTTCGAGACGTCGATCAGGCGGTTACCGTGATACGGGCCGCGGTCGTTGACGCGGACGATCAGCGACTTGCCGTTGCCGAGATTGGTGACGCGGGCGTAGCTCGGGATCGGGAGCGTGGGATGCGCCGCAGTCAGCGAGGCCATGTCGAACACTTCGCCATTGGCGGTCAGTCGGCCGTGGAAATCGTCGCCATACCAAGAGGCCAGGCCTTCCTGGCGATAATTGACGTCCTCTTCCGGCACATACACCTTGCCGCCGACCGTATAGGGCTTGCCGACGCGGTAAGTGCCGCCGCCCTTCGGCACGGGCTCGCCCATGGCGACGACGCGGGGGCTGCTGGAGACGCCGTATTTCGGATCGACGCGGCTGAACTTCCCGGAGGATGCGCAGTTTGCCAGCGCAAGGCACGTGCCTAGGGCCGCAGCCGCTCGCGCCGCACGGCCAAGCCGATATGAGCCTCGAATCCCCATACGCCCCAATACCATTCCAGCGGCCGTCTGCCCATCTCGAGGCACCCCACGGCCGGTAAATTCCCGATACGGCCCACATCCGCACCAAGAGATGAACATATCGCAGCGCGAACGCGGCGGAAATGGGGTGAGCCGCGACGTGGTAAATGGATCGTTGCCTGGGGCCGCGCCTCGTCCCGGCCGGATTTTGCGTCGCGAGCACACCAGACCGGAACTAAGTAGTCGTACGTGAAGAATCCCTCGGCTCTCGGATTTAGGCGTATTTGATCGGGCCGATGACGCGGCAGAGCATCTGCATCAGGACCCGCAAAAGTTGTTCGAACCAGCGCAGCAGCAGGTGGAAGTTGAAGCCGGCGGCGGCAAGGACGGGGTTGATTCGGTCGCCGGCGCGGCCCTTGAGGTGGTTGCGGCCCATGCGGTGTTCGGCCTTGAGGTGACCGATCACCGGCTCGACCGCGGCGCGGCGCTTCATCTCGCGGCGGATGGTCTTGGTGACGCGGCGGACCTGGCCGGAGATCCAGACCCTGAAGCGGTTCGGATAGCTGTGGCCGCGATAGCCTTTGTCGACATGGATGCGCTGGACGTCGACGCCGGTCAGCTTCTGCAGATCGGCGATGACCGGCCCCAGCGTGTGGCCGTCATACGGATTGCCGTGCAGCGCCTTGGCGTGCAGCACGAACTGGCCGCCTTTGGGCGCGGTGACCGGGGTGACCACGGAGACCTTGCAGCCGAACTCATAGGGTGCGCGCGCCTTGCCCTTGCCGATGCATTCGACTTCCGGGGCGTGCAGCGAATAGACCTTTGGGCCGCGCTGACGGTGATCCTGCTGCCGCACGCGGCTGGCGAGATCGAGCAGCGGCGCGAAGCGATCCTCCAGCACGGCGTTGCCTTCGACCTTGCGGCGGATGTCGCGAATGATGCGGCCGAGCCGGGTGCGCAGGAATTTGAGCGCGCGGCGGGCGCGCTTGAACTGATGGGCATGGGTGTAACGCCCGACCATGATCGCCGCGCGCTTGGCGAGGCGCCGATAGCTCTGACGCAGGCTGACGCCCTCGCGTTTGGCAAGATCGACCAGCTTCTCGATCGCACGATGGTTGAGCCGGGCGTCGGCGGGATGCGCAACCGCCTTCTCCTGCACGGTGGTGTCGACGACCACCCGTTCCAGATCCCTGGTTTGCAGCGCGCCGCTGCGGTGCGCCACCGCAAGGCTCTCTTGCAGCAGCGCCGTAAGTTGCTCCTCGCCCAGCCGCTGGCGCCAGCGCGTCAGCGAGGAGCGGTCGAATGGCAGATCGTGCCGGAACACGGCCTCGCCGCAGAAGAACTGGAAATACGGGTTCTCCACCCAGCGCGCGCACAGCACCTCGTCGGACAGGTTGTGCATGTGCTTGAGGATCAAAAGCCCGGCGATCAACCGCGTCGGCAACGGCGGCTGGCCCGGCCCGGACCGGCACACCCCGCCAAAGCGCGTGCCGACAAACTCCCAATCGACCTCCGCGGCCAGCCGCACCAGCGGGTGCCCGAGGTCGATGATCACATCCAGCGCCGGCCGGAACAGATCCACCTGACGATCGTCGCGCGGCTTGCTCATCGATCCCTCCCGACAGCCGAACACTGCCCGAAGGAATCACGAAACGCTCAGATTGAGAATCCCAAAACGCAGGAAAACCGCGGCACGACCGCCGCTTTCTTGCAAAATTGAATACTTGGTCAAAGCAGGTCAGGCCCGATTATCAACCGCTTCTGCATTCTTCACGGGCGACTAAGTACCTTTAATATAAGCCATTTTGCCGCGGGCCTCGAATCTGCATCTTTACAGATGCTTTACGTCGGGCAGCTAGGTTCGCCCATTATGAAAAACCTGATTCGAAATTTCATCACCGACGAATCCGGCGCCACGGCCATCGAATATGGACTGATTGCGGCCGGGATTTCGCTTGTGATTATCGCCGCCGTGAACGGCCTTGGCGGCTCACTCAAAGGCAAGTTCGGCTCGCTCAATACGTCGCTGAAGTGACGGTTGGCGAAACGCAAATCGTTCCCCGCGTCAGAGATGGTGCGGGGAGCTTTCAGCTTCTGTCTTGATATCTAGCCCTGCGCGATCAATCCGCATCGGTTGAACCCGGAGCTTCGCCCGGCCCTGTCCCGTGGTTGCGCCTTGTTGCCGTCCTCGATGGGATATGGGATGCCGCGGCAAGGCTACTCGGGCCGAATGTACGGGCCATAAAGCACGTCCTGGCGCCAGCGATAGAGTTGCGCCAGAAAGCCGACGAAACCCGCGATCGCGACCAGCAACACCATCGTTTCGATCACCATGACGTCCCCCACACTCAATGGTGCATGTCATAGACCTCGAATTTTAAAATCCCGGCCGTGAAATCGCTTGGATTTGAACACAGCTGCTACCGCGGATTAACCTTGCCAAACCGGCGAAATCTGCTTTTTTGCCGGACGCAGTTCAAGCGAAGCCGGCCATGCGACTGATATCAGCACAAACCGACGCCGCCGGTCCAAATGCGGAGAAACGGATGGATGTTTCGAGGATGGATTGCGGCGGCATCACCGCCGCCGGCGAATATGAATTCCGGGATGGCCATCTGATCGTCACGCCGCATCAGATCGCGATCTGGACGGCGCATCCTCCGGCGATTTTCACCGCGGTGGAATCGCGCCTGAGCCGCGGACTGAGGCTCTACGTGCTGGCCCACTGGCGATTGCCGGCATCACGCCAGGGCCAGCAAGAGGACGTCCGCTAGCGATGCGCAGATATTGCGCGCGCAAGATGGTAAAATTAAAATTACCTCGTAGCCCGGCAGGTAAGGTTGATCAGTTAGGTTAAATTAGTAATCGCGTTGACGGATACCGCCGCTTTGCTCAATTGCAACCATGTGCGACGATGACGACCGTTATGAAATGGATTGCGCCGGCAACCGGGTGTTGATCGGGCTGTCGGCCGAGGAGACTCTCGAGTTCATCCGGCTCGATGAGGCGATCAGCGACAGCAGACCGTTGCCCGGCGTTTCCCACGACAAATGGATGCGGACGGAGGATCGGCGCTGGCTCGAGCTCTACGAGAAACACGAAACCGCGAGGCGGCCGTTCCTCACGGGCAGCAAGACCAGGCATTAGCAGGTCTGAAGATCGCACCGATTTGTCTCGCTATCCTGCCGTGTCGCGCGCATCACTGCGCTTCCGATCCAAAGGCGTCAGGACAGATCATGAGCGAACGGGTTGAGACGCTGAACAGGGCGCGCGAGCGCATGGTCGAGGAACGCGATGCCTTCGCCAAAGTGCTGGCGGCACCGTTCGACCGCGACAAGGCCGAACGCGCCCGCAACCGGTTCATCGAGATCCAGACGCTGATCGACGCGATTGATCGCGCCATCGCCGGCGACAAGGGCTGAGCACCCTGTCCGGGTTACGCCGGTAACCGGGCACAAATAAAAGCCGCGCCAACCCGAAGGTTGACGCGGCCATGGCCGTTCTGTTGCAAGGTGGACCTACCCCGAACGGTTACGCCGCGAGGCGCACTTCGTTCATGCGAACGTTATCGTTTGCATTTAGGTTTTGACCCGATAACGGCGGTATCATGCCGGGCACAATTCATAGCTTCTTCGCGGCCATCGATCCTGTTTCGCCCCCGCCTGAGCAGCCCGCGAATCCTGCCTTCCGGCAAAATCGGCCTCACCGGAGTGCGACCTGGGCTGCTGAGGTGGAGGCGCCGGGTACTGCCCCCGGGTCTGCCCGCAGTCCGCTATGAGTTTCAGCGCCATCGTCTTGCGACCATGCAAATATAGGGGCGATTGCGGGCAAAAGCTAGGTGTCCCCCGTTGATCCCCGGAACGCGCCGGTTGAATCATTTTTTAACCGGCCCTCGGTACGCTAACCTCAATCGCGGAACCGCGTAAATTGTACCGCGAGAAACAAACGAACCCGCCGCCTCAACCCGGCGGGTTTTTGTTGAGGCAGGTGTTCTCGCCGCCGTCTGCGGATCGCGGCATCAACCTGCCGCCGGCTACGGGGAGGATCGACGGATGTCGCTATCGTCAGCAAAAAACTATGCACTTCGAGCCGCGCGATCGCAGGACGAGAAGGAAGCCATCGAGCTGCTGTCGAAGGCTATCCTGGAGCTTGCGACGTCCATCGAGGCCACCGACGCCAAACTAAAGCGAATGAACAAATCAGCCTAGGTGGATGGTTTCCACCCGTGGCATCATCCCGGCGACAGGCGGAGAATCCCCGGCGACTCATGCCTGTGGGGTTTCTGCGTTTATCGTTGTGGTAGAACGTCGAGCAAACTAAGAGACGGGAAGCAACAGACGCACCATCGAAGCGAGCAAGTCATTGGCCGACCAGATCGACGTGGGAACTCCGCCAGTCCACCTAAGTCGGGGCAGATCCTCCAGAGGGTTTGCGGTTGCCGCCGTTCTAGTCGTGATCGCGGGCGCCGCCGGTTTCGCCTGGCTTACTTTTGGCGATCGGATCTTGGAGATCCCATCCCTCGCGTCCACGCCTGGCTCGGCGGCGGCTCCCGTCGCAGCAAGCGACACCGGCCTTGTTGCCTCCTCTGACTTTCAGGCGTTTCAGCAGCAGACGTCCGAGACCCTGCAGTCGGCCACGCAATTGCTGTCGGCTCAGCAGGCCGAACTGAGAAGGTTGTCCGACGAAGTATCGCGCCTGACCGCAAAAATCGATCTGCTGCAAAGCACCGTAGCTGTCGCATCGGTCAAGCCGCCGTCGCCCCCGCCGCTCGCATCCGCCAAGCCACCGTCACCTCCGCCCGTCCCCGCGGCCGCCACGGCGCCGCGGAAAAAGCCGGTCGTCCCCAAACCGGCCGGCGCCATATCGGTCGGCGGCGCACCGCTTCCAGCAGCGGGACAGCCTGGTCGGTAGTTTGCCCGCCGGACATGCCGGCAACGCCGCGCGCGCTCAGAGCTGGGGGTGTCCGAGGCGGGTGGATCTATGAATGATCGCATTCCGGAAGGGCCTGATGCCGCGGGCATGATGCAACATACGCCACACCACTGCGTTGAACGCACTCAGGTTGATGCTCGATCCCGATAATCAGAATCGAGGACAGCGTGCATGCAGGATCTCGTTTCTTCGGAGGTGCTGTGCTGGTGATTGCGGGTCTGGCGCTCGCCTGCTGCAGCGCCAGCCGCGTGGCGGGCACGGTGGCGGACATGCCCGAATGGGCTGGCGGACTGCCAGAAGGCGTGCCGCCGAGGCCTGGCACGGTTGAATACCGTTGACAAGCGAGCATGGCGATACAGGCGCAGCGAGGTACAGCAATGACGATTTGTCACCAGCAATTCGAATCGAGGCCCGACGTTCCGGGTCAGAATGTTAGGCGCGCTGGCTCAGTCACCAGCACAACACTAGTGACACTGGACCAAGCGGTGACGCCGAAAATCTCTACCGTGCAGCGGTTGTCATCGCTGTCACCACTGTCACTACTTAAATTTCCTACGTTACTAATACGCGCATATAGGGGTTTAGAAGGTCGATTTGTCACCGGTGACAGCGGTGACGGAAAAATCTCCCCGTTTGCGCCAGTTCGTCGGACTGTCGCAAACGCACTGTCGCAACTGTCGCGGCGAGGTGCGGCATGAGCCCTAACAGCACACGCCGCGAGGCCCGTCCCAGGCCGATATTTGCGGCGGACGTCCGGCGCCTTGGTGGCGTGGTGACCGTGCACGCCAGCGCCGACCGGGTCGACGGCTCGCCGCGTTTCATTGTGGGTCACACCTCACGCGGCGGCGACTGCTGCTGGCGATCCCTGCCGATGGTCGATGAGGACCACGCCGCAGCTGCTGCGCGCATCTTGGCCGAGTTCGTCGGTGGATCTGTCCGATGAAGGTGGGGTGGATGTCGTTCTCAACTGCTCAGGGCTACGGACCGCTTGGATACCGCACCCATCATAATCGCCCTCAAAAAAGGTTCCTGATGCATGGGCAGCGGTTGCATCGAGCTCCGCCCCTGGGGAGGGGTGGTCTTCGTCTTGGATTAAAAGGGTTCCTAGACCGCATGGGTTCAAAACTTCGCAAAAAACCAAAATTAGATTTCGGAATTTGAAATATGGCTAAAGGACGCAGACCAAAGCCTCCGCACCTACGCCTTATCGATGGCACGCATCGCCCTACCCGGCACGGTAGCGCTGCCGAGACGAGCGCGAGCGCCGAAAAAGCCGCAAACGCCTTCGGACCGCTGGCCATGCCAAAGCATCTGCGTGGCGAGGCGCGGGTCGCTTGGAAGAAATACATCACGCCGGCCCATTGGCTTGACGCAAGCCTTGAACCATCGGCCATAGCATTCTGCGAGCTGTGGCAGGAGATGCGTCTCGCACCCGCTCGATTCCAAGCGTCAAGGCATACACAGCTTCGCGGGTACATGGCCGATCTTGGTCTTACGGATCCGCGGAAACGAAAGGTTGAAACCCGCGAAGCGAAGGACGAGCACTTCGATGAGTGACGGCCCCCCACCATCATCCCATAAGGCGCCGGCCGGTATCGATGCGGTGGCGATCGTGGCTATTGACCTTCAGCGCCTGTCGGAAAGCTCGCTTCCGCCGGAGACCAGGGCTGCATTCCGCCGAGCGCTGCGTGCGCTTTATCAGCAGTCCGCCGGCCGCCACCCGACGAACGATCGCAAGCTGCTTCGGGACGCAGAAGAGCTACTCGCCATGGGACTGGCGAAATCTGAGAACGATGCGCTCGCCAGAGTGGCGGCCACGATCGCGACCGACTTTCAATCTTTGAAAACAACGATCGAACGCCTCCGACGAAAGCGCCGGAAATCTTCCCTCGAAATCATTAAAGTGGGAAAAATCCGGGCCTAGTGTCTGCTTCGTTAAACAACGAAGGGACTGCGCATGGCGTTCGCCGCGAAAAAGCCGACCGAGACAGAATTCATCGTACCCTCGCTTGCGGAAGCATCTCCGGCTTATGCCGAGTTGGTGGCGCGCAAGACGAATTTGCTTGCCTCGCTGCAAGACGCGGAAACGCAACTCCGGCGAGATGAAGTTGCCTTCCGTGCGCGTCCCTCGCAGATGTCCGAAAAGGTCGCCGTATTGGTTGGGGACGTTGCTCCGGGTGGATCCGCATATCCGACTGCCGCTCTAATTCGAGAGCAGCAGGTTATGATCGCAGCTATCAAACAGGCGAAATCAGTGATCGAGACGCGCCTCAGTGCAGAACGGGGCAAAGCCTCGTTGGCAGTCTGTGACCAGGTCCGTGGCGAGCACAGGCGCCTGGTCCGCGACATGTGCGCCAAGCTGATGGATCTACGCGAGTCCATGCTGGCCTATCAGACACTCGCTGACGCGCTCAACGACAAGGATATCGCGTGGAGCCCACTCTCGCCATCGCAGTTGCTTGCGCTCGGACACCCCCTCGACTCGCAATCGAGATTGGCGATGTATCTGCGCGACAAGGCAAAGGACGGCTTTCTTGATCTGAAAGAAATTCCGGCGAAATTCCGCTGAAGGGAACCATCATGAACTACGCAAAGAAAATCATTGTTCGCGCCGAGGAACGCGTCTGCATCATTCGGACCCGCGATGGGCGAGAGAGTGTGCACCGAGGAGCTGAAGTGCCCTCGGTGACTGCTGTGCTGCTGTTTTACAAGCGGAGAAAGCTCCGCGAAGCTCAAGAGCGCAATCGCAGTCCGCAGGATCGAAAGCAGCACATGGCGCGCGACTTGCGCGATCGATTGGGGAAGCGCGGGGCCGCGAATTTTTCGATCGACCCCACTCCCGTTCATTGGTGGGAAAAAGGCGGCGCGGTGCGGATGTAGGACAGAGCGCCGGCAGCGGGCGCATCTATCACGTCGACTGACGTTCAGAAATTCGCGATCACGGATGTACTGGCGCGAAAAGAAACGGCCCTGCCCTCAGGGCTGGGGGGGACGAGGACAGGGCAAGTTTGCAAGGCCAGTGCGCTTTTATAGTTGTGCGCTGGCCCGTTGAGGATGCTTCCGAGATTCGGGCGACTTAAAGGCTGACAAAAATGAATCTTCGAACCGTCATCGACAACAGCGATAGGCCGGTATCTCCGGACCAGACCGTGACGCGAGCAGCACCACCGACAACCAATCATGAGGACAGCAAATGACCGAACAGACGAAGGAAGCGCCGAAGGCGGCAGCCCAGGCTGAACAGCAATCGCAACAGCCCGCGACCGCGCCGACGAACGACGATGACACCATGGGCTTCAGCGGCTGCGGCTTCGGCGCAGTCTGCGAATAGATAGGAAACGAATATCATGTCGCATAAAGTTCCACTCGTCCGCGTTCTCACCGCAGCGACCGGAAACTCCACCCCGATCACGCTCGGCGCGGTCTATTCCCAACTCTTCATGCTGCCGTCGGAAGCCGGCGCGATGGACGGCCGGACCTACACGTACAATATTGTGGACGGCAACAATTGGGAGATCGGCCGCGGCGTCTACACGGCGTCGGGGACCACGCTGGCACGCACAACGATCTTGGCGTCGCGCATCTCCGGCACGCTCGGCACCAGCCGGATTCCTCTCTCCGGTACGGCGCAGGTCCGCTTCATCGAGTCGGCAGATGACATGGACGGTGTGCGCGGTACTCGTGCGGTCACCGGCACCACGGACACGCTGAACAACAGCGATCTCGGTTATGTAGTCACCTATAGCAATGCGAGCGCGATTGCGGTGTCGCTGGCTCAGGCGTCGGTCTCGAACCTGTTCATGGACGGTTGGGCAGTCTTCGTGAAGAACAAGGGCGCTGGCGCTGTCACTATCACGCCCTCCACCTCGACGATCGACACTGCTGCAACGCTGGTACTGGCGCAGAATCAGGGCGCGCTCATCTGGTCGGACGGCACCAATTACCAGTCATTTAAGTTCCGAGGTGATCTGGGCACGGCGGCGGTGCGTGCTGATACGGACTTTGTGCGTACTGATACCGCGCAGTCGTTCAACTCGACCCAACAGGCGCAGGCGCGTAGCAATGCATACGCCGCGCCGTTCGACGCGATGGCCTACAGCGGCATGCAGGTGAATGGCCATCACGGGATCAGCCAGCAGAACGGAAGTACGGCAGTTTCTCTGCCCACCGGCTCGCAAAATATTTACATCACTGATAACTGGCAGGTGCAGAAAACTGGCACTAGTGCATGGTCTGCGCAGCGAGTAGCGAGCGGCATTGCCGGTATTCCGTTTGCCCTGCAAGCAACTGTCACAACAGCTCAAGCCAGCATCGGCAGTGATCTAGGTCTGTTTTCGACCTTCATTGAAGGTTCGCGGTTAGCCCGCGCCATGTGGGGAACGGCTTCTGCAAAGCCCGTCACCGTAGCCTTTTGGTTCAAAGCCGCAGTGACTGGTACGTATTCGGTCTATGCTTATAATTCGACAGCGGCGGCAAATCAAAAGTAACCATGCGCTGTAGGCCGCAAGCGCGCTGATCTATCCGGTTAGCGGTTAGATCTCGTCGGGCTCTTCGGTCTTCGGCTTCATCATCGCGGCGAGCGCTTGGCGGCGTTTTTCGATGATGCTGGGGGTGTCCTTGTGGATTGCGATCAGCTCTTTGAGGTTCTCGATCCCGTCATCGGTGAACGCCATCACCCCGTCTTCACCGACGCCGACGACCCATAGCTGGCCATCCTCGGTGTCCATTTCTTCGGCGACCTCGAACAGCCATTCCTCGTCTTCACCGAACATCTCAGCGACATGGCTGAGAGTGAACACGTGGCTGACTTTGTTGACGTGCCCCATCAAGCCGCCTGCGCCGCAAGGCCTTGCTGTTGCGCAGTCTTCCAGTTCCAGGGCAGCAGCTCATCGAGCCTGTGGGCGGGGTGGGTGGCGATGCGAGCGAGTACATCGGCGAGCCAGGCCTGAGGGTCGACGTCGTTCATCTTGGCAGAGACGATGAGGCTATACATGGCGGCGGCTCGGCGCCCTCCGCGGTCGGACCCACAGAATAACCACGACTTTCTGCCCAATGCGATGCCGCGCAGCGCTCTTTCGGCGGCATTGTTCGAGAGGCAGACGCGGCCATCGTCGAGGAAGCGTGTGAAGGAGGCCCAGCGCTTGAACATGTAGTTCATGGCCTTGGCCAGATCGTGACCGCGGGAGAGCTTGGCGCATTGCTCGCGCATATAGGCTTCCAGATCGGCGACGAGCGGCGCGCTCTGCGCCTGGCGAACAACCTTTCGTTGGTCGGCGTTTTGGCCTTTGATGGAGCGCTCGATCTCGAACAGAGCGTCGATGCGGCGCACGATCTCCATGGCGACGGGCGAGATGACGATCTCCTTCTTTCCGGCCGCTTTGCGCCGCGCGTTCTCCTCAAGATCCGCCATGGCGAAGAACGGGCGCCGGGCATGGACCCAACAGGCCGCTTCCCTGATAAGCCCAGGACTTCGCTCGGGCTCGTAGAGCTTGATGTATCCGCCGAAGGCGTCGGCCTGGAGGATCCCGGTGTATTTGGCCAGATGCGCCTGCGGATGCTCACCACTTCGATCGCGCGAGTAATAAAACATCGCCGCCGGCGGATCTGAGCCGCCGAAGGGGCGGTCGTCCTTCACATAGACCCAGCATCGAGCGACATCGCACTTGCCCAAGGCGAGCACGGGCACGGTGGTGTCGTCGCCATGGAGGCGTTCGGCTGCCATGACGTGGGCTTCCAAGAGCCGCGACAGCGGCTCTAACACCGTGCAGCACGCCCCTACGGCGTCGGCCATGGTCGAGAGGCTGATCGGCACGCCTTCAAGGGCATAGCGCTCGGCCTGACGGTTCAACGGCTGATGCTGGCCGAACTTCTCGTACAGAACCATCGCGAGCAGGCTCGGTCCCGCCCAGCCCCGCGCAATCACATGGAACGGCGCCGGCGCTTGGCTGATTTTCTCGCAATCCCGGCAGGTGAACTTTTCGCGCACCGTCTCGACCACTTTCCACTGGCGCGGCACCGATTCCAGCGTCCGGGTCACGTCTTCGCCGAGCTTGCGCAAGCGATTGCCGCCGCAGCATTCACACGCCGTTGGCGGATCGATCACCACGCGCTGGCGGGGAAGATGATCGGGGAACGTATTGCGTTCGGGGCGCGTGCGCGTAAATCCGCGTACAATTGTCGTCCTGGCGACGGCTCTCTCGGCCGCAAGCTCGTCTTCGGTGGCGTTGGCTTCCAGCTCTTCGAACGTCAGCGCCAACTGGTCGATCAGCCGAGACGAACGCTCTGACCGCTGTCCGTAGATCTGGCGCTCGAGCTTGGCGATCCGTAATTTTTGCTGGGCAATCAGCGCGCTGTCTTCCGATGCCTTCGCATGGGCGACCGCGAGCTCCGCCGCAATATCCAGCGTCTTCGCGCGCTCGGTCGCCAACGCCTCTTTCAGAGCGGCTATGTCGTCGGGAGGGGCGTCGGGAGCCGTGTCCATGCAAACGAGAGAATCATAAATTCAGTGATTTGTGACGCCCTAAAATCCACGTGATCCAATATTTTATTTGGCTCAGCCGGCGCTCTGCGGTCGCCATGTTAGTTGCGGATTTCTCCAGTCGATCCCTTCCAGCATATAAGCCATCTGGGCCGCTGAGACCGACACCGCACCAGCGGATGCTGAGGGCCAGATGAACTTGCCGCGGTCCAGGCGTTTGGCATAGAGCGACATGCCTAACCCGTCATGCCATAAAATCTTGACCAGATCGCCGCGGCGACCCCGGAAGATATAGAGATCGCCGGCATGAGGATCGCGCTTCAAGCCCTCCTGAACCGTCAGGGCCAGACTTTGCATGCCGCGGCGCATGTCGGTGTGGCCGGTGGCGATCCAGACCCTGACGCCGCTCGGGATCGGGATCATCGCCGCCTCAGAAGCTCAAGCACCCGCTGCAGTGCCTCGGCGTCAACATCCCGGTCAACGCGAACGCGACAGCCGCCGCTAAGCTCAATCTCGATTATTCCGACTCTTGCACGCTGCGCAGGAGGCGACGACGGCGGCTGTGGTGTGCACGTCGAGGCCGGAGCCGGCGTAAAGGCGATCTCCACAGGAACAAGCGCCGGCACGGCATCCCCGCTCAGCTGGTCTTCGCGCGCCAACCGGCGCCACGTGAACAATTGGCTCGCAGACAACCCATTGCGCCGAGCCGTCACTGACACCAATCGTGGCCCGCCATAGCTCTCGGCAACGATCCGCTGCTTTTCCTCCAATGTCCAACGGCGTCGAGCGCCCGTCGAGACAACTTCCAGTCGGGAGACCTTCGAATTAGGCGTATGGTCAGTCATACGCCTATGTCTTCACCCTCCATCGCTCCGCGCAAGGCGGCCCTCGCCGGAGCGATACAATCAAAACGCCACTTTCAGTATCGCATCGGCGAACACCTGGACCTACGTCACCGTCACGCTTGCCGCATTGACGACAGGGACGTGGCTGACCGATACGGGTGTTGGCGTCAATCTCCAGGTTTACTTCGCTCACGCAACGGTCGCGCCGAACAATGCCGCGACGAATGGAAATGTCGTCGCTATCACTGGACTTGTCGTGCTGCCGGGGATTCAGTTGCCAACTTCGGCAGAACTTCCGCAGTTGCTGCGGCCGGATGATGTTGAGTTGCCTCAATGCCAGAGGCTGTACTGGAAGGCCGCGTACCAGCGCTGGCTCTACATTCAGAGCGCATCAGGCGGACCAAACCTAGCTTGCGGGGTGACTGTTCCCATGCCTGTGCGGATGCGAATTGCTCCAAACTCTCAGTTGTATGACAACACAGGAGCCGCCGGTAAGTATACAAATTTCATCGGAACAAATGGCATTACTGGGACCGTGTTTAGTTCACTCACGGACAATGTCCACTTCGGTAGTGCCGGTGATCCGACGGCTACAAGCATCGTCAGTATGCTATTTTCCGCGACGTTCGATTCGCGGTTCTAAAATCTGAACGTCTCTTCAATATAACCACGCCGCATCCAGTGGTGCTCCCTTGACGAGGCGGCGGCCGCGATCGACTTCGCAATCTCCCCTACGGTAAAGGGATTTGCTTCGTGATTGATCGACAAAAAGGCTTTTGAGCGCATCTTTATCTCAGAGACGTACCTCACGGCAGTGGCAGCTGACATTTCCGTGAGGGAGTCGACGTTCACGACTAGATCGAATTTGGTATCTGATCCAAAGAACGTTGCGGCTGGCAGAACTGAAATCCGATGCTCAGTGCTTTGCTCGCCGTAAAGAGCAATTGCATCTCCGCCGAGAGTTGCTCCGAGAAAGTATGCTTGAGCGATGTTCGTCATCGGCAGGTCGATGATGGTGTAATTGTCGATCCCGAAGTTTCGGGCGTAAAATGCTGTGCGCCCCGTACCAGCTCCGATTTCGACAACTCTGACTTGTCCGGTGCCCGTGGTCTGTCGGATGCGCCACGCCTGATATAGGGCCTGCACGGCGCGGTAGGTCGCGATGCCGCGCGATGTCAGCAGGCCAGCTTCGTTCTGAAAGGGGTTAGGGAAAACGACCCTAAATCCAACGGCGTCATCGATGCTTTCGAGGAGCACTTCTAGCGGTGGAAATGAATCGGCAATGGATTCCGGGTTCGACATCCGCCGGACCCCAAGGGCCTCAGCAAAGCGAAGCAGATTGTCGTATATCCATTCCGCGCGCCATTGCAGAACCGGCGGGTCATTTGTCTCATCGGCTGTCAATGAATCGAAGCCGTGAAAAAGATGGTTACTCAGCGGATTGGCGAGCGCTGCGCCAATTTGTCCAATGCCGCCGTTGAGCAAGAGTCGATCGATGCCGCTCTTTTGCGTAGAGAATTCACTCAGCCATGCGGAGTCGGTTGGCCCAACTTCTGTTACGTGGGCCGCCCTGTAGGCCGTCTTGATGCGCTTGATCAAGTCGTCGGAAACGGCTGGGAAAGCATCGGATCGACCAACTTTAAGAGCCGGAAAATGATCAAAAGGTCGGTGCTGAACCGGCCCCATTTTCTGATAGGTAGGAGCCGCCGCCGTCGCGCGCAGTCGCGCTATCTCAGCCTCTTGCTGCTGCAATCTGATCTGCATTTCGCGGTAGCGCGGGAGGCGCGGATAGATCGCATTGGCGATCCGATGTCTGAGCGATCTGAGTGGGCTGCAGGCGAATCTGCCAGCCAAAATTGCGTCCATATCGCTTCTCCCGTTTGAGGCGAGACCATACTTGGACAACCCCAAGACGTAAAGCTAGGTTGCGTCAATCGCGCTGGAACAACCTATAATTTTCCTAAAGGGAGGCACCCATGACGGGCGCGTCATTCGGCGACCTACGGCGATTGCGGCTGGTCGGGGCAGATCAGCCCAAGAGCGTCAAGCCGTCAGGCCTGCGGAGGCGTCAGACGAGCGGTGACGCTGTCTTGAGATCGGCGATCGGTAGCGCGCTGTCGTTTAGGACGGCGCCCTTATTCCGCTAGGAACGTATTTAATCGCTGGCAGTTAACTTGGGCGCCGATCGGACATTTCGGCGCGTTAGGCCCCGCCCACACATCCCCTCTGTCCCCCCAAGGCGGGGCCTGTCTATGCTCCGGTGACCGGAGGACCAGGGCAGACGCTCAACGCACAACGCCACCTGAGGCGGAATATGATCGCCCAGGGGCGTTGGCTAAATACTGGGCCCTAAAATCCCCCAGCGACCATGTGTCGGGTCAAGCCGATGGAAGGTTCAAAGAAAAACTGCCGCTAATTGCTCTTCGGCTTGGTGGGCAACTGACTATCGCTTTCGCTTTCAATCCATCGGCCGCGCAGCGTGTCCCAAGGGCGTCTCAAAAGAGGTGCTTGCTCCCGAATTACAGCAAGGCGTCTTTTACTAAGTCGGCGTTGGTGCCATTCATCGGCAAATTCGAGGAGGACAAACGCAAAAGAGATGCCTACGAGGACCTCTAGCATGAAAGGCTCCCTGCCTGCGTCGCTGCAGGCGTGGTTAATCTAGCATTCAATCGCAAGCTGACATCGACGGCAAACCAGACGCGCAAAAGCGCCCCGCAAGGGATATGGATTTTAAGCAAACCTGCTCAACAGACGCAGTTAGAGAAAAAGCTTGTCGGTCGATTTGTCTAAGTGCTTTTCAGAGACGCGTGCATCCGCCAGGTGGCCGACCAGTTCGCCAGAAAGCTTGTATATCTTGAGGCCTTTGAGGTCATAGAGCCTGTTGCCCTTAAGGTCGAAAATCTTTGGGCCAAGCACCTTGCCAACATGGCTGCCGCTGCTGTTGAAGATGTTTCCGTCCATGACGGCCTCCGCTGTGGTTTCGCCCGAGCGCCTGAGTAAGGTTTGCGCCTGCCCGCCAGCAATAGCGAGACAATTCACGGGCGACTCAGAACCAATCGCCAGGCGCGTATTGGTCAAGGATCAGCACGGCCAACGATAGCAGCAGCCCCACTCCGCAAAATATCGCGACCGGGACGAAACCGCTGGTCGAGGCTTTAGCCTGCGCGACAACAATGGGTGCGATTTCTGTGGCTTCGACCATGCTCAGTCTCCCGGAGCCCGGGCTCGGGCCCAGACCATGGGTCACCGCCAGGCGCCAAAGGTTCAAAGCCCAACAACAATCACGTCTGGATGCATCCGGATGATGAGCGGCGACGCTAGGCAATGGCATTCTTGCCCGTGGTCGCTATTGTCGCCGATCACTCTGAACCAGGACGCTCAAATGCTAAACGACCGAGAGAAAGTTATCGCTGCGTTGCGCGAGAAGCCGATGAAGATCTCCGAAGTCATGAAGCGGGCGAACATCGCCAATCAGGAGGCCTGTCAATCGCTCTTACTCAAGATGCGAGACGAAGGCTCCATCAAGTTTGACATCAATAAAGGTGTCTGGTCGGCGATTTCATGAGCGCCCGCGCTTCGGGGGGCGGAGCGCGCAAGGGGCGATCTAAGTCCGGGCTTTCCAACCGGCGGTGAACGGCGCCACATGCTGCGTGTTGGTGTGCCAGTGCGGTTCGAAATTCACAGCGCCAACCCCGCCGCACTCTTCGCATAGCATGTGCCGCCCGATCTGCACCCACGTCAGCTCCTGCGGCAGCGTTGCGAGATCCACAGTGGCCTGATGGCGGCACGCGCCTGTCAGGCAATGCACGCCGACCGTGACGAAGCCGTTCCGTATCCAGCTCGCCGGGCCGCCGGCCTGGTAGCTCTGGCGCCAGTGACCTGGAACCTTACGGGTGCGGACCGTCCCACGCTCGGTCAGCACCGCGATTGGCGTGGGCCGGAACGGTTGGTGGCCTAGAAAACGGACGGGTTGGTTCGTCATCCGCGCATCAAAGCGCAGCTCTGGTCAGTAGGCAAACCGTCCTAGATATTGGGTCCGGGAGAGTCGGGCGCTACCGGTCGTCCTCGCGGGTCGGCCGAGTTCCGAAATCTCGTTTCCGTCGGCTCGCCGATGAGCGACTCGCGGTTGACTAAGGTTTCCAATTACCGCAGGTTGCATTACAGCATATTAATCTTTTCCTCCCATAGCTTCTCCTGCAGATTGACATATATGTCAACTTCCTATGATGTTCCGGCAGAATTGGCGGCGCTTGAGCAGGCCGGACATCTCGTAACTTACAAGCCGCGTCGGCAACTGCCGCGGCGCAGGCTCTACTTGGGGTCTCAGGCTGTGAAAGATCTCACCGATACAAATTCGGCTTTCGCTGCTCTCGGCCTGCAAGGCAGGGTGCGAGATATCTTTGAGACATGGACAGTTGGCGGCCGAGTGTGGGCGGATGTGAAAGGGAAACCGCGATTTCTCAAGCCGATCTTCCCGCCAAAACCTGAAGTCTGGGAAATGCTCATGATTGAACCCGGAGCGCAGGTTAGAATATTCTTTGTCTTCGCTGAGCCGGATACAATCGTCGCAAGTCATATGCGGACCAGGTCGTTTCTAGGCAAGCGAAATTCTGAGAACTGGAAGGAAGCTAAGTCCGACTGCATGAGTGCATGGAATAAGCTTTTCCCTCATCCGCCCTTCAAGGGCACTAAAATTTATGACTACGTCACGGAGAATTGCGATGCCTTCGCTATCTGAACTCGCACCTCTGACTCCAGAACAACGAGCTGACTATGGCGTAGCTCGTGCAAAAAGCATCGCGTTTGAAGCTGTACTGAATCTTTGGCGTCGTCGCCGCGACCAGGGGAAAACGCAGGCCGAATTGGCGAAGAGCCTTGGTAGAGATGAGGGGTGGCTATCAAAAAATCTAAGGGGTCCTGGCAATTGGACCATGAAAACATTTGGTGAATTGGTAGAAGCATTGGACGGCGATATAGAAATCGTTGTGCATGGGAACGAGGATACTTTATCGACTACTGTTAATTCTCATGCCTATGCTGGCTATGAGCCTCAAGACAGAATTGTCTTAACAAGTCGCCTCTTTTCGCCTGTTCCGATGTCGACTGGAAGCGCGGCTCCAGTTGTTGGAGCGTCCAGTTGGATGACTACACACCCGCTTGTCTCCGCAACACCTTCGGTCAAATCATGAGTTCTCGGTCTGCATCTGTTTTAATCTGTGATGATCTCCTTATTGCCCTGAACGGCAAGTTCACAGCGGCAGGCATCTACACTACGGACATTGGGATACCCGTTGATCGCGTCAATTTGGCGCAACTCGTATTCCTATTCCAGATTGAAACTGACATAGCTGAACCCTTTAGATCGTTAGCGCTGGAAGTCAGATTTCCAGGTGAACCTCCGCGGCGGACAGATGTTCACCTACAGGATGTCCCCCGCTGGGATGACGGGCGAACAAAAGTGAAGGCCCTCGTTCCGTTTTTGGTGCAGCAGCCAGTCCTTCGGCCCGGTGCAATAGAATCATTCTTGCTGCATGACGGACAGGAACTTCTCGCGGGTAGAAATTGGGTTACGTTGCAATCCGGTGTGGCTCCTCCGAGTGAGCCCTCCTGAATGTCATAGGACGGTCATTGCGCAGGAGCGCGTGACTGTGATCTCAGGCCGTTCTCGCGGTCGATGCGGAGCCATTCGTTCGATGCAATTCGTTGAAACCGCCGCTCCCAAGACCCCAAGATAAAGACTACGCACGCGAACAATACGAACCCGATCGCCAGTGACGGAACGCGAGCGAGCCCTAAGTATACTTCGGACACGCCAAAGCCGGCAGCAAAAGCAAAATATCCGGCTACGCTCGGCTTGATATACGGTCGACCGACCAGGCGCATTGCCTCGCGCTCGGCTTCGACTGTGACACTCTCTTCATAGGTCATTATTCACCCTTAAATTCTGGGCCGCTTGCCATCTTCGCCTAAAACTGTGCTCCCCTAGCAGGCTACGCTGGCTGTGCTAGTATGTCACCGGGTGCTCGCCGGGGGCCGGTGACATGAATGCCTGATCTCACCCAGACAGATCATCATCAGTCAGAAGCTCAGAAAATCTATAGAGGCGAATAGCGGCTTCGCCGCGGTAGCTCTTTTCCGCCTCCATGAAAACATAACGGTATTTTCCGGCTGCCATCATTTGTAAGACTGGATTGAGGACATCAGCTGGCATGTGAAGGTTGGCTGAATAATCCTTGCCGCGATGCGAGATCCAGCCGACTGCTTTCGGCTGGTCCGTTGATTTACGCTCCGACTCCACGAGCCGATAGTCCGGGAAGCATGTGAGTTTAGCCTTCGCCGCAACTAAAGCTTTTGGCTGGAGAATTACCCCCTCGATGACCAGGTGGCGGAAGTCATCATAGGGGCCGC